>NZ_JAVKPH010000001.1:0-407380 GCF_031432425.1 Ruixingdingia sedimenti | reverse complement strand
CGAAGAGGCGATCTTTCTGGCCGACCGCGTGCTGGTGCTGCCAGGGGACAAGCGCGCGCGCCCCCGGCTGGTCGACACCGCCGCCCCCGCCGAGCCCGAGGCCCAGACCGCCGCCGCCCCGGCCCCCGCGCCCGCCCCCGGGGCGGATGCCGTGGCGCTGCCCGCCGCCGATGCGGCCCCGGCGCCCGATGCCGCCGCCCCCGCCGCCCCGGCCGCGATCCTCGTGGGCGATGCGGGCGTGAAGGTCCTGCAATCCCCCGCCGCCGCACAGCCTGCCGCCGGGGTCGGCATCGAGGCGATCGCCTATGCCCCCGACGGGGCGGTGATGGTCTCGGGCCGCGGCGCGCCGGGGGCCTTCGTGCGGCTCTACCTCGACGATGCCGAGGCGGCGACCGTGCCTGTCGGCCCCGATGGCGGCTGGCAGACCGCGCTCGCCGCTGTCGCCCCCGGCGTCTACCGGCTGCGCGCCGACCTGATCGACGCCGCGGGCCGTGTCACCGCCCGGTTCGAGACCCCCTTCCAGCGCGAGGATCCCGCCGCCCTCGCCGCCGCGACGCCCGCCCCGGCGGGCGCCGGCCCCGCCGTGGCGGCCGTCACGGTGCAGCCGGGCTATACCCTCTGGGGCATCGCGCGCGCGGCCTATGGTTCGGGCATCCTCTACGTGAAGGTGTTCGAGGCCAACCGCGACCAGATCCGCAACCCGGACCTGATCTATCCCGGGCAGGTGTTCACCGTTCCGACGGCGGAGTGAGCCGGCGGGCGTGCCGGTGTATGTGCGGCAAGATGAAGCCGCCGGACGGACCAAAGGAACGCCCTGCATCTTCAGGCTGGACTTGAATATCCCCGCCGGAGGCCCCTGAGCCCTCGGCCCGCGCGAACGCCGGGCACGGCACGCGCAGCCACTGGCCTTTTCCCGGCCGAACCCGTAGGAGGGCGCGAAAGGATCCGCCATGCGCCGCAGCCACCCCGCCCCCACCGCCACAGCCGACGAGACCGGACCCCGCGCCAGCGGCTGGACCACGATCCGCCGCGTGCTGCCCTATCTCTGGCCCGAGGGGCAGGCATGGGTGCGCCGGCGGGTGGTGATCGCGCTGGCCATGCTGGTGCTGGCCAAGCTGCTGTCCGTCTCGACGCCGTGGATGTTCAAGCAGGCGGTCGATGCGCTGGCCGGGCCCGCCCCCGATGCGGCCACGATGCTGGGTCTGGGCGCGGGGGGGCTGATCCTGGCCTATGGGCTCGCCCGGCTCGGCACCGTCGCCTTCGGCGAATTGCGCGATGCGGTCTTCGTCCGCGTCAGCCAGCGGGCGCTGCGGCGGCTGGCGCTGGAAACCTTCACCCATATCCACGGGCTGTCGCTGCGCTACCACCTCACGCGCAAGACCGGGGGGCTGTCGCGCATCATCGAGCGGGGGGTGAAGGGCGTCGATTTCCTGTTGCGGTTCCTGCTGTTCTCGATCGGGCCGCTGATCCTGGAACTGGCGCTGGTCGCGGCGATCTTCGCCTTTGCCTTCGGGCTGATCTACATGGCGGTGGTGATCGTCACCATCACGCTTTACATCGGCTTCACCTTCAAAGTCACCGAATGGCGGGTCAGGATCCGTCAGGAGATGAACGCGCAGGATACCGACGCCAACCAGAAGGCGGTGGACAGCCTGCTGAACTTCGAGACGGTGAAGTATTTCGGCGCCGAAGGGCGCGAGGCCGCGCGCTATGACGCCGCGATGGAACGGTACGAACGCGCGGCGGTCAGGACCGGGCTCACGCTGTCGCTGCTGAACCTCGGGCAGGCGTTCCTGATCACCGCCGGGCTGGTGATCGTGATGGTGATGGCGGCGCGGGGCGTGGCGGCGGGGCAGCTGACGGTGGGCGATTTCGTCATGGTCAACGCCTACATGATCCAGATCACCATGCCGCTCGGCTTTCTGGGCACCGTCTATCGCGAGATCCGGCAGGCGCTGGTGGACATGGCGGAAATGTTCGGCCTTCTGGACCAGCCGGCCGAGGTGACGGACCGCCCCGGCGCGCCTGCATTGCAGGTCAAGGGCGGCGCGGTGGAATTCGAGGCGGTGGAATTCGCCTATGAGCCCGCGCGCCCGATCCTGCGGGGCATCAGCCTGCGGGTGGGCGCGGGGGAACGGGTGGCGCTGGTCGGGCCTTCGGGGTCGGGCAAGTCCACCATCGGGCGGCTGCTGTTCCGGTTCTACGACGTCACCGGCGGCGCGCTGCGCATCGACGGGCAGGACCTGCGCGCGGTGACGCAGGAATCGCTCCATGCCGCGATCGGGGTGGTGCCGCAGGACACGGTGCTGTTCAACGACACGATCCTCTACAACATCGCCTACGGCCGCCCCGGCGCGACCCGGGCCGAGATCGAGGACGCCGCCCGCGCGGCGCGGATCCACGATTTCATCGCGGCCCTGCCCGAAGGCTACGACACCCCGGTGGGCGAACGCGGGCTGAAGCTGTCGGGCGGCGAAAAGCAGCGCGTGGGGATCGCGCGCACCCTGCTGAAGAACCCGCCGATCCTGCTGCTGGACGAGGCGACATCGGCGCTGGATACCCAGACGGAACGCGACATCCAGGACAGTCTGCGCGAAATGGGCCGGGGCCGCACGGTGATTTCCATCGCCCACCGGCTGTCCACCATCGCCGACAGCGACCGGATCGTGGTGCTGGAACAGGGCCGGATCGTGGAAGAGGGCCGGCACGAGGATCTGCTGGCGCGCGGCGGGCGCTATGCCGCGATGTGGGCGCGCCAGTCGGCCGAGGGCGCGCAGGACGCCGCCTGAGGGCGCGCCGCGCCGCCGGGGCGGGGCGGCGGGGCTTGGCAAGCCCTTGGCCTTGCGTGTAAGACAGGCCGGTCGCAGCAGGAGGCGCAGGTGTCGAACACCGACAGTTTCATCGACGAGGTTGCCGAAGAGGTCCGGCGCGAACGGCTGTTCAGGCTTTACCGCCGCTATGGCTGGATCGTGGTGCTGGTCATCGTGGCGATCGTGGGCGCGGCGGCGGCCTATGAATGGCAGAAGGCCAGCCGCCGGGCGGACGCGCGCGCCTTCGGCGATGCGGTGCTGGCGGCGCTGGATGCGCCCGACGCCCCCGCGCGGCGCGCGGCGCTGGCGGGGATCGCCGCGGGCGGGCCGGAACAGGCGGCGCTGCTGGCGCTGCTGGCGTCGGACGCCGGGGTGGCGACGGGCGAGGATGGCGACCGCGCGGCGGCGCTGGCCGCGCTGGATGCGGTGGCCGGCGATGCGACGCTCGACCCGATGTGGCGCGATCTGGCGGTACTGCGCCGGGTCAGCGCGGCGGGCGAGGCGATGACGGCGGACGACCGCCGCGCCGCGCTGCAACCCCTGACCGCGCCGGGGCGGCCCTATCGGCCGCTGGCGCAGGAACAGGTCGCGTTGCTGGATCTGGCGGCGGGCGACCATGAAGCGGCGCTGGCGGCTTTCCGCGCGCTGGTCGACGATCAGGAGGCGACCGAGGCCCTGCGCCGGCGCGCGGCGCAGATGGTCGTGGTTCTGGGCGGCGAGGACGATACCGGGGACAACCGCGGCTGAGACCCCGGCGGTTTCCGGGCAGGCGCAGGAACGGGCAGGGAAGGGGACGACAGTGGCACGACTGACCCACGGCATCGCGGCGCTGGCCTTGCTCGGCACGCTGGCGGCCTGCGAACGGATAGAGGTGCTGCCCGGCCAGCGGTTCGACCTGCGCACCCCGCTGGAGGAAAGCGCCGCCGCGGCCGATGGCATGGCGGTGCAGGACGCGCGGCCGGTGAACGAATCCCGCCCCGTGGCGCTGCCCGCGCCGCTGGCGAATGCCGAATGGACCCACCGCGCCGGAAACCCGGCCCATAACGTGGCGGCGAACCTCGCGCTGTCGGCCGCGCCGCAGCGGGTGTGGACCGTGGCGCTCGGCGCCGGCAACGCCCGCCGCCAGCGCATCGCCGCCGCGCCGATCGTCGCGGGCGGGCAGGTGTTTGCGGTGGATGCGGCCAATGTCGTCAGCGCCTTCACCACCGCCGGCGCCCCGGTCTGGACCTATGACGCCACGCTGCCGGGCGAACGCGGCGACAGCGTGTCGGGCGGCGGGCTGGCCGCCGCGGACGGGCGGATCTACGTCACCACCGGCTTTGGCGAACTGATCGCGCTCGACCAGCGCACGGGGGGCTTGCTGTGGCGGCACCGGTTCGACGCGCCGGTCGCGGGCGCGCCGACGGTCGCGGGCGATACCGTCTATGTCAGCGCGCGGGGGCCGGGCGGATGGGCGCTGTCCACCGATGGCGGCAAGGTGCGCTGGTGGGTCACGGGCGCGCCCTCGACCGCGGGCCGGGCGGGCACAGGCGCGCCGCTGGTCGCGGGGGACCGGGTGGTGTTCCCGCTGTCGACGGGCGAACTGGTCGCGGCGGCGCGCAAGGACGGCGCGCGCCAATGGGTCACGCCAGTGGCGGGCGAACGGCTCGGCCGCGCGGCGTCGTTCATCGGCGATGTGACCGGCGATCCGGTGCTGGCGGGCGGCACGATCTTTGCCGGCACCGCCGCGGGGCGCACGGTGGCGCTGGATGCCGAAACCGGCGCGCGGCTGTGGGATGTGAACGAGGGCGCGCTGGCGCCGGTCTGGCATGCCGCGGGCTCGGTCTTCCTCGTCGGGGACGAGGGCGATCTGGTCCGGCTCGACGCCGCCACCGGCGCGCGGATCTGGTCGGTGCCGCTGCCGCATTACACCAAGGACAAGGCCCGCCGCCAGCGCGACGTGGTGGCCCATTACGGCCCCGTGATGGCGGGCGGGCGGCTGGTTGTCGCCTCTGCCGACGGGCTGGTGCGGTTCTTCTCGCCGGTCGATGGCGAGCCGGTGGGCGTGATCGAGATGCCCGCGGGCGCGGCGGCATTGCCCGCCGTGGCGGGCGGCACGCTCTATGTCGTGACGGAAAACGGGCAACTTCACGCTTTCCGCTGAGGCGCGGGCGGTGTAAGGGGCGGGCTTCGCGCGCCCGCGCCGCTCCACGGAGGCATCCATGACCTTTACGCTCGCCATCGTCGGGCGGCCCAATGTGGGCAAGTCCACGCTGTTCAACCGGCTGGTGGGCCGCCGTCTGGCGCTGGTCGACGACCAGCCCGGCGTCACCCGCGACCTGCGCGAGGGCGAGGCGAAGCTGTTCGGCCTGCGCTTCACCGTGATCGACACCGCGGGGCTCGAGGAAGTCACCGACGACAGCCTTCAGGGCCGGATGCGGCGGCTGACGGAACGGGCGGTGGACATGGCGGATGTCTCGCTGTTCCTGATCGACGGGCGGGTGGGCGTGACGCCGACCGATCAGGTGCTGGCCGATCTGCTGCGCCGCAAGGGCGCGCGGGTGATCCTGGGCGTGAACAAGGCCGAGGGCCGCGCGGGCGAGGACGGCGCGCTGGAGGCGTGGAGCCTTGGCCTGGGCGAACCCCTGCGGCTGTCGGCCGAACATGGCGAGGGGATGGAAGACCTCTATGCCGTGCTCGCGCCCCTGGCCGAGGAATTCGAGGAGCGCGCGGCCCAAGACGCGCCCGAGGTGGATGTGGACATCCCCGAAGGGTCGGAGGACGAGGGCGAGGCCCCCCGCATCACGCCCGCGAAACCGCTGCAAATCGCCGTCATCGGCCGCCCCAATGCCGGGAAATCCACCCTCATCAACCGCATTCTGGGCGAGGACCGCCTGCTGACCGGCCCCGAGGCCGGCATCACCCGCGACGCGATCTCGGTGCGCGCCGACTGGATGGGCACGCCGATCCGCATCTTCGACACCGCCGGCATGCGCAAGCGCGCCAAGGTGCAGGAAAAGCTGGAAAAGCTGTCCGTCGCCGACGGGTTGCGCGCGGTGCGCTTCGCCGAGGTGGTGGTGGTCCTGCTGGACGCGCAGATCCCGTTCGAGACGCAGGACCTGCGCATCGCCGATTTCGCGGAAACCGAGGGCCGCGCGGTCGTCGTCGCGGTGAACAAATGGGATCTGGAGGCGGAAAAGCAGGAAAAGCTGGCCGAACTGAAAGAGATGTTCGACCGCCTGCTGCCGCAACTGCGCGGCGCGCCTCTGGTCACGGTCTCGGCGCTGACGGGGCGGGGGCTCGACCGGCTGCATGCCGCGATCCTCAAGGCGCATGACGTCTGGAACCGCCGGGTGACGACCGCCAAGCTGAACCAGTGGCTGGGTGCGATGACCGAGGCGCATCCCCCCCCCGCGCCGGGCGGGCGGCGCATCAAGCTGCGCTATGCCACGCAGGTCAAGACGCGGCCGCCGGGGTTCGTGGTGATGTGCTCGCGCCCCGACGACATGCCCGAAAGCTACAAGCGGTATCTGGTCAACGGCCTGCGCGAGGCGTTCGACATGCCGGGCACGCCGATCCGGCTGACGCTGCGCGGGCAGGGCGACAAGAACCCGTTCAAGGACCGCAAGAAATCCACCCCGTCGCGGCTGCGCAAGCATCTGGACGGCAAGAAGGATTACTAGGCGGCGCGGCCCCGTGCGGCCGCCAGCAGCGTCACCGCCAGCATCACGGCCGCGCCCGCCAGCGCCAGCCAAGCGACGGTGGCGTTGAGCCCCCAGTTCGCCGCCACGATGCCGATCAGCGCCCAGATGACGGCGGCGCCGTATTCCGGCACCCGCCCGAGGCGCCATTGCACCGCCGCGGCCAGCACCAGCACCGCAAGGATCATCGCCACCGCCGCCGCGGTGTCGGACAGCCAGCCGAGCCCCGCCAGCGTCACCCCCGTCGCCGCGCCCGCCGCCGCCGTGACCCAGCCCGCGAACAGCGCCACCGGCGCCATCAGCCACAGCCGGTCCTGCGCCGCGCTGGTCTGCCGCAGGGCCGCCAGAAGCCCCGCCAGCATCGTCAGGATCACGATCGTGGCGACCACCGGCAGATCCTCGGCAAAGGCGACCCAGAGGATCCCGCAGACCATCGCCGCCATCAGCAGGCCGCGCGGGCGGTCCCATACCGGATCCATATCGCGCGCCAGCAGGCCGAAACCCGCATGCAGGATCAGCGCGGCATAGATCAGCAGCCAGATCGAGAACGCATAGCCCGCCGGCTGGACCGCGGGGCGCAGGATCTGCACCGGGAAATCCTCGGGGTCGTAGCCGTCGAAGCCGGGCAGCATCAGCGGCGTCATCGCGAACAGGATCGCGAGGCAGAGCAGAAAGATGGCGCGGATCTTCATGGTGGCCTCCCCGGGTTTCTGCATGACCAACGGCGGGGCGCGGCAGAGGTTCCCGCGCCCGCCCGCTCAGACCAGATCGCCGGTGGCGGAAATCCGTGTCCGGCCGCCCAGATAGGGATGCAGCGCCGCCGGCAGATCGACCGAGCCGTCCGCCTGCTGGCCGTTTTCCAGCACCGCGATCAGGCAGCGCCCGACCGCAAGGCCCGAACCGTTGAGCGTATGCACATAATCCGGCTTGCCGCCCCCCGCCGGGCGATAGCGCGCGTTCATCCGCCGCGCCTGGAAATCGCCGCAGGTGGATACCGAACTGATCTCGCGATAGCGGTTCTGGCCGGGCAGCCAGACCTCCAGATCATGGGTTTTCTGCGCGCCGAAACCCATGTCGCCGGTGCACAGCACGATGGTGCGGTAGGGCAGGCCCAGTTTTTCCAGGATCGCCTCGGCGCAAGCCGTCATGCGGTCGTGTTCCGTCAGGCTGTCCTCGGGCCGGGTGATCGAGACCATCTCGACCTTCTCGAACTGGTGCTGGCGCAGCATGCCGGTGGTGTCCTTGCCCGCGCTGCCCGCCTCGGACCGGAAACATTGGGTATGCGCGGTCATGCGGATGGGCAGGGCGGCATCGTCGAGGATCTCGCCCGCCACCGTGTTGGTCAGCGTCACCTCCGACGTGGGGATGAGCCACCAGCCGTTGGTGGTCTGATAGCTGTCCTCGGCGAACTTGGGCAGCTGGTTGGTGCCGTACATCGCCTCGGATTTCACCAGGACGGGGGTCCAGGTCTCGGTCAGGCCGTGGTCGGTCACATGGGTGTCCAGCATGAACTGCGCCAGCGCCCGGTGCACCCGGATCACCGCGCCCCGCAGCACGACGAAACGCGAACCCGAGAGTTTCGAGGCGGTCTCGAAATCCATCCCCGGTTTCACGCCCGGGATGTCGAAATGTTCGCGCGGGGTGAAATCGAAGGCGCGCGGCGTGCCCCACCGGCGCAGTTCCACATTGTCGTCCTCGTCGCGGCCCTCGGGCACCTCGGGCAGGGGGGTGTTGGGGATGGTCATCAGCAGATCGCGCAGGCGCGCATCCTCTGCCGCCGCCTCTTCGGTCATCCGCGCGACCTCGGCCTTCTTTTCGGCGACCAGCGCCCGCAAGCGGTCGAATTCGGCCGTATCGCCGCGCGCCTTGGCCGCGCCCACCTCTTTGGAGGCGCGGTTCTGGTCGGCCTGCGCGGTTTCCGCGGCCAGGATGCGGGCGCGGCGGGTCTCGTCGATCGCCAGCACCTCGGCCGAAAGCCCGGGCAGCCCGCGGCGGGCAAGCCCCGCGTCGAAGGCGGCCGGGTTGTCGCGGATGGCGCGGATGTCGTGCATGGCGGACCTCTTCGGAATCGTTCCGCCCGCTTATGGCCGATTTCGCGCGGGATGGGTACTGCGTTGGCATGCCGTTCCGGCGGCGATGCGGGTGGCGCGCGGCGCACCGGGGCGCTGCCCCGGACCCCGGGATATTTAAGGACAGAAAGTGAAGACGGGCGTGCAGCCCTCCCGTGCGGCTTCATCTTGCCAAAAATACTCCGGGGTCCGGGGCAGCGCCCCGGCGCCGTCCGTGACGCCGCGCCGCCGCCCGGCGGTTGCGCTGGCGGCCCTACACAAGCGCGTGGGCGGGGCGGCGGGGGGTGCGGGGCGCGCCTTGCCAAGGCGGGGCGCCGCCGCTAGGGTGCGCGCGCCGAATTGCGGGCTGCGCCATCGGCGTGCGCCCGAAGCCCCATACACAGAGGATGCCCCATGTTCGCAACCCCCGCCTTCGCCCAGGCCGCCTCGGGCGGCGGTGCCGCCGCCTTCACCAGCTTCGTGCCGCTGATCCTGATCTTCGTCATCATGTATTTCCTGATGATCCGCCCGCAGCAGAAGAAGGCCAAGGAACATCGCGCGATGGTCGAGGCGCTGCGCCGGGGCGACACGGTGCTGACCCAGGGCGGCATCATCGGCAAGGTGGTCAAGGTCAAGGAGGACGGCGAGATCGAGGTCGAGATCGCCGAGGGCGTCAAGGTGCGCGTGATCAAGGGCACCATCGCCCAGGTTCTGTCGCGGACCGAACCCGCCGCCTGACCTGCGCCCGGGCCCCTTTCCGGGGGCCCGCCACCGGACCAACCGGACGGAAACCATGCTGCATATCCCCCTCTGGAAGCGGGTATTGATCTGGGGCATCTGCGCCCTGGGGCTTTATTTCGCGCTGCCGAACTTCTTCTACCCGCGTGTCGAGGGCCATAACGACGCGATCGCCGTGCTGGAAAAGGGGGGCAGCCTTTCGCCCGAACAGGCGGCGGCGCGGGAGGCCTGGCCCGCCTGGATGCCGGCGTCGCTGGTGCCGCTCGGGCTCGACCTGCGCGGCGGCGCGCATCTCCTGGCAGAGGTGCAGGTGGGCGATGTCTACAAGGGCCGGATGGACGGGCTCTGGCCCGAGGTGCGCGACGCGCTGCGGGCCGAACGCGCCGTGGTCGGCAACGTCCGCCGGGTGGAAAGCCATCCGGGCGAACTGCGGGTGACGGTGTCCGAACCCGCCGGCATGGACCGCGCGCTGGAAATCGTGCGCGGGCTGGCGCGGCCGGTGGTGTCGCTGACCGGGATCGGGCAGAACGACCTCGAGGTGCGGCGCGAGGGCGAGGTGATCGTCGTCGGCCTGTCGGAGGCCGAGCGCAAGGCCACCGACGACCGCACCATCCAGCAGAGCCTTGAGATCATCCGCCGCCGGGTGGACGAGGTGGGCACGCGCGAACCCACGATCCAGCGCCAGGGATCCGACCGGATCCTGATCCAGGTGCCGGGGATCGGGTCGGCGGACGAGTTGAAGGCGCTGATCGGCACCACCGCGCGGCTGACCTTCCATCCCGTCGCCAGCCAGACGACGGACGCGCAGGCCCCGGTGCCGCCGCGCCATCACCTGCTGCCCTCGATGGACGAACGCGGGGTCTATTACGTCATCGAGGACGCGCCCGTCGTCACCGGCGAGGAACTGGTGGATGCGCAGCCCTCGTTCGACCAGAACAACCGCCCCGCGGTCAGCTTCCGCTTCAACCCCACGGGGGCGCGCAAGTTCGGCGACTATACCGCCAACAACATCGGCAAGCCCTTCGCCATCGTGCTGGACAACGAGGTGATTTCCGCCCCCGTGATCCAGAGCCACATCCCCGGCGGGTCGGGCATCATCACCGGCCGCTTTTCGGTCGAGGAAAGCACGCAACTGGCCGTCCTGCTGCGCGCGGGCGCCTTGCCGGCGGACCTGAACTTCCTCGAGGAACGCACCATCGGCCCCGAACTGGGCCAGGACAGCATCGACGCCAGCAAGAAGGCCTCGCTGGTCGCCACCGCGGCGGTGGTGCTGTTCATGGTGGCGAGCTATGGGCTCTTCGGCGCCTTCGCCGTGGTCGCGCTGGCGATCAACATCATGCTGATCATCGCCGTCCTTGCCGCCATCGGCGCCACGCTGACCCTGCCGGGCATCGCCGGGATCGTGCTGACGATGGGCATGGCGGTGGATGCCAACGTGCTGATCTACGAACGCATCCGCGAGGAATTGCGGCAGGGCCGCGGCCCGGCGCGCGCGATCGAGGAGGGGTACGACCGCGCGCTGTCGGCCATCGTGGACGCCAACGTGACGACGATGGTGATCGCGATCATCATGTTCGCGCTTGGCGCGGGGCCGGTGCGCGGATTTGCGGTGACGCTCGGCATCGGGATCCTGACCTCGGTCTTCACGGCGATCTATGTCACGCGGTTGATCGTGGTGATCTATCTGGGCTGGCGCCGCCCGAAAACCATCGTGGTATGAGGAGGGATAAGCGATGCGCCTGAAGCTCGTACCCGACCAGACGAATATCGACTTCTTCAAGTACCAGTGGGCGACCTTCGGGTTTTCCATCTTCCTCATGGTCGCCTCGGTGATCATCTGGGCGATCATGGGGCTCAACTTCGGCATCGACTTCCGCGGCGGCACCTCGATCCGCACGGAATCCTCGGTGGCGATCGACGTGGGCGCCTATCGCAGCGCGATCTCGCCGCTCGGCCTCGGCGATGTCAGCATCACCGAGGTGTTCGACCCGGGCTTCCGCGCCGACCAGCATGTGGCGATGATCCGCATCGAGGCCGAACAGGGCAGCGAGGCGATCAGCCCCGAGGCGATCGCGCAGGTGGAGGCGGCGTTGAAGACCGTGGCGCCGGACATCGTGTTCTCTTCGGTCGAATCGGTCGGGCCCAAGGTATCGGGCGAACTGATCTGGTCGGCGGTGCTGTCGGTGGCGGCCGGGGCTCTCGGCATCGGGGTCTATATCTGGCTGCGGTTCGAATGGCAGTTCGCGGTGGGGTCGGTCGCGGCGCTGGTCCATGACGTGCTGGTGACGATCGGGATCTTCTCGCTGTTCCAGATCAAGTTCGACCTGACCACGGTCGCGGCGTTGCTGACCATTCTGGGCTATTCCATCAACGACACCGTGGTGGTGTTCGACCGGCTGCGGGAAAACCTGCTGAAATACAAGAAGATGCCGCTGCGCGAGGTGATGAACCTGTCGGTCAACGAAACGCTGAGCCGCACGGTGATAACCGCGGGGACGACGCTGCTGGCGCTGATCCCGCTGCTGATCTTCGGCGGCGATGTGATCCGGGGCTTCATCTTCGCCATCACCTTCGGGGTCACGATCGGGACCTATTCCTCGATCTACATGGCCAAGAACGTGGTGCTGTTCCTGGGGCTGGACCGCACGCCCAAGCCGGGCAAGACCGCGAATGGCGACGACCTGAGCCAGATCGACGCCTGATGCCCGCGGTGCTGGAGGCGGCGCTGGCGCAGCCCGGCCTTGGGCTGCTGGTGCTGGCCGCCCTTCTGGGGGGCATGGCGCGGGGGTTCACGGGCTTCGGCACCGGGCTGGTGTTCATGCCGGTCGCGGGGCTGGTGCTGGCGCCCGCGCAGGCGGTGGCGGTGATCGTGCTGATGGATCTGGCCGGCACCCTGCCGAGCCTGCCGCGCGCCGCCCGTGCCGGCCGGCCGCGCGAGATCGGGATGCTGGCCCTTGGCATGCTGGCGGGCGTGCCCGCCGGGATCTGGGCGCTGACGGTGCTGCCGGCCGAGGCGTTCCGCTGGTCGGTCAGCCTGATGGCGCTGGCCACCGTCGCCGCACTTGCCGCGGGCTGGCGCTGGCGCGGGGGGCGGGGGCCGGGCATGCGGGTGGTGGTCGGCGGACTTTCGGGGCTTGTCGGCGGGGCCACGGCGCTGGCGGGGCCGCCGGTGATCCTGTACTATATGGCCAGCCCCCTGCCGGTCGCCATCGTGCGGGCGAACCTGCTGATGTTCCTGTCGCTGGTGGGCGTGATGATGCTGGCGCTGCTGGCGTTGCGGGGGGTTCTGGCGGGGCCGGAACTGGTGCTGGCCGCGGTGCTGGCGGTGCCTTTCATCGCCGGGGCGCGGCTCGGCACGGCGCTGTTCCGGCCCGACCGGGCGGGGCTTTACCGGGTCACCGCCTATCTGATGATCGCGGGCTCGGCGCTGGTCGGGCTGCCGCTGTGGCAGGGGGGAAGCTGATGCCGCTGACCGAGATCGACTTTTCCGGCGCAGCACAGCCGATCGACGGCTATGCCCCGGGCGCGTTCCGCATCGGCGGGCGGGTGCTGCACGGTGCGGTGCTGGTGACGCCCATGGGGGCGGGGCCCTGGGCGGGCATGGGCGATCCGGCGGCGCTGCCGGCCGCGCTGGCGGGGCAGGTGGATGTGCTGTTCGTGGGCACCGGCGCCGCGATGGCGCCCCTGCCGACCGCTTTTCGCACCGCGCTGGAAGAGGCCGGGATCGGGGTCGAGCCCATGGCCACCCCCGCCGCCTGCCGCACCTACAACATCTGCCTGTCCGAGGGGCGACGGATTGCCGCCGCGCTGATCCCGGTCTGAGCCCTTTCGGCCCTTTGCGCCGCCCGCAGGATCGGCTAGGGCTGGCGGCATGGAACTGGTGGCAAGCGATCTGGCCTGTGCGCGCGGCGGTGTGGCCGTGCTGGAAGGGGTGGGGTTCACCCTGCGCCCCGGGCAGGCGCTGGTGCTGCGCGGGCCGAACGGCATCGGCAAGACCACCCTTCTGCGCACCGTCGCGGGGCTGCAGCCGCCGGTGGAGGGCCGCGTGTCCGTCCCGCCCGAGGGCGTGGCCTATGCCGCCCATGCCGACGGGCTGAAGGCGACCCTGACGGCGGCGGAAAACCTGCGGTTCTGGGCCGCGGTCTATGGTACCGGGCCTGCGGCGGTGGAACGCGCGCTCGAGCGGATGAACCTGATGGCGCTGCGCGACCGGGCGGCGCAGAACCTGTCGGCGGGGCAGAAGCGGCGGTTGGGGCTGGCGCGGCTGCTGGTCACGGGGCGGCCGGTCTGGGTGCTGGACGAACCCACCGTGTCGCTGGACGCGGCCTCGGTCGCCGTCTTTGCCGGCATGGTGCGCGCGCATCTGGCCGATGGCGGATCGGCCCTGATCGCCACCCATATCGACCTCGGCCTGACCGAGGCGGCGGAACTGGACCTGACCCCGTTCCGCGCCGTGCCCCGCGCCACCGGCGCCTTCGACGAGGCTTTCGCATGACGGCGCTGATCTGGCGCGACCTGCGGCTGGCGTTCCGCGCGGGCGGGGGCTTCGGGCTTGGCCTTGCCTTCTTTCTGATCGTCTGCGTGCTGGTGCCGCTCGGCGTCGGGCCCGAGGGCGGGATGCTGTCGCGCATCGCGCCCGGCGTGCTGTGGGTGGCGGCGCTGCTGGCCTGCCTTCTGTCGCTCGACCGGATCTTCGCGCTGGATCACGAGGACGGCTCGCTCGACCTGCTGGCGACCGCGCCGCTGCCGCTGGAAGGGGCGGTGGCGGCCAAGGCGCTGGCGCATTGGCTGGTGACGGGGCTGCCGCTGACGCTGGCGGCGCCGGGGCTGGCGGTGCTGCTGAACCTGCCGCCCGGGGGCTTCGGCTGGCTGATGGCCTCGCTCGCGCTCGGCACGCCGGCGCTGTCGGTGATCGGGGCCTTCGGCGCGGCGCTGACGGTGGGGCTGAAGCGGGGGGGGTTGCTTTTGTCGCTGCTGGTGCTGCCGCTTTACATCCCGACGCTGGTGTTCGGGGCCGAAACCGTGCGCCGGGGGACCGAAGGGATGGACGCCCTGACGCCCCTGATGCTGCTGGCCGGGATCACCGCCGGGGGCGCGGCGCTTTTGCCCTTTGCGGCTGCGGCCGCGATCCGCATAAACATACGTTGATCTTCACGTGATAGGCAGTTGAGCGCGCGCGACCGAGACGCTACGGAGGAAACATGTCGATCTGGGAATATGCCAACCCCAAGAAGTTCATGGAGACCTCGGCCCTAGTGCTGCCATGGGTCACGGGGCTGGCACTGGTCTGCGTCGTCGCGGGCCTGATCTGGGGCTTTTTCCTGACGCCCGAGGATTACAAGCAGGGCTCGACCGTCAAGATCATCTACCTGCATGTGCCGGCGGCGATGATGGCGATCAACGCCTGGATCATGATGCTGGTGGCCAGCCTCATCTGGCTGATCCGCCGCCATCACGTGTCGGCGCTGGCGGCGCGGGCGGCGGCGCCGGTGGGGCTGACCTTCACGCTGATCGCGCTGGCGACGGGGGCGATCTGGGGCCAGCCGATGTGGGGCACCTGGTGGGCCTGGGATCCGCGGCTGACATCCTTCCTGATCCTCGCGCTGTTCTACCTCGGCTATATCGCGCTGTGGGAGGCGGTCGAGAACCCCGATACCGCGGCCGACCTGACCGGGGTGCTGTGCCTTGTGGGCTCGGTCTTTGCGGTGCTCAGCCGCTATGCGGTGAACTTCTGGAACCAGGGGCTGCATCAGGGCGCGTCGCTGTCGATGGACCGGCAGGAAAACGTGTCGAACGTCTACTGGCTGCCGCTTGTGGTCTGCATCGCGGGGTTCGTGCTGATGTTCGTGGCGCTGGTGCTGATCCGCACGCGGACGGAAATCCGCCTGCGCCGGCTCAAGGCGCTGATGGCGAGGGAGCGGCTGGCATGATGCCCGATCTGGGGAAATACGCAGCCACCGTGCTGTCGGCCTATGCGGTGTCGCTGCTGCTGATCGTGGCGCTGGTGGCGCTGACGCTGTGGCGCGCGGCAAAGGTGCGGCGCGCGCTGGCAGAGGCAGAGGGACGAAAGGGGCGGGCGGATGGCTAGGGGCAAATGGCTTTTGTTCATTCCGCCGGCGGTGTTCGGGCTGCTGGCGGGGCTGTTCTTCGCGGGCATGTACCGCGACGACCCCGAGGGGCTGCCCTCGACGCTGGTCGGGCGCGCCGCGCCGCCCATGGCGCTGACGCAACTGGGCGACGGCGTGCTGCCCGACGATGCGGCATTGCGCGCGCCGGGGGTGAAGCTGGTGAACTTCTGGGCCAGCTGGTGCGCGCCCTGCCGGGCGGAACATCCGATGCTGACCGAACTGGCCGGCGAAGGCGTGCCGATCATCGGCGTCAACTACAAGGACCAGCCGGACAATGCGCTGAAGTTCCTTGCCGAACTGGGCGATCCCTATGCCGCGATCGGCGCCGACGCGCAGGGCCGCGTCGCGCTGAGCTGGGGGGTCTACGGTGTGCCGGAAACCTATGTGATCGACGGCGCGGGCAAGGTGCTGCTGCGCATCGCGGGCCCGGTCAGCCGCGCCGTGCTGGAAGACACCCTGCGCCCCGCGATCACTGCGGTGCAGCCGGGGGCGCAATAGGCGGGTAGAGCCGTTCCATCCGCTTGATCGCGTCCCGGGCGCGGGCGGCGATGATATCGGGTCCCGGCTGTGGCAGGCGGCAGACGATGCGGCGGTATTGCAGGTTGCTGACCGTCAGCGCCAGCCAGGTTTCCGCCGCCTCGTCGGCGTCGTCGAAGGCCAGCCAGCCTTCGCGCGCGATGCGGCGGAAGAGATCGCCCATCATCGGCATCATCGTGTCGCGCCCCAGTTCCGCGATCAGCCGGCCCAGTTCGCCCGTCCCGTCCGCCGCCGCGGCCCGCGCCAGCATGACGGAACGGTCGCCCGTGACCACGCCCAGCATCAGTTCGCCGACAAGGATCAGCGTCCGGCGCGAATCCGCATCGCCCGCAAGGCAGGCGATCAGCGCCGCCCGCCCTGCCTCGGTGTTGCGCGCGATCATGGCGCGGAACAGCCCGTGCCGGTCGCCGTACCAGTTGTAGAGCGTTTCCATCGACGCCCCCGCGCGCCGGGCGATCGCCTGCATCGTGGCCTTGGCAT
Source organism: Ruixingdingia sedimenti (assembly GCF_031432425.1). Taxonomy (NCBI): domain Bacteria; kingdom Pseudomonadati; phylum Pseudomonadota; class Alphaproteobacteria; order Rhodobacterales; family Paracoccaceae; genus Ruixingdingia; species Ruixingdingia sedimenti. The sequence goes on along the minus strand of NZ_JAVKPH010000001.1, from coordinate 390,959 downwards.
AGCCCTGTTCCTCGACGATGGCGATGGCCGCCGCCTCGATCTGCATCGCGCGCCGGTCGCGCGCCTCCTGCCGCATGGTCATCTCCTCGACTGGCTTGCATAAAACCGTAATATGAATTACGGGTCTGCCGTCTTGGCGGAAGTCTGTTTATAGCGTGCATGTTTTCGATGACCCAGCCCTTGCGGCCCCGCGGTCGAGTGCTTCTGCCCGGGACGATGCCGCGGGCCGCCCGGACGGGCGGTTCGCGGCCTGCGCCTTCCGCACCCCGGCGGATCGGGGACGCGCGCATGTGCGATCGGGCTTGTCCGCCGGTTCAGGCCGGCAGGCGGGCGGGGCGGCGCGACCCCACTCCCCAGTGAATGGCGCCCTCGCGGGCGGGTCGCACCCGCCCGGCCCCGGGGTCCGGTCGGGTCATGCGTGCCGGCGGATGGTATAGGCTTTTCCTGTGGTATGTCGCGGTATCCCTTCATGCCGCGCGACGGCGTTTGCCGGGCAAGATCGAAAGCCGGTAGAAAGCAGGCAGGAAGCAGGATCCCGGGGCCGGGGTCCGCCTTGGGGTGCCGAAGGTGCCGCATCGCTTGCAGAGGGGAGACAACATGTTCATGACGACATTCCGGGCGCTGTCGCTGGCGGCGCTGGTGGCTGCGGGGGCCGTTGCGCCCGCCGCGGCGCAGGACAAGGTGACGTTCAAGATCTCGCATGGCTATCCGGCCAGCCATTTCCTGATCGAACAGGGCGTGCAGAAATTCGCCGATGCCGTATCCGCGGCCACCGGCGGCGCGGTCGCGTTCGAGCTTTATCCCGCCAACCAGCTTGGCAAGGACCATCTGGCGACCGTCGCCTCGGGCATTGCCGAACTGGCGCTGGTCACGCCGGCCATCGCGGGCGGCAAGCTGCCGCTGACCGCGGTGTCGGAACTGCCGGGGCTGGCGAATTCGTCCTGCGAATATTCGCACAAGTTCTGGGAACTGGCCAAGGAAGGCGGGATCCTGAACGAGGCCGAATACAAGCCGCAGGATCTGCATGTCATCTACGTTTCCACCGTGCCGCCCTATTCGATGCTGACCGCCACCCGGCCCACGCCGACGCTGGATGCGGTGTCGGGGCTGAAGATCCGTGTCGCGGGCGGGGCAATGAACAAGACCGTGACCGCGCTTGGCGGCGCGCCGGTGCAGATCCCGGGCCCCGAGATGTATGACGCGCTGACCCGCGGCACCGTCGACGGCTCGCTCTATTCGCACATGGCGCTGGCGGCGCTGAAGCTCGAGGACGTGATGAAATATTCCACCAGCGGCGTGAAGCTCGGCGCGGGCAGCGTCGTGCTGGTGATGTCGGCCAAGGCGTGGGACGGGCTGTCCGACAGCGCCAGGGCCGCGATCACCGAGGCGGGGGCCGCGACGCTGGACGCGCAATGCAGCTGGCAGGACGAACAGGAAGCCACCGCGACCAAACGCCTGGTCGAGGAAAAGGGCTGGGAGATCGCCGAGCTTTCGCCCGAACAGGTCGCGCTCTGGACCGAACGCATCGCCACGGTGAACGAGGACTGGGCCAAGGAACTCGACGGCGCGGGCCGCCCGGGGACCGAGGTGCTGAACGCCTTCCGCGCCGCGGCGCAGTGACCGTCGCCGATCCGGGCAAGGGGGGCCGTTCGCGGCCCCCTTTCGCATCGAGGGCGCGGCGGGCGCTGGCCTATCCATTTTTCCCGGCATCGCCGCCCCCGCGGCCCTGTCGCGCGACGGGCGAGGGAAACGCGATGCGTTTCCTGTTCCCGCCCGGCCCAACGGCGCGGTGGCTGTCAACATGCCTTCGAATGCCGCCCCGCTGCCTTCCCGCGCAACGGAAAAGGGGCCGCATCGGCGGCCCCTCCCGGATAGCGTCCCTGCGGGGCTCAGCCCTTTTCGCGCTGTTGGGCCACGATCTTGCGCATTTCCGACAGCGGCACCTGCCCGCGCACGAAGGTGTCCTTGACCACGAAATTCGGCGTCCCGCGCACGCCGAGGGCCTCCGCCAGCGCGTGGTTGGCGGCGATCACCGCCGTCACCTCGTCGCTTTCCATCCGGGCCAGCACCGCATCGGCATCGGCGCCCACCTCCTTGGCGATGCGGCGGAACAGCGCGGACGAGGGCTGGCCGTTCAGCGTCATCAGCGCGTCATGCGCCTGCTTGTAGGCCGCATCCCCCGCGATCTGGCGCAGCGCGATGGTGAACCGCGCCGCGGCCACCGACACGTCGCCCAGAACCGGATATTCCTTGATGACATAGCGGATGTTGCCGTCGGTCTTCACCAGCGCCTCGACATCCTTGTACATCGCCTTGCAATAGCCGCAGCGGTAGTCGAGGAATTCCACCACCGTGATGTCGCCTTCCAGATTGCCGCCCGCCCAGGAATTCGGATCCTCGAACAGATCCGCCGCGCGGGCCTGCAACGCGTCGATGTCGGCCTTGGCCTGCTGTTCCATCTGCCGCTCTTCCAGCACCCGGATCGCCTCCATCAGCACCTCGGGATGGTCGAGCAGATAGGCCCGCACCTCGGTGCGGAAGGCGTCGCGTTCGGCCTCGGTCATCGCGGCGGGGTCGAAGGCGGCGGCCGGGCCCGCCAGCATCAGTGCGGCGGCAGCGGCGGAAAGGGTCAGGCGGCGCGCCGGGCGGGGCAGGATGGGCATGGGTTACGCTCCGAATGGGCCGGCCCGGCCATTGACGCGGCGTGCCGGGGCTGGGAAACAGGCCCGATTGCAGGCCGATACCGGCGCCAGTCTATGGGGGATGCGATGCGGGTTTCAAGACGGGGGATTGTCGATCCCTTCATCGTGATGGATGTGATGGAGGCCGCCCGCGCCGCAGAAGCCGCAGGCCGCCACATCATCCATATGGAGGTCGGCCAGCCCGGCACCCCGGCCCCCGCCGGCGCGCGCGCGGCACTGGCCCGCGCGATGGGGGCCGACGCGCTCGGCTATACCGTGGCGCTCGGCCTGCCGGACCTGCGGGCGGGCATCGCGGGACTTTACCGCCGCTGGTACGGGGTGGATCTGGACCCGGCCCGGGTGGTGGTGACGGCGGGGTCGTCTGCGGCCTTCCTGCTGGCATTTTCGGCCCTTTTCGACGCGGGCGAACGGGTGGGGATGGGCCTGCCCGGCTATCCGTCCTACCGCCAGATCCTGCGCGCGCTGAGCCTTGCGCCCGTCGACATCCCCACCACCGCCGCCACGCGCTTCCAGCCCACGCCCGACCTGCTGGCCGCCACCCCCGACCTTCAGGGCCTGATCGTGGCCAGCCCCGGCAACCCTTCGGGCACCATGCTGGGGCGGGCGGAACTGGCGGGCCTGATCGGCGCCTGCGCGGACCGCGACATCGCCTTCGTATCCGACGAGATCTATCACGGCATCCAGTACGGCCCCCGCGCGGTATCTGCGCTGGAAGTCGGCGATGATGTTTATGTCATCAACTCCTTCTCCAAATATTTCTCGATGACCGGCTGGCGCGTGGGCTGGATGGTCGTGCCCGAAGACCATGTGCGCGTGATCGAGCGGCTGGCGCAGAACATGTTCATCTGCCCGCCCCATGCCAGCCAGGTCGCCGCACTGGCCGCGCTCGACTGCATCGAGGAACTGGAGGCGAACTGCGCCGTCTATGCCGAAAACCGCCGCCTGATGCTGGAGGGGCTGCCGAAGGCCGGTTTCACCACCTTCGCGCCGCCCGACGGGGCCTTCTACATCTATGCCGATGTGTCCGCGCTGACCGCCGACAGCCGCGCCTTCGCGGCGGAAATTCTCGCCGGGGCCGGGGTCGCGGTCACGCCGGGGCTGGATTTCGACCCCGCGCGCGGCCACACTACGCTGCGGTTTTCCTATGCGCGGGCGACCGCGGACATTGCCGAGGGGCTGGCGCGGCTGGCGGGGTTCATGGCGCAGCGCAAGGCGGGGTAGGGATGCGGGTGCTGGCGGCCCTCTGGGCGGTGCTGTGGCTGGCGATGGCGGGGATGGCGGCGGGGCAGGGCCTTTCGGCGCTCGCGCGGCTCGACCCCGCAGGCTCGCGGCTGCGCGACGCGGGCGGGGGGATCGCGCTCGACCTCGCGCTCAGCCAGCCGGTGCCGTGGCGCGTGCGGGTTCTGGATGCGCCGCCCCGGCTGGTCGCCGATTTCCGCGAGGTGGACTGGGGCGCGCTGGACCGCACGCCCTTCGGCACCAGCCAGCGGGTGCGCGACCTGCGGGCGGGGCCGCTCGCCCCCGGCTGGTCGCGGCTGGTGCTGGAACTCGACGGCCCCTATCGCGTGGCCGAGGCCGAAATGCGCACCGGCGCGGACGCGGCGGGGGGCGCGCTGGTGCGGCTGCGGCTCGACCCCACCGACCCGGCCGATTTCGCCGCCCGCGCCGCGCTGCCCGACCCCGAACATTGGGCGCTGCCGTTGCCGCGCCCGGCCGAAACCGCCGAACCCCGCCGCCGCCACCGGGGCGAGGGGCCGCTGACCGTGGCGCTCGACCCCGGGCATGGCGGCATCGACCCGGGCGCGGAACGCGGCGGCAAGACCGAGGCGGCCCTGATGCTGACCTTCGCGCGCGAACTGAAAGAGGCGCTGGTGCGCGCCGGCGGCTTCAGCGTGGTGATGACGCGCGAGGCGGATGTGTTCGTGCCGCTGGAAACCCGCATCGCCATCGCCCACGAACAGGGGGCGGATGTGTTCCTGTCGCTGCACGGCGATGCCGCGGCCGAGGGCGAGGCGACGGGCGCCACCGTCTATGTGCTGGCCGATGAAGCGTCCGACGCGGCCTCTGCCGCGCTGGCCGAACGCCACGACCGCGACAGCCTGCTGGCGGGGGTGGACCTCAAGGGCCAGGACGACGTGATCGCGGGCGTGCTGATGGACATGGCGCGCCGCGAAACCGCGCCGCGGTCGGACCGGCTGTCGGCGGCGCTCGTCGCCGCCATCGCGGCCGAGGGCCTCGGCCTGCACAGCAAACCCCGGCGGGGCGCGGCCTTTTCGGTGCTGAAATCGCCCGACATCCCTTCGGTGCTGATCGAACTGGGCTACATGTCCTCGCCGCGCGACCTGGATCGGCTGTCCGACCCGGCTTGGCGCGCGCGCATGGCCGGGGCGATCGCGGCCGCCTTGCGCGACTGGTCGGTGGCCGACGCCGCCGAGGCCGCGCTGCTGCGGCAATAGACCGGCGCCGCGCCTGGCGGCGGGGGCAGGACCGGGGCGCTGCCCCGGACCCCGGAGTATTTGGGAAAAGATGAAGCCGCACGGGAGGGCTGCACGCCCGCCTTCACTTTCTGTCCTTAAATATCCCGGGGTCCGGGGCAGCGCCCCGGCGCTGTCCTCCAGACCGGGCACTGCGCGCGGATGTGATCGCCTGCCGCGGCGGAATCCGGCGTGCGGGGCTTGCGGGGCTTTGACCGGGTGGCGGCCTCTCTGTATAGACGGGGGATGCGAAAAGGGGGATTGCGCGTGATCCGCTTCATCGGCTCGTTCTTCGGGTCCATCTTCACCTTCGTCACGCTGGTGGCATTGTTCGGGGCGCTGACCGTGGGCGGCGTGCTGTGGTTCTATTCCCGCGACCTGCCCAGCCACGAGAGCCTGGCGCAATACACCCCCCCCACGATCAGCCGCATCTATTCCGGCGAGGGCCGGATGATCGACGAATTCGCCCACGAACGCCGCATCTTCGCCCCCATCGAGGAAATCCCCGACCTGGTGAAGCACGCCTTCATCTCTGCCGAGGACAAGAACTTCTACCACCACAAGGGTTATGACGCGCGCGGCATGGCGGCGGCGCTGATCGAGGCGGTGCGTTCGCGCGGGCAGAACCTGCGCGGCGCCTCGACCATCACGCAGCAGGTGATGAAGAACTTCCTGCTGTCGGGCGACCGCAGCATGGAACGCAAGATCAAGGAGATCATCCTCGCCACCCGGATCGAGGAGGCGCTGCCCAAGGACAAGATCCTCGAGCTTTACATGAACGAGATCTTCCTCGGCCAGAACAGCTATGGTGTCGCCGCCGCGGCGCAGACCTATTTCAACAAGACGCTGGCGCAGCTGGAACCGCAGGAGGCCGCGATGCTGGCCGCGATGCCGCAGGCGCCGAGCCAGTACCACCCCGTCCGCGCCAAACAGCGCGTGACCGAGCGGCGCAACTACGTGCTGCGCGAGATGTACGAGAACGGCTATATCGACCGCGAGGCGATGGAGACCGCCCTCGCGCAGCCGCTGAAATCGGTGCAGAACGGCGACTATCCGGCCTTCCGCGACAGCCTGCCCTCGCGTGATTATTTCACCGACGAGATCCGCCGCCAGCTGTCGGGCAGCTTCGGCGAGCAGGAGTTTTTCGGCGGCGGGCTGACGATCCGCGCCACGGTGGACCCCGACCTGCAACAGGTGGCGGCGCGGGCGTTGCGCGCGGGGCTGGAACGCTATGACCGGTCGATGGGCATCTGGCGCGGCACGCGCAAGACCGTCGATCCCGCGCGGCTGACGACCGAGGCCGACTGGCGGGCCGCGCTGGCCGAGGCCGAGGCGCCGCGCGACATCGACGGCTGGCATCCCGCCGTGGTGCTGGAGATCGGCAAGACATCGGCCCGCATCGGCATCGAGGGCGTGGCCGAGGACGAGGACGGCCATTTCATCCCCGCCGAGGACGTGACCTGGGCGCGCAAGCGGCAGGCGGACGGGCGGCTCGGCCCCAAGGCCAAGGTGCCCGGCGATCTGGTCGCGGTGGGCGATGTGGTGCTGGTGCGCGCGGTGACGAAGGAGGACGGCAGTTTCAGCCGCTGGTCGCTGCGCCAGGTGCCCGAGGTGCAGGGCGGCTTCATGGCGATGGACGTGAACAACGGCCGCGTCGTCGCCATGCAGGGCGGTTTCAGCTATCAGGATTCGGTCTTCAACCGTGCCACGCAGGCGCAGCGGCAGCCGGGATCCAGCTTCAAGCCCTTCGTCTATGCCGCGGCCCTCGATTCCGGCTTCACCCCCGCCACCATCGTCGTCGACGCGCCGATCGAGGTGGACACCCCGCAGGGGCTGTGGAAGCCCAAGAACGCCTCGAACAGGTTCTACGGCCCCACCCCGGTGCGCACCGGGATCGAGCAGAGCCGGAACCTGATGACCGTGCGGATCGCCCAGGAAATCGGTATGGATGTGGTGGCCGCCTATGCCGAACGCTTCGGCGTCTACGACCGGATGGGGCAGTTCCTGGCCAATGCGCTCGGGTCCGAGGAAACGACGCTCTACAAGATGGTCGCGGCCTATGCGATGTTCGCGAATGGCGGCGAACGGGTGGAACCGACGCTGGTCGACCGCGTGCAGGACCGTTGGGGCCGCACCGTCTATCGCCACGACCAGCGCGAATGTACCGATTGCCGGCTGGCGAGCCTGGACCCCGGCGCGGTGCCGCATGTCGTGTCGAAACGCGAACGCATCATGGACCCGGTGACGGCCTATCAGCTGACCTCGATGATGCAGGGCGTGATCCAGCGCGGCACCGGGCGCGGCATCAACGTGGGCGTGCCGATCGCGGGCAAGACCGGCACCACCAACGACGCCAAGGACGTGTGGTTCATCGGCTATTCCTCGAACCTCGTCGCCGGCTGCTACATCGGCTACGACCAGCCGCGCAGCATGGGCAGCGCCTCGGGCGGGGGGATGTGCGGGCCGGTGTTCGAAACCTTCATGCGCGAGGCGGTGAAGGAATACGGCGGCACGAACTTCAAGGTGCCGCCGGGGGGGTATTTCCTCAAGATCGACCGTTTCACCGGCGCGCGCCTGCCCGACGACGCCAGCGGCGATCATGTCGTGGCGGAATATTTCCGCGAGGGCGAAGAGCCGATCTTCGGCCTGGGCGCGCTGGTGGACGGCGGTTTCGCCATGGGGTCCAACCTGCCGCTCTTCGCGCATGGCGAGACCGACGGGGCAGAGGGCGACGCCGCCGTCACCACCGCCAGCGGCAAGACCAGGGTCATCCCGAAGAAGGCCGATTTCGGGTCGATGAGTTCCGGCGGGCTTTACTGAGCCACGCCTTGCGCGGCCCCGGGGCCGCGCGTATATCGGGGCCGCGCCGGCCCGGCGCCTTCCGGCCCGCCCCATCCATCCGCCCCGCGAGGATCCCATGCGCGCAGAGACGCAAAACCACATCGACGCGATCGGCAAGTCCCTTCGCCTGTTGGCGCAGCGGATGGACTGGGACACCGCGCCCCACCGGCTGGAGGAATTCGACGCCCTGATCGAGGCGCCCGACCTGTGGAACGACCCCGCCAAGGCGCAGAAGCTGATGCGCGAACGTCAGGCGCTGATCGACGCGGTGACGGTCTACCGGCGGATCGACCAGGGGCTGCGCGACAATGTGGAACTGATCGAACTGGGCGAGGCCGAGGGCGACGCCGAGATCGTGGCCGAGGCCGAGGCGGCGCTGAAGGCGCTGGTCGCGGAAGCCGCGGCGAAGGAACTGGAGGCACTGCTGGACGGCGAGGCCGACAGCAACGACACCTTCCTCGAAATCAACGCCGGGGCGGGTGGGACGGAAAGCTGCGACTGGGCCAGCATGCTGGCGCGGATGTATGTGCGGTGGGCCGAACGCAAGGGCTACAAGGTCGAACTGATGGCCGAAAGCGCCGGCGAAGAGGCGGGGATCCGGTCGGCCACCTACAAGATTTCCGGGCACAACGCCTATGGCTGGCTGAAGTCGGAATCGGGCGTGCACCGGCTGGTGCGGATTTCGCCCTACGATTCGGCGGCGCGGCGGCACACGTCGTTTTCCTCGGTCTGGGTCTATCCGGTGGTGGACGAGAATATCGAGATCGAGATCCCCGACCGCGACATCCGCATCGACACCTACCGGTCCTCGGGCGCGGGCGGCCAGCACGTGAACACCACCGACTCGGCGGTGCGGATCACCCACATCCCGACGAATATCGTGGTGACAAGCTCGATGAAGTCGCAGCACCAGAACCGCGAGATCGCGATGAACGCCCTGCGTTCGCGCCTTTACGAACTCGAACTGCGCAAGCGGACCGAGGCGATCAGCGCGCAGCACGACGCCAAGGGCGATGCGGGCTGGGGCAACCAGATCCGGTCCTACGTGCTGCAACCCTACCAGATGGTGAAGGACCTGCGCACGGGGGTGGAAACCTCGGACACGCAGGGCGTGCTGGACGGCGATCTGGATCCGTTCATGGCCGCGACGCTGGCGATGGACCTGTCGGGCAAGTCCCGCGCCGAGGCGCAGGCGGACGTCTGATCTTTGACCTGCGCAGGTTCCGATCCCCTGCGGTTGGCCCGGTGGACGGTGCAGGAGCCTCCGGCGGGGATATTTGCGGACAGAAAATGACGCTGGCGCGCCTGTGCCGAAGGGGCGTGCGGCTTCATCCTGCCTGAAAGACCCCCGCGGGGCGCGCGGCGGGCGGGCAAATCCCTTGCCGGGAATCGCGGCGCTTTCTAGCCTCGCCAAAACGGGGAGAGAGACGATGACCGAACAGGGTTTCCTGCCGCCTTCGGCGGTGCCGGGGGTGCGGCTGCTGACGCTGACCGACCTGCGCGCCGCGCTGGCGCAGGGAGGGCGCGATTTCCTGCGCGCGCCGCTTTACGGGCTGTTCTTTTCGGCGGTCTATGTCGGGGGCGGCATCCTTCTGTGGTGGGCGCTGACGGCCTCGGGGCAGATCTGGTGGACGATCCCGGTCACGCTCGGCTTTCCGCTGCTCGGGCCCTTCGTCGCGGTCGGGCTTTACGAGGTCAGCCGGCGGATCGAGGCGGGGGCGCGGCTCGACTGGCGGGGGGTTCTGGGGGTCGTCTTTCGCCAGAAGGACCGGCAGATCCCCGCGATCGCGGCGATCATCGTGGTGTTCTTCCTGTTCTGGAACTTCCTCGCCCATATGATCTTCGCGCTGTTCATGGGGTTGCAGGTGATGACCAATGTCAGTTCGTCATGGGAGGTGTTCCTGACCCCGAACGGGATTGCGATGATCGCGGTGGGCACCATGGTGGGCGCGGTCTTTGCGGGGCTGCTGTTCGCGCTGACGGTGGTCAGCCTGCCGCTGCTGCTGGAACGCGAGCTGGATTTCGTCACCGCGATGCTGACCAGTTTCGCCTGTGTGCGCGAAAACCCCGGGGTGATGCTGGTCTGGGGGATCACCATCGCGGTGCTGCTGTTCGCGGGGATGGTGCCGATGTTCCTCGGCCTTTTCGTGGTGCTGCCGGTGCTGGGGCATGCGAGCTGGCATCTCTACCGCCGGGCGCTGGACTAGGGCCCTTGCCCGAAGGCTGGCCCGGGGGAGGGCGCAGGAGCCTCCGGCGGGGATATTTGGGGACAGAAAATGACGCTGGCGCGCCTTTGCCGGACGGGCGCGCGGGCTTCATCCTGCCCGAAATACGCCTGCGCGGCGCGCCGCCGACAGCGGCCACGGGACCATCCGGGGCCCGGAAAGCAGAACGGCGGCCCGGGGGCCGCCGCGGAACCGGGCAGGGGGGCGGCGATCAGATCTCGCCGCGCTGGATGCCGGGTTTGGCGGCGCCGGCCGACAGCGGGTCGTCCTGACGCTGGACCGAGCCCTCGAAATGGGCGCCGCTTTCGATGGCGATGGTCTTGTGGATGATGTCGCCCTCGACCCGCGCGGTGGAGGTGAGGCGGACCTTGAGGCCGCGCACCCGGCCGATCACCCGGCCGTTGATCACGATGTCGTCGGCCACGATCTCGCCCCGGATGGTGGCGCTTTCGCCGACCGTCAGCAGATGGGCGCGGATGTCGCCCTCGACCACGCCTTCGACCTGGATGTCGCCGGTGGTCTTGAGGTTGCCGACCACCGTGAGGTCCGACGACAGGACCGAGGCGGCGGGTTTCGCCTTGTTGGGGGCGGCGGGGGCGTAATCGGTCTTGGGGGCGGCGGTCATTGCGTCTGGCACCTTCTTTTCCGCCTCGGGGGCCTGCTTCGGACCGGGCTCGTTGATCCTGCTTTTAGAAAACATTGGTCGCTGCCTTGATGTAGGTCATCGGATTGACGGGTTTGCCGCCGACCCGAACCTCGTAGTGAAGATGGGTCCCGGTCGAGCGTCCGGTGTTGCCCATATCACCGATCCGGTCCCCGCGCGAGACCGATTGTCCGCTTTTCACCCGGATTTGCGAAAGATGCGCATAGCGCGTCTCGATCCCGAAGGCGTGGCGGACGGTGACGACGTTGCCGTAGCCGGTATGCCAGCCCGCCTCGACCACCACGCCGTCGGCGGTGGAATGGATCGGCGTGCCGCGCGCGCCGGCGAAATCGGTGCCGGCATGCATGCGCGTGCCCTTGCCCTTGGGGTCGCGGCGGAAGCCGAAGCCGCTGGTGAAGCGGTAGCTGCCGCGCACCGGATTGGCGAAGGGCACCTTCTGCGTCGCGATCCGGTAGAGCGCCATGCGGTCGAATCCCTGCAGGATCGCATCGGCGCGCAGGGCATGGGGGTCGGGCACCTCGCCCTTGGTCGAGATGCGCAGCGGCGTGACCGGCCCGCCCTGGCCGGAATAGCCGCGCCGCACCTCGCGCAGGACCTGTTCGGGGTTGAGCCCGGCAGACCGGAACATGCGGTCCAGCGGTTCCATCGACACCGACACGGCCTCTTCCAGCCGGGTGAAGATCTGGTCGTTGCGTTCTTCCAGCAGGCGTTTTTCCAGCGCGATCAGCCCGGCCTCGTGCCGCGCCTCGACCGCCGCAGAGGCGAGATGGTCGCGTTCGGTGGCGATCGCGCCGAGCGTGCCGGCCAGAACCGTCATCGTATCCTCGACCTCGCGCGCGCGGGCGGCCAGCGGGCTGCCCTCGCCGCCCTGTTCGGCCAGCGCCACGCGCAGCTCGGATGCATCGGCCCGCGCTGCGTCGCGTTCGCCGATCGTGCGGCGGAGCGTCTGCTGCACCACGTCGAGGCCGGTCTCGACCTCTTTGCGCCGGTCCTCCGAGGCGAGCAGGAGCGACTGCATCTGCGACACCTTGGCGAGCGCGAGGTTGAAGCGTTCCTGCGCGCTCAGCGCCTCGTCGGCGCGTTCGTCGCGCTGGCGGGCCAGCATGTCGAGCCGGGTTTCATAGGCGATCCGTTCGCGCGCCGTCTGTTCGCGCGCCGATCCGGCGCCGAGGCTGTCGACCATCACCAGCGCCGTCGCCACCACCGCCCAGGCGAAAAGCGACACCCCCCCCGCCAGCGCCGCGACCTGCGTGACCGGGCGCAGGCGGATGAACCGCGTTTCGGTTTCGGATTTCAGGAACAACCGCTGTTCGGGGAACCTTTTTTCCAGCGCGTGGTTGATGCGGTGGAGTATGCGTCTTGGCATCGGCGGCATCCCATCTGGGTGGCGGCGCGGTTGCGGCCGCCCCGGTGTGGTCTTTCCAGTCTATCGCACGGATCCCGGAACCGCTGTCCCCGGTCGCCGGTACGGGGTGATTAGCGGTCGGCTGTCATCCATGGCAACATTTTTGACAAATAGCGGGCGGCGCGGCGCCGATCTGTGCGGATTTGGGCGGAAACCTGCCGATCTGCCTGCGGACCGCTTCAATCTGCCGCAGGCGGGGCGGCATCGGCCAGCGGCCAGTAGAAATCGGGCGGCAGGCCGGCCTCGGCGCGTTTTTCCTCGTTGAAGGGGGGCTTCAGCGTGGCGTGGAAATGGCGGCGGACCAGCGCGTGGAACACCTCCTTGGGGTCGAGGTCGTGGCGCCCGCAGAGGAAATGGAACCATTTAGAGCCATAGGCGACATGGCCCACCTCTTCCGCATAGATCGTTTCCAGCGCCGCCATGGCCTGCGCTTCGCCGGTGCCGCGGAAGATGTCGATCATCTGCGGCGTCACGTCGAGGCCGCGCGCCTCCAGCACCATCGGCACCACGGCGAGCCGCGCCATCAGGTCGCCCGCCGTATCCTCTGCCGCGCGCCACATGCCCGCATGGGCGGGCAGGGCGCCGTAATGGCTGCCCATGGTTTCCAGGCAATCGGCCAGCAGGGTGAAATGCTTCGATTCCTCATCCGCCGCCTTCACCCAGTCGTCGTGGAAACCGGGCGGCATGGGGATATGGGCGAACCGCGCCACGATGTCCCAGTGCAGGTCCACCGCGTTCAGTTCGATATGCGCGACGGCATGCAGCAGCGCGACGCGCCCGGCCAGCGTGCCGGGGCGGCGGCGGGGCATGTCGCGCGGGGCCAGCAGTTCGGGGCGCGCGGGCCGCGCCGGGCGGTCGGGGGGCAGGGCGGCGCCGAGGGGCAGGGGGGTGCCCTGCGCCCGCGCGGCGAACCACAGCGCGGCGTTGCGGCGCGACAGCGCGGTCTTTTCGCGCGCGTCGGCGGCGGTCAGCACCGCCACCGCCAGATCGGTCAGCGTGGTCATGCCAGCGCCTGCGCCGCCGCCAGCACCTCTGCCACATGGTCCTTGACCTTGACCTTGCGCCAGACCTGCGCCACGCGGCCCGCACCGTCGATCAGGAAGGTCGCGCGCTCGATCCCCAGGAAGGTCTTGCCGTACATGGATTTCTCGACCCAGACGCCCCAGTCCTCGCAGGTGGTGGCATCTTCGTCCGAGGCGAGGATGACGGCCAGCCCGTGTTTGGCGGCAAAGCGGTCGTGGCGCGACACGCTGTCCTTGGAAATGCCGATGACGGTGGTGCCCGCGGCGGCGAAAGCGGCGACGGCGGCGGTGAAATCCAGCGCCTCGGTGGTGCAGCCGGAGGTGTCGTCCTTGGGGTAGAAATAGACCACCGCCTTGCCGGGGCGCAGCGCCGACAGGGTGATGCTGCCGCCGCCGTCGCGGGGCAGGGTGAAATCGGGGGCCGGGTCGCCGGGGACGGGCATGGGCATATCCTCGCTCAGGTCACGGAACATTTGGTGTTCTAGCGGGAATTGCGGGAATATAAAGGCCCCGGGCAGGCCGGGGAAACCGGCGACGGACGGGCGATGGGTGCAGCAGAGCATATGTCGGGCGGAACCGGCGCAGTTACGGCTGCGCCGCCGCAGGGCGTACCCGGGGGGGCGCCGCCTCCCGGGCGGACCCCCCGGCGCGTCGCGCGTGCGCTGCGCCGTCTGGTGCTGTGGCCCGTGGCCGCCTTCGTCGTGCTGGCGGGGGGGCTGGCGCTGGCCGTGGCGCTGTGGGGCGGGCGGCCCGTCGTGCTGCCGGTCTGGGCCGTGGCGGAAACCGAGGCGCGGGTGAACCGGCTGCTCGACGGCCATGCGGCTGTGGCGCTCGGCGGGGTGGAACTGTCGCTCGACGGGATCCGGGCGGCCGGGCTGCGGCTGGAGGATCTGCGGGTCATGGCCCCCGATGGCCGGCTGCTGGCGCAACTGCCCGAACTGACCGCCGCCTTCGACGCCCCGGCGCTGCTGAAGGGCGACATCCACCCCGAGGTGCTGCGGCTGGTCGGCGCGCAGGTCACGCTGCGCCGCGCGGCGGACGGAACCCTCGATCTGGGTGTGGGCGAGGGGATGCTGGGCAGTGCGGGAGCGGCCACGCCCGGGGCGCTGCTCGACGTGCTGGGGGGCGTGTTCGACCTGCCCGCCCTGCGGCAACTGGAACGGATCGAGGCGGAGGCGGTCACGCTCACGCTCGACGACCGGCGGGCGCGGCGGGTGTGGACGGCGGGCGACGGGCGGCTGTCGCTGACCCGCGACGACGCGGCGCTGGTGCTGGAGGCGGGGCTGGGCCTCGTCGCCGGGGGCAGCGCGCATGCGCGGGCGCAGATGTCGGTGGTGATGGACCGCGCCAGCGGCGAGGCGCGGGTGGCCGTGGGGCTCGATCAGGTGGCGGCGCGCGATCTGGCGGCGGTGGCGCCGGTGCTCGGCTGGCTCGGCGTGCTGGAGGCGACCTTCGCGGGCGAATTGCGCGCCAGCCTCGACGCCGCGGGGGCGCTGACCGGGCTCGACGGCGCGCTGTCGAGCGGCGCGGGCGCCCTGCAACCCACCCCGGGCGCGGCCCCCATCGCCTTCGACCGCGCGGGGCTGCGCTTTGCCTATGACCCGGCGGCCGAACGGATCAACTTTTCCGAACTGGCGGTGGAAAGCGCCACCCTGCGGCTGAAGGCTGCGGGGCACAGCTATCTGGACGCCATCGTGGACGGCCGCCCCGGCGCCTTCATCGGTCAGGTGCAGATCACCGAGATGCGCATCGACCCCGAAGGCATGCTGACCGAACCGCTGCGGTTCACGCAAGGCGCGCTGGACGCGCGGCTGCGGCTCGACCCGTTCGAACTGTCGATCGGCCAGCTGTCGCTGGTGGGCGAGGGCCACCGGCTGCTGGTCGCGGGGGGCGTGTCGGCGGGCGAGGCGGGCTGGACCGTCACCGTGGACGTGGACATGGACGAGATCGCCCATGACCGCCTGCTCGCGCTCTGGCCGGTGCGGCTGGTGCCGCGCACGCGGGCCTGGCTGGAACAGAACGTGCAGGAGGGCCGGCTGTTCGACGTCAAGGGCGCGCTGCGCATCCGCCCGGGGCAGGAACCGCGGCTGACGCTCGGCTATGAATTCGCGGGGGCGGATGTGCGGATCCTGCGCACCCTGCCGCCGATCCGCGACGGTTTCGGCTATGCCACGGTACAGGACAACACCTATACGATGGTGCTGGACCGTGGCCATGTCACCCCGCCCGAAGGGGGCGATGTGGCGGTGGGCGGGTCGGTGTTCCGCGTGCCCGACATCACGCAGAAACCGGCGCAGGCGCATATCACGCTGAAAACCGACAGCACCATCACCGCGGCGCTGTCGATGCTGGACCAGCCGCCCTTCGGCTTCATGTCCAAGGCCGGGGTCGCGGTGGACATGGCCGAGGGCCGGGCGGTGCTGACCACCGAAATGGACCTGCCGCTGTTGCCCAAGGTGCAGGTGTCCGACGTGGACTACCGCGTCGGCGGCGAATTGCGCGAGGTCGCGACCGACCGCATGGCCCCGGGGCGGCGGCTGGCGGCGCCAGTGCTGGCCTTGCAGGCCGACCCGCGGGGGATCACCATCGCCGGGCAGGGCACCATCGGCGCGCTGCCCTTCAGCGCGACATGGCGGCAGGATTTCGGGCCCGGGACGGCCGGGATCAGCAGCGTTGCGGGCTCGGTGCCGCTGGACGGGCGGTTCCTGTCGGAATTCGTGCCGGGGATCGCCACGAACAGCCTGTCGGGCGAGGGCGTGGCGGATTTCACCATCGCGCTTGCCCGCGACGCGCCGCCCCGGTTCACCCTGACCTCGACGCTGGAACGCAGCGCGATGCGCATCGCCGAAATCGGCTGGTCGAAACCTGCCGCCGCATCGGGGCGGCTGGAGGTTGCGGGCACACTGGGCCGGCCGGCGGTGGTGGACCGGCTGGCGCTGACCGCGCCGGGGCTGCGGGCCGAAGGCGCGGTGCGGCTGCGGGCCGAAGGCGGGCTCGACCGGCTGAGCCTCGACCGGCTGGATCTGGGCGACTGGCTGCGGGCCAAGGCCGAACTGGTCGGGCAGGGTGCGGGCCGCGCGGCGCAGGTGCGGGTGACGGGCGGCACCGCCGACCTGCGCCGCCTGCCCGAGGGCGGCGCAGGGGGCGGCGGCGGTGCGGGCACCACGCTGGCCGTGACGCTCGACCGGGTGCAGGTCACGGAGGGGATCGCGCTGACGGATTTCCGCGGCGATCTGGGCACCCGGGGCGGGCTGCGCGGCACCTTCGCGGGCCGCGTCAACGGCGCCGCCCCGGTCGAGGGCCGCATCGACACCACCGCCGCCGGCACCGCCTTTCGCGTCGCCGCCCGCGATGCGGGGGCGGTGATGCGCGCCGCCGGGATCTTCGACAAGATGCGCGGCGGCGCGATGGATCTGGTGCTGACCCCCACCGGCGCGCGCGGCCATTACGAGGGCACCGTCGGGTTGCGCAGTTTCCGCGTGCGCAACCTGTCGGTGCTGGCCGACCTGCTGAACGCGGTCAGCATCGTGGGGCTGCTGGAACAGTTGCAGACCTCGGGCCTTGCGTTTTCCGAAGCCTCGGGCCGGTTCCGCCTGACCCCGGTGGGGATGGAACTGCGCGAGGGCGCGGCGGTCGGCGCGTCGTTCGGGGTGACGATGGAGGGGCTTTATACCTTCGCGAACGCGCAACTGGACCTGCGGGGGGTGATTTCGCCCTTCTACCTCGTCAACGGGATCGGCAGCGTGCTGACCCGCAGGGGCGAGGGCGTGTTCGGCTTCAACTACCGCATCCGCGGCACGGCAGAGGCGCCGCAGGTCAATGTGCGCCTGTTGTCGGTGCTGGCCCCGGCGTTTTTCCGCGAGCTTTTCCGCAAGCCGCCTGCGAGCCTGCCGGAATAGGCCGGGGCGGCCGCCCCAAAATTTTTCGGACGAAAAATTTTGCCCCACCCCCGCGCGGCGTTGATCCGGCAAAGTCCCCTTCCGGCGGGGTGCGCACCCGGCTAGAAGGCAGGCATGAAACTGTCCGATTTCGATTTCGACCTGCCCGAGGCGCTGATCGCCACCCGTCCCGTGCGCCCGCGCCCGGCGGCGCGTCTGCTGGTGGCCGAGGGCGATGCGATCCGCGACCTGCATGTGCGCGACCTCGTGGACCTGTTGCGCCCCGGCGACCGGCTGGTGCTGAACAACACCCGCGTGATCCCGGCGCGGCTGACGGGCGAACGCCATCGCGACAGCGGGCAGGGGCCCGTCACCGCGCGGGTGGAGGTGACGCTGCTGGAACCCGCCGCCGAGGGCTGGCGCGCCATGGCCAAGCCGCTGCGCAAGGTTCGGGTGGGCGAGGTGATCCGCTTTTCCCCCCGCCTGTCGGCCCGCGTGGCGGAAAAGGGCGAAACCGACCTGCGGCTGGTGTTCGACGCCACCGGGGCCGCATTCGACGCCGCGCTGGCAGAGGCGGGCGCGATGCCGCTGCCGCCCTATATCGCCGCCCGCCGCGCCCCCGACGCGCAGGACGCAGAGGACTACCAGACCGTTTTCGCCCGCCATTCCGGCGCGGTCGCCGCCCCCACGGCGAGCCTGCATTTCGACGCCCCCCTGCTGGCCGCGCTGGCCGCCAGGGGCGTGGATTTCACCGAGGTCACGCTGCATGTCGGCGCGGGCACCTTCCTGCCGGTGAAGGTCGAGGATGTGACCACCCACCGCATGCATGCCGAATGGGGCGAGGTGTCCGAACGGGCGGCGGCAGAGATCAACGCCACCCGCGCCGGGGGCGGGCGCATCATCCCCGTCGGCACCACCGCCCTGCGCCTGATCGAGTCGGCGGCCGACGACGCCGGCTGCATCCACCCCTGGCGGGGCCCCACCGATATCTTCATCTACCCCGGCTACCGTTTCCGCGTCACCGATGCGCTGATGACCAACTTCCACCTGCCGAAATCGACGCTGATGATGCTGGTCTCGGCGCTGATGGGGGTGGGGCGGATCCGGCGGATCTATGCCCATGCGGTGGCGCGGGGGTATCGGTTCTTCTCCTACGGCGATGCCTCGCTGCTGATCCCGGGCGGGGACGGCGGGGACAGAGGCTGACAGCCGCCCTCGCCCGGGGCATGATCGGCGGGACGGATAGAGGAGTCGCGCGATGATCCGGGTTGTGGCGTCGTCCTGGGCGCTATTGCTGGGGGTGCTGCTGCTGATGGTCGGCAACGGCATGCAGGGCACGCTTCTGGGCCTGCGCGGCGGGATCGAGGGCTTCACCACCGCGCAGATGTCGGTGGTGATGGCCTGCTATTCGGTGGGCTTTCTGGGCGGATCGCAACTGGCGCCGGAAATGATCCGCCATGTCGGCCATGTGCGGGTGTTCGCGGCGCTCGGATCGCTCATCTCGGCGGTGCTGATCCTGTTTCCGGTGTTTCCCGACTGGATCGCCTGGTCGGTCATGCGGCTGTTGCTGGGGTTCTGCTTTTCGGGGGTCTATGTCACCGCCGAAAGCTGGCTGAACGATTCCGCCACCAACGAGACCCGGGGGCGGACGCTTTCGGCCTATATGATCGTGCAGATGGTGGGGATCACCGCGGCGCAGGCGCTGCTGCTGGCAGGGGATCCTTCGGGGTATCTGCTGTTCGTGATCCCCTCGGTGCTGGTGTCGCTGGCCTTCACGCCGATCCTGCTGTCGGCCTCGCCCGCGCCTGCCTTCGGGGCGGTGCGGCCGATGGCGTTCCGGGCGCTGTTCCGCGGATCGCCCCTTGGCTGCGTGGGGATGTTCCTGACCGGGGCGGCCTATGCGGGGCTGGCGGGGATGGCGGCTGTCTGGGGCACGCAGGTGGGGCTGTCGGTGGTGCAGATCTCGGTCTTCGTCGGCGCGATCTTCGTGGGCGGCATGCTGTTCCAGTATCCCATCGGCTATGCGTCCGACCGGATGGACCGGCGGCTTCTGATCCTGATCCTGTCGGCGGCGGGCGTGGTGGCGGTGGTCTGGCCCACGCTGCACCAGCCCGCCTTCTGGCCGCTGGTGGTGCTGGTGCTGATCCTCGGGGGCGTGCTCAACCCGCTTTATGCGCTGCTGATCGCGCATGCCAACGACTTTCTGGACAATGCCGACATGGCGGGCGCCTCTGCGGGGCTGATCTTCCTTTACGGGCTCGGCGCGATCGCGGGGCCGCTGGTGACGGGCTGGATGATGGACCGGATCGGGCAGGGCGGGTTCTTCGCCTTCGTGGGCCTCGCGCTGCTGGTGCAGGCGGCCTATGCCGGCTGGCGCATGACCCGCCGCCCCGCGCCCGCCGTGGCCGACACCGGCGCCTTCGCGCCCCTGGCCCCCACCGCATCCGCACTGGCGGTCGAGGCGGTGATGGCCCCGCCCGAGACCCGCGACGACCGGGGCTGAGCGTCGCGTTGCGCGGGGGGCCGAAACCTGCCACGCTGGCTGTCCCGAATGGATGCCCGAATGGATGGAGAACGCCATGTCAGACCCCGCCGCCGTGCTCGACTTCTGGCTGGGCGAACTGGAACCGGCGCAATGGTACGCCGTGGACCCCGCGCTGGACGACGATATCCGCGCGCGGTTCGCCGATCTGTGGCAGGCCGCGGCCGAAGGCGGGCTCGACCACTGGATCGAGGGCGCGGCGGGCAGCCTCGCCTTCATCGTGCTGACCGACCAGTTTCCGCGCAACATGTGGCGCGGGTCGTCCCGGGCCTTCACCACCGATGCGCTGGCGCTGGCGGCGGCGAGGCGCGCCGTGGCCGCGGGCTGGGACATGGACGCGCCGGAGCCCGAGCGGCAGTTCTTCTACCTGCCCTACATGCATGCCGAGGATGCCGCCGATCAGGCCGAATGCATCCGCCTGATCGGCGAACGCATGCCGGACACCGGGGCCGGCAACCTGCTGCACGCCCGCGCCCATGCCTGGGTCATCGACCGCTTCGGCCGCTTTCCCTACCGCAACGCCGCCTTCGGCCGGGCGACGACACCCGAGGAACAGGCGTTTCTGGATGCGGGCGCCTATGCCGCCGCGGTCAGGGAGGTTCAGGGCTGAACGGGGCCGCATTGCACCCGTTTTCAGGATAGTTTAACGTCAAACCACTTTTTCAGGGGGAACCGCATGGCCGCAAAGACCTTCGACATGATCGTGATCGGCGCCGGGCCGGGCGGCTATGTCGCCGCCATCCGCGGCGCGCAGCTTGGCCTGAACGTCGCCATCGTGGAACGCGAGCATCTGGGGGGCATCTGCCTCAACTGGGGCTGCATCCCGACCAAGGCGCTGTTGCGGTCGGCCGAGGTGTTCCACCTGATGCGCCGCGCCAAGGACTTCGGGCTGAAGACCGACGGCATCGGCTACGATCTGGATGCGGTGGTCGCCCGGTCGCGCGGGGTGGCCAAACAGCTGTCTGGCGGCATCGGCCATCTGATGAAGAAGAACAAGGTGACGGTGTTCATGGGCGCGGCCAGCCTGCCCGGCAAGGGCCGGGTCACGGTCAAGACCGACAAGGGGGTGGAGGAACTGGCGGCCCCGGCCATCGTGCTGGCCACCGGCGCGCGGGCGCGCGAACTGCCGGGGCTGGAGGCCGACGGCGATCTGGTCTGGACCTACAAACACGCGCTGCAACCCAAACGGATGCCGAAAAAGCTGCTGGTCATCGGGTCGGGCGCCATCGGCATCGAATTCGCCAGTTTCTTCAACACGCTCGGCGCCGATGTGACGGTCTGCGAGGTGATGGACCGCGTGCTGCCGGTGGAGGATGCGGAAATCAGCGCCTTCGCCAGGAAAGCCTTCGTCAAGCAGGGGATGAAGATCCTCGAAAAGACCACCGTCAAGACGCTCGACCGCAAGCCGGGCACGGGCGTCACCGCGCATCTGGAGGATGCGAAGGGCACCACGACGGAAGGTTTCGACACGGTGATTTCCGCCGTCGGCATCGTCGGCAATGTCGAGGACCTGGGGCTGGAGGCATTGGGGGTCAAGATCGACCGCAGCCATGTGGTGGTGGACGCCTTCTGCCGCACGGGGGTGGAGGGGCTTTATGCCATCGGCGACATCGCCGGTGCGCCGTGGCTGGCGCACAAGGCCAGCCATGAAGGCGTGATGGTGGCCGAACTGATCGCGGGCGGGCATCCGCATCCCATCAGGCCGAACACGATTGCCGGCTGCACCTATTGCCATCCGCAGGTCGCATCGGTCGGCCTGACCGAGGCGAAGGCGAAAGAGGCCGGGCACGAGGTGCGCGTGGGCCGTTTCCCCTTCATCGGCAACGGCAAGGCCATCGCGCTTGGCGAGCCCGAGGGCCTGGTGAAAACCGTGTTCGACGCGAAGACGGGCGAACTGCTCGGCGCGCATATGGTGGGGGCCGAGGTGACGGAACTGATCCAGGGCTATGTCGTCGGCCGCACGCTGGAAACCACCGAAGCCGAACTGATGGAAACCGTGTTCCCGCATCCGACGCTGAGCGAGATGATGCACGAATCGGTGCTGGACGCCTGGGGCCGCGCGCTGCACATCTAGGGGCCCTCCCGCCCGTCCGCGATGCAAAAGGGCCCCTCGGGGCCCTTTTTCACCACGCCCGGTTGGGCCGGGCCGCGCCTGCGGCGCGGCGGGACGGAAAATTTTTCGTCCGAAAATCTTGTGTGCCCCGGTCAGCGGCAGGTCTGGCCGCCGCCCGCGCACCAGTCGCCGAAGCCGCCGATATTGTAGACCTCGCGATAGCCGAGCTTCATCAGCAGTTCCGCCGCCATCCCCGACCGCCCGCCGGCCGCACAGTAAAGCGCGACGGGCCGGTCCGGGTCCAGCGCGGGGTCGTGGCCGGGGTGGCGCGGGTCGGCCTTGATCGGCAGCAGCGCCAGCGGCACATGCAGCGCGCCCCTGGCCGTGCCGCTGGCGCGCAGTTCCGCCGCCTCGCGCACGTCGATGACGGTCAGGTCGCCGCGCGCATGGCGGGCGACGGCCTCGCAGGGGTCGATGCGCTGGACGCGGGATTTGCGCAGGCCGAACATGGCGGATCCTCTCGGGTGACTCGGGATGGGCTCAATAAATTCACAAACAGGAATATGTTCAAGCGGAATCGCCTCACGTCCCCGCGATTTTCGGCCGGTAATGGTAAAAGTTCACTTAATGTTCACGCTTTCGGGTTGGAGACTCGGCCGACATCCGCTATCTGTGGCCTGCACGAGGGCGCGGGGATGGCCATGACGGAACAGAAGTTCATCGAGGTGCGCGGCGCGCGCGAACACAACCTCAAGAACATCGACGTGAAGATCCCCCGCGACCGGCTGACGGTGATCACCGGGCTGTCGGGGTCGGGCAAGTCCAGCCTCGCCTTCGACACGATCTATGCCGAGGGCCAGCGGCGCTATGTCGAAAGCCTGTCGGCCTATGCGCGCCAGTTTCTCGACATGGCGGGCAAGCCGGATGTGGACCATATCAGCGGCCTCAGCCCGGCGATTTCCATCGAACAGAAGACGACATCGAAGAACCCCCGGTCCACCGTCGGCACGGTGACGGAGATCTACGATTATCTGCGGCTTCTGTTCGCCCGCGTCGGCGTGCCCTATTCGCCCGCCACCGGCCTGCCCATCGTCGCCAGCCAGGTGCAGGACATGGTGGACCGGGTGATGGCGCTGCCCGAGGGCACGCGCGGCTATCTGCTGGCCCCGATCATCCGCGACCGCAAGGGCGAATACCGCAAGGAAATGCTGGAACTGCGCAAGCAGGGGTTCCAGCGCGTCAAGGTGGACGGGGCGTTCCACGACCTCGACGAGCCGCCGGTGCTGGACAAGAAGCTGCGCCACGACATCGACGTGGTGGTGGACCGGATCGTGGTGCGCGCGGGGCTGGAGGTGCGGCTGGCCGACAGCTTCCGCACCGCGCTGAACCTTGCCGACGGCATCGCCATCCTCGAGACCGCACCGCAGGACGGCGAGCCGGAACGCCATGTCTTCAGCGAAAAGTTCGCCTGCCCGGTCAGCGGCTTCACCATCCCGGAAATCGAGCCGCGGCTTTTCTCCTTCAACGCGCCTTTCGGGGCCTGCCCGATCTGCGACGGTCTGGGGGTGGAGCTGTTCTTCGACGAACGCCTCGTGGTGCCCGACCAGTCGCTGACGCTGTTGGGGGGCGCCATCGCGCCCTGGGCCAAGTCGAAGTCGCCCTACTTTACCCAGACCATCGAAGCCCTTGCCGCGCATTACAAATTCGACAAGCGCAAGAAGTGGAAGGACCTGCCGGAAAACGTGCAGAACCTGTTCCTGCGCGGATCGGGCGGCGAGGAGATCCTGTTCCGCTATGACGAGGGCGGGCGGGTCTATCAGGTCTCGCGCGTGTTCGAGGGCGTGATCCCCAACATGGAACGCCGCTACCGCGAAACCGACAGCGCCTGGGTGCGCGAGGAATTCGAACGCTACCAGAACAACCGCGCCTGCCATGCCTGCGGCGGCTACCGGCTGCGGCCCGAGGCGCTGGCCGTGAAGATCGCCGGCCATCACATTGGCCAGGTTGTGGAAAAGTCGATCCGCGAGGCGCTGGCCTGGGTCGAATCCGCCCCCGAAACGCTGAGCGCGCAAAGCAATGAGATCGCCCGGGCGATCCTGAAGGAAATCCGCGAACGCCTTGGATTTCTTGTCAATGTCGGGCTCGACTATCTGACGCTTTCCCGCAATGCGGGTACGCTGTCGGGCGGCGAAAGCCAGCGCATCCGGCTGGCGAGCCAGATCGGGTCGGGCCTGACCGGGGTGCTTTACGTGCTGGACGAGCCCTCCATCGGGCTGCACCAGCGCGACAACGACCGGCTGTTGCAGACGCTCAAGAACCTGCGCGATCAGGGCAATACCGTGCTGGTGGTGGAACATGACGAGGACGCGATCCGCGAGGCGGATTATGTCTACGACATCGGCCCCGGCGCGGGCGTGCATGGCGGGCGGGTGGTGGCGCATGGCACCCCGGCCGAAATCATGGCCGACCCGGCAAGCGTGACGGGCCAGTATCTGGCCGGTACCCGGTCCATCCCCGTGCCCCGGGGGCGGCGCGATGGAAGCGGGAAAAAGCTTGTCGTTGTGGGAGCTTGCGGGAACAACCTCAAGAACGTCACGGTGGATTTCCCGCTTGGGCGGTTCATCTGCGTCACCGGCGTGTCGGGGGGCGGCAAGTCCACGCTGACGATCGAGACGCTGTTCAAGACCGCCTCGATGCGGCTCAACGGCGCGAAACAGACGCCCGCCCCCTGCGAGACGATCCGGGGGCTGGAACATCTGGACAAGGTGATCGACATCGACCAGCGCCCCATCGGCCGCACCCCGCGGTCGAACCCGGCCACCTATACCGGCGCCTTCGACCCCATCCGCGACTGGTTCGCCGGCCTGCCGGAGGCGCAGGCGCGCGGTTACAAGCCGGGGCGGTTCAGCTTCAACGTCAAGGGCGGGCGGTGCGAGGCGTGTCAGGGCGATGGCGTCATCAAGATCGAGATGCATTTCCTGCCCGATGTCTATGTCACCTGCGAGACCTGCAAGGGCGCGCGCTACAACCGAGAGACGCTGGAAATCAAGTTCAAGAACAAGACCATCGCGGACGTTCTTGACATGACGGTGGAGGATGCGCAGGGCTTCTTTTCCGCCGTGCCGGCGATCCGGGAAAAGATGGATGCGCTGGTGCGGGTCGGGCTCGGCTATATCAAGGTCGGCCAGCAGGCCACGACCCTTTCGGGGGGCGAGGCGCAGCGGGTGAAACTGTCGAAGGAACTGGCGCGCCGGGCCACCGGGCGGACGCTCTACATCCTCGACGAACCGACCACGGGGCTGCATTTCGAGGATGTGCGCAAGCTGCTGGAAGTGCTGCACGAACTGGTCGATCAGGGCAACACGGTGGTGGTGATCGAACACAACCTCGACGTGGTGAAGACCGCCGACTGGATCATCGACATCGGCCCCGAAGGCGGCGATGGCGGCGGGCAGGTGGTGGCGACCGGCACGCCCGAGGATGTGGCGCGGGTGGCCGAAAGCCATACCGGCCGTTACCTCGCCCCCCTGCTGAAACGCGGGCGGATGGCGGCGGAATAGGCCGGCCGGCAACCGGCCGGCCCGGCTGCGTCGCTCAGCCCCTGGTTCGGCAGGTGCTGATGCCCAGAAGCGAATAGGCCGGGCAGGTGGACAGAAGCCCGGTCAGCAGGGGCAGGATGCCGAGAAGGTAGAGCCAGCGATAGCGCGCATCGGTGTCGAGGAAGAAGCCCAGGATCAGGGCAAGACCCACGACGATGCGGACGATGCGGTCGATGGTGCCGACATTGGTCTGGAACATGTTCGGTCCCCGGTACGGGCGGCCCGCCTGCCGGGCCGCGGGGCCATCATGCCACGCGGCAGGCATTCACGAAAGCGAATGCTTGCCGCGCCCCCCCCCCGTTCAGCCGCGCCCGCGCCCCTCGAACCGCGGCAGCATGGCGGAAAAGTCGCGGCCCCGCCCGTCCTCTTCCTCGACGAAGCGGCGGTAGAGTTCGGCGGCAAGCGCGCCCAGGGGCGTGTCGGCATCCACGCTTTCGGCGGCCTGTTGCGACAGCCGCAGGTCCTTGAGCATCAGTTCGGCGGCGAAACCGGGGCGATAGCCGTTGTCGGCCGGGCTTTGGGGGCCGACGCCGGGGGCCGGGCAATAGGCGTTCATCGACCAGGAATAGCCCGACGAGGTGGAAACCACATCGAACATCCGCGCGCGGTCCAGACCCAGCTTGTCGGCCAGCGCGAAGGCCTCGCAGGTGACGATCATCGTGGCGCCGAGGATCATGTTGTTGCAGATCTTGGCCGCCTGTCCCGCGCCCGCGCCGCCGCAATGCACGGCCTTCTGGCCCATGATGTCGAACAGCGGCAGGACGCGGGCGAAGGCGGCATCCGGCCCGCCGACCATGAAGGTGAGCGTGCCCGCCGCCGCCCCGCCCACGCCGCCCGACACGGGGGCATCGAGCGCCGAAAGCCCCGCTGCCTCGGCTTGGTCCGCCACCGCGCGGGCGCTGTCGACATCGACGGTGGAACAGTCGCAGAAAACCGCGCCGCGCCGCATGGCGGGGATCACCTCTGCCGCCACCGCGCGCAGGATCGCGCCGTTCGGCAGCATGGTGATCACCACATCCGCCCCCCGCGCGGCCGCGGCGGCGCTGTCGGCGGGTGTCACCCCCGCGGGCATCTGGCCGGTCACGTCGAAGCCGGCGACGCGGTGGCCCGCCTTTACCAGATTGGCCGCCATCGGCGCGCCCATGTTGCCGAGGCCGATGAACCCAACCCGCAGCGGCCGGGCATCGGCAAAGCGCAATTCGTCCTCGCCCAGGGGGGCGAGCAGGGCGGCGACCTCTTCGGCCGTCACCTCCTCGGGGGCGGCATGCTGCCAGCGGGGGCTGCGGTCCTTGTCGATGATCTGCGCGCGCACGCCTTCCAGAAAATCGGTGCGCCCCTTTTCGGCGGCGCGGAAGGTGAAGCGGAACTCGCGCACCAGCGCCTCGCGCAGCCCGTCGCCGGGGGCGGTGGCGGCGATCAGCGCCCGGGTGCAGACCATCGACAGGGCCGAATTGCGCCGGATCGCCTTGGCGGCCAGCACCGCCCAGTCATGGGGCAGTTCGTCCAGCCGGGCCAGCGTCGCGGCCGGATCCTCGCCGTCGAAGGCCGCGTCGATGTCACCGGCGGATTCGGCGAACAGGCCCGGGGCCGGTTGCTGCGCGCTGGCGGCGACCAGCCCGGCATCGCCGGTTTCCACCAGTTGCGCCACCAGCGCGGGCCATTCGTCCTCGGGCAGGTAGTGGTCGGCGAAACCGGCGCGGATCGCGTCGTCCGGCCCCATCCGCGCGCCCGTCAGCCCGAGGTAAAGGCCGATCCGCCCCGGCGCCCGCGCCAAGAGCAGTGTGCCGCCCACATCGGGGATCAGCCCGATGCCGCATTCGGGCATGGCGATCTGGGTGGTGTCGCCCACCACCCGGTGGCTGACATGACCGCCGAGCCCCACGCCGCCGCCCATGACGATGCCCTGCATCAGCGCCACCACGGGCTTGGGATATTCGGCGAGCTTGGCGTTCAGCCGGTATTCGTCGCGCCAGAAGTCGCGCCCGACCGAAGGATCGCCCGCCTTGCCGGCATGATAGACCGCGGCGATGTCGCCCCCGGCGCAGAAGGCGCGTTCGCCCTCGGCGTCGATCACCACCAGCGCCACCGCGGGGTCGGTGCGCCAGGCATCCAGCGCGGCCTCGATCGCAAGGCACATCGGATGGCTCAGCGCGTTCAGCGCCTTGGGCCGGTTCAGCGTGATGCGGCCGGCGCGGCCGTCGATGCGGGTCAGAACATCGGTCATGGGGTCTCCGCCAGCAGGGCGCGCGCGGTGATCACGCGCATGATTTCGTTGGTGCCTTCGAGGATCTGGTGCACCCGCAGGTCGCGGACGATCTTCTCGATCCCGTAATCGGCCAGATAGCCGTAGCCGCCGTGCAGTTGCAGGCACTGGTTGGCGACCTCGAAGGCCGCATCGGTGACATAAAGTTTGGCCATCGCGCAGAAGGTGGTGGCATCCGGGGCGCCGGTGTCAAGCTTCCACGCCGCCTGGCGCAGGAAGACGCGGGCCGATTGCAGCCGTACCTCGCAATCCGCCAGCCGGAACTGCAACGCCTGGAACTGGTCGAGCGCCTGTCCGAAGGCGCGCCGGTCGGCCATATAGGCGCGGGTGCGATCGAACGCCGCCTGCGCGCCGCCAAGCGCCGAGGCGGCGATATTCAGCCGCCCGCCGTCGAGCCCCGCCATGGCATAGGAAAACCCTCGCCCTTCCTGCCCCAGAAGGTTTTCGGCCGGCGTGGCGCAGTCGTCGAACTGCACCTGCGCCGTGGGCTGCGCGCGCCAGCCCATCTTGTCCTCCGCCGCGCCGAAAGATAGACCCGGCGCGCCCGCCTCGACCAGCAGGGCGGAAATGCCGCGCGGCCCCTCGCCCCCGGTGCGGGCCATGACCAGATAGACATCCGAATAGCCGCCGCCGGAAATGAACGCCTTGGTCCCGTCCAGCCGGTAGTCCCCGCCCGCGCCCCGCGCCGCCCGCGTGCGCAGCGCGGCGGCGTCGGACCCGGATCCGGGCTCGGTCAGGCAATAGCTCGCCACCTTGCGCAGCGCGCAGAGATCGGGCAGCCAGCGCGCGCGAAGCGCGTCATTGCCGTAGCGGTCCACCATGGCCGCGCACATGTTGTGGATCGACAGGAATGACGCGACCGCCGGGCAGGCCATCGCCAGCGCCTCGAACACCAGGGTGCCGTCGAGCCGCCCTAGCCCCGCCCCGCCATAGTCTTCGGCCACATAGAGCCCGCCGAGCCCTAGGTCCGCCACCCGCGGCCACAGGTCGCGCGGAATGGTGCCCGCCGCTTCCCAGGCGCGGGCATGGGGCGCGATCGCCTCTTGCCCGAAGGCATGGGCCATGTCGAAGATCGCCTGCTGTTCCTCGCTCAGGCTGAAGTCCATCGGTGCCTCCTCCGCCACGATAGCCGCCGCGCCCCCCTCCGCCGTCCCGCCCGCGGCACGCGCAGGAGCCTCCGGCGGGGATATTCAAGGACAGAAAGTGGACGGGGGTGCGCCCTTCCTCATTTTCTGTCTGAAAATATCCTCAGGGGGTGAATTGGCGCAGCCAAGAGGGGGCAGAATGCCCCCTGCGCCCTTCGGGATCAATCCATCGCCTTGAAGTTGAAGGCCGAACCTTCCTTGATGCCGCTCGGCCAGCGCGAGGTCACGGTTTTCGTGCGGGTGTAGAAGCGGAAGGCGTCGGGCCCGTGCTGGTTCAGGTCGCCGAAGGCCGATTTCTTCCAGCCGCCGAAGGTGTGATAGGCCAGCGGCACCGGGATCGGCACGTTGATGCCGATCATGCCGACATTCACCCGGGCCGCGAAATCGCGCGCGGTGTCGCCGTCGCGGGTGAAGATCGCGGTGCCGTTGCCGTATTCGTGGTCCATCGCCAGCTTCAGCGCCTCTTCATAGCTTTGGGCGCGGACGGTGGACAGGACGGGCCCGAAGATTTCCTTCTTGTAGATGTCCATGTCGGGGGTCACATGGTCGAAGAGATGCGGGCCGACGAAGAAGCCGTCCTCGTAGCCTTGCAGGCTGAAATCGCGGCCATCGACCACGAGTTTCGCGCCCTGTTCCACGCCCGACTCGACCAGCTTCAGGATGTTGGCCTTGGCGGCGGCGGTGACGACCGGGCCATAGTCCACATCGTTGCCGCCGGTCCAGGGGCCCACCTTCAGCTTTTCGATCCGCGGGACCAGCCGTTCGATCAGCGCATCGGCGGTCTTGTCGCCCACCGGCACCGCGACCGAGATCGCCATGCAGCGTTCGCCCGCCGCGCCATAGCCCGCGCCCACCAGCGCATCCGCCGCCTGATCCAGATCGGCGTCCGGCATGATGATCATGTGGTTCTTGGCGCCGCCGAAGCACTGCACCCGCTTGCCGTTGCCGCAGCCGCGCGCATAGATGTACTGCGCGATCGGGGTCGACCCGACGAAGCCCACCGCCTGCACGGTTTCGTTGTCGAGGATGGCGTCCACCGATTCCTTGTCGCCGTTGATCACCTGCAACACGCCGTCGGGCAGCCCGGCTTCCTGAAAGAGTTCCGCCAGCATCAGCGGCACCGAGGGGTCGCGTTCCGAGGGTTTCAGGATATAGGCGTTGCCCGCCGCCAGCGCCGGGCCCATCTTCCACAGCGGGATCATGGCCGGAAAGTTGAAGGGCGTGATGCCCGCCGCCACGCCGAGCGGCTGGCGCAGCGAATACATGTCGATGCCGGGGCCGGCCGAATCGGTGAACTCGCCCTTGAGCAGATGCGGCGCGCCGATGCAGAACTCGATCACCTCCAGCCCGCGCTGGATGTCGCCCTTGGCGTCGGGGAAGGTCTTGCCGTGTTCGGACGACAGCACCTCGGCCATCTTGTCCATGTCGCGGTGGATGAGGCGCACCATCTCCATCATCACGCGCGCGCGGCGCTGCGGGTTGGTGGCGCCCCAGGCGCGTTGCGCGGCGGCGGCAGAGGCGACGGCGGCGTCGAGTTCCGCCTTGGTCGCCAGCGCGACACGGGCCTGCACCTCGCCGGTGGCGGGGTTGAACACATCGGCGAAGCGGCCCGAGCTGCCGGGCACGCGCTTTCCGTCGATCCAGTGGCCAATCTGTTTCATGGGATCCTCCCGCAATGGTCTGGGGGCAGGATAGGCTTGCAGAATTGCCCGGAGAAGGGGCAAGATTTCAAAAGCGTCTTGCGTTTCTGCAAAGGTGGGTAATGGTGGACAGGATGGCAGACTGGGACGACCTGCGCATTTTCCTCGCCGTGGTGCGCGGCGAAAGCCTGTCGGGGGCAGGGCGGCTGCTGCGGCTCGACCCCGCGACGGTGGGCCGGCGCATCGCGCGGCTGGAAGCGGCACTGGGCGCGCGGCTCTTCCTGCGCTCGGCCCAGGGCTATGCGCTGACCGAGGAAGGGCAGCGGCTGCTCGACCCCGCCCTGCGGGTGGAGGCGGAGGTGGCCGGCGCCCTGTCGGGCCTGCGCGCGGCGCCGGGGCTGTCGGGGCAGATCCGCATCGGCGCGCCGGATGGCTGCGCGAACTATCTGCTGCCGCAGGTGGCGGCGGCGATCTGCGATGCCAATCCGGGGCTGGAGGTGCAGATCGTGGCGCTGCCCCGTGTCTTCAACCTGTCGCGGCGCGAGGCCGACATGGCCATCGCCGTATCGCCCCCCGCCGCCGGGCGGCTGACGGTGCAGAAGCTGACCGACTATCACCTGGGCCTTGCCGCCGCCCCCGCCTATCTGGCCCGCCATCCGCCGATCCGCACGCGCGACGACCTGCGCGGCCACCGCATCATCGGCTATATCCCCGACATGATCTTCGACCCCGAACTCGACTATCTGGGCGAGATCGGGGCCGAGGCGCCGCCGCTGTCGTCGAACTCGGTCTCGGTGCAGTTCAACTGGGTGCGGGCGGGGGCAGGGGTCGCCATCGTGCATCTGTTCGCGCTGCCCGCCGCGCCGGAACTGATGCGCGTCCTGCCCGCCGAGGTGCATCTGACGCGCAGCTTCTGGCTGGTGCGCCATGCCGACGACGGGCGCAGCGAAAGGCTCAACCGTTTTGCGCAGCTGCTGGCGCAGGAGTTGCGGCGCGAGGTCGCGCGGCTGGAAGGAGTTCGCGCATAGGTTGCACAAATCCGCGACCCGGTGCTTGACAAAGTCCCCCCGCGAGGGGACGCTGCCTTGCACCAACATCGCGGGAGGCAGACATGCTGGTGCAGCAGATCCTGAGGTCGAAAGCGGATGACGGCGTGGTCACGGTGGCCCCCGGAACGGGCGTGCGTGCGGCGGTCGAGGTGATGGCGGCGCGGCGGATCGGGGCGGTGGTCGTGTCGCCCGACGGCAAGCGCATCGCCGGGATCCTGTCGGAACGCGACGTGGTGCGCGAACTCGGCCGCCGCGGCACCGGCTGCCTCGACGAACCCGTCGATCGGCTGATGACCGCCACCATTTCCACCTGCCAATGCGGCGACACCGCCGACGCGGTGCTGGGACGCATGACCGAGGGCCGTTTCCGCCACATGCCGGTGGTGGAAGAGGGGCAGATGGTCGGGCTCATTTCCATCGGCGACGTGGTCAAGGCCCGGCTGATGGAGCTGTCGATGGAAAAAGATGCCCTCGAAGGCATGATCAAGGGATTCTGATCCTCTTGCCGCAGCTGCGCGATGATTGCGGCGCTGCGGCGATTTCGTCTTGCATCGGCGCGCGTGATGATGTTGCGTCGGGCGGCGATGGCGACGGCATACGAGGGGGATCCATGCGCATCGGTCTTTATCCCGGCACTTTCGACCCGGTGACGCTCGGCCATATGGACATCATCAGCCGCGCATCGCAGCTGGTGGACCGGCTGGTGATCGGGGTCGCGATCAACCGCGACAAGGGTCCGCTGTTCCCGCTGGAGGAACGGGTGGCGATGATAGAGGCCGAATGCGCCGCGCTGGCCGAATGCCGCGGCACCGAGATCGTGGTGCATCCGTTCGAGAACCTGCTCATCGACTGCGCCCGCGACGTGGGCGCCACCATGATCATCCGCGGCCTGCGCGCGGTGGCGGATTTCGAATACGAATTCCAGATGGTCGGCATGAACCGCGCGCTCGACCCGAGCGTCGAGACCGTGTTCCTGATGGCCGATGCGCGCCGGCAGGCGATCGCGTCGAAACTGGTCAAGGAAATCGCGCGGCTCGGCGGCGACGTGTCGAAATTCGTCCCCGCCCGGGTGGATGCGGCGCTGCGCGCGCGCTATCGCTGAGGGTATGCGCGGGGCGGGAAAACCGGGCCTTGCGCCCGGTTTCCCGATGCCCGGCCGCCTTGTGACTATGGGCCGAAAAACCAGCCCTTTCGCCATGCTGGCGAACCTGCCGGGACAGGCGCTGGCCTATCTGATCTTCTTTTGGCGTCCGATTTTAACGGCATCCCCGCGCAATGGCAGGAACGGTGGTGCGCAGCCCTACCGCCAGAACGCCACCCACTGCACCAGATCCGCAAAGCGCCGGGCCAGAAAGGCGCTGAACCCCCAGCCCATCACGCCGAGGTCCAGCACCAGGAAGGCCAGGATCGCCAGCCCCAGGAACAGCGCCACGCGGTCGGTCACGCGGAACCCCGCTCAGCCCAGAAGCCGCCCCATCGCCGCGGCCACATCGGCCATGCGGCAGGAAAAGCCCCATTCGTTGTCATACCAGGACAGTACCCGCACCATCCGCCCGCCGACCACCTTGGTCTGTTCCGGCGCGAAGATCGAGGAATATTCGGTGTGGTTGAAGTCGATCGACACCTTGGGCTCGGGATCATACGCAAGGATGCCCTTCAGCCCGCCCTCGGCCGCGGCCTTCACGGCGGCGTTGATTTCTTCCGCCGTCACGTCGCGCCCGGCCTCGAAGGTCAGGTCCACCGCCGACACGTTCGGCACCGGCACGCGGATGGCAGAGCCGTCGAGCTTGCCCTTCAGCTGCGGCAGCACCTCGCCGATGGCCTTCGCCGCGCCCGTCGAGGTCGGGATCATCGACAGCGCCGCGGCGCGCGCGCGGTAGAGATCCTTGTGGCGGCGGTCGAGCGTGAACTGGTCGCCCGTATAGGCGTGGATCGTGGTCATGATCCCCCGCTCGATCCCCACCGCCGCGTCCAGGACCTTGGCCAGCGGCGCGAGGCAGTTGGTGGTGCAGGACCCGTTGGACACCACGAGGTCATCCTTGGTCAGCACGCCGTCGTTGACGCCGAAGACCACCGTCTTGTCGGCCCCCTTCGCCGGGGCCGACACCAGCACCCGTTTCGCCCCGTGGCGCAGGTGCACCGCGGCCTTTTCGCGGTCGTTGAACTTGCCGGAACATTCCAGCACGATGTCCACGCCCGTCCAGTCCAGCTCCTCGGGGTTGTAGGTCGACATCACCCGCATCGGGCCCTGACCCACGTCAAGCGTATCGCCCTCGACCGTGATCCGGCCGCCGAAACGGCCATGGACGGAATCGTATTTCAGCAGATGCGCGTTGGTCTCGATGGGGCCGGTGGCGTTGATCGCCACCACGCGGACGTCCTGGCGCGCGCTTTCCGCGATATGCGCCAGCGTGCAGCGCCCGATGCGCCCGAAACCGTTGATGCCGAGGGTAATGGTCATGCGCCTGTCTCCGTCGTGCCGCGTGCGATGCACGGTCTGGCCAATGTACGTTCAACGGCGGGCATATAGCCCGCCCCGCCGCGGGGCGGAAGGCGGAAAAGCGCCCGTCCCGCGATGATAGCGCAAACGCGGCGGGTTCGCGCCCGGTTGCGGCCGCCGGCGGATCGGCTAGGCTGGCGCGAACAGGACAGGGGGCGGGGATGAGCGGGCTGCTGGCGCTTCTCGACGATGTGGCGGCGATCGCCAAGGTGGCGGCGGCCTCGGTCGACGACATCGCGGGTGCGGCGGCCAAGGCGGGGGCCAAGGCCGCGGGCGTGGTGATCGACGACGCGGCGGTAACGCCGAAATACGTCCACGGCTTTTCCGCCGACCGCGAACTGCCGATCATCTGGCGCATCGCGCGCGGGTCGCTGCGCAACAAGCTGGTGATCCTGCTGCCGGTGGCGCTGGCGCTCGCGGCTTTCGCGCCGCAGGCGATCACCCCGCTTCTGGCGCTCGGCGGGGCCTATCTGTGCTTCGAGGGGGCGGAAAAGGTGTTCCACGCGCTTTTCCCCCATGCCGATCCGGCGGTGGAGGCCGATTTCGCCCCCGCCGATCCCCTGCATCTGGAGGAAGAAAAGGTCGCCGGCGCGATCAAGACCGATTTCATCCTGTCGGCGGAAATCATGGCCATCGCGCTTGCCGCGATTCCCGACAGCGGCTTCTGGATCGAGGCGGCGACGCTGGCGCTGGTGGGGGCGGCGATCACGGCGGGCGTCTATGGCTCGGTCGCGCTGATCGTGAAGATGGACGACATCGGGCTGCATCTGGCGCAGACAGGGCGCACCGCCCCGGGCCGGGGGCTGGGGCGCGGGCTGGTGCAGGCGATGCCGCGGCTGATGGCGCTGCTGTCGACGGTGGGCACGGCGGCGATGCTGTGGGTGGGCGGCTCCATCGTGCTGCACGGGCTGGAACATTTCGGCCTGCACTGGCCGGCCGAACCCATCCACCACGCGGCCGGGGCGGCGGCGCTGGCCCTGCCGCAGGCGGGTGCGGCGGTGGAATGGCTGGTCAAGGCGGCGCTGGACGGGCTCTTCGGGCTGGTGCTGGGACTGGCGCTGATCCCGCTCGCCACCCGGGTGATCGGCCCGCTGGCGGGGCTTTTCCGCCGGGGCTGAACCCATTGCGCGGGTGTAGGGGGCGGCGCCGGGGGCCAGCCCCCGGACCCCCGGAGTATTTGGGGCAAGATGAAGCCCGCAGCGTGCCTGCCGGGGAAAACGCCGCTCTCCTTCACCTTTTCTCAAGTACTCCGCGGGGGTCCGGGGGCGCGAAGCCCCCGGCGCGCCAGATGTCAGAGCAGCGCCTTGACCTTCGCCACGGTCGCCTCGGCAGTGATGCCGAATTCGGCATAGAGCCGTTCCGCCGGGGCAGAGGCGCCGAAGCCCGTCATGCCGACGAAATCCGCCTTCGCCTCGCGCCCGCGTTCGCCCAAGAGCCAGCGGTCCCAGGGCTGGCGTACCGCGGCCTCGATGGCCACGCGCACCGGGCCCGCGGGCAGCACGCGCTTGCGGTAGCTTTCGTCCTGCGCCGCGAAGAGTTCCATGCAGGGGAAGGACACCACGCGGGTGCCGATGCCTTCGGCTTCCAGCGCCGCGCGCGCGGCCATGGCGATCTCGACCTCCGACCCGGTGGCCATCAGGATCGCCTGCCGCTTGCCCGTCGCCTCGGCCAGCACATAGGCGCCCTGCGCGGTCAGGTTCTTCGCGGTGAAGGCGGTGCGCAGCACCGGCAGGTTCTGGCGACTGAGCGCGAGGACCGAGGGGCGCGCCTTTTCCGTCAGCGCGATTTCCCATGCCTCGGCGGTCTCCACCGCATCGGCGGGGCGGAAGGTCAGCGTGTTGGGCGTCGCCCGGCAGATCGCCAGATGTTCCACCGGCTGGTGGGTCGGCCCGTCCTCGCCGAGCCCGATGGAATCATGCGTCATCACATAGACCGTGGGCACCCCCATCAGCGCCGACAGCCGCATCGCGCCGCGCGCATAATCGGTGAAGCACAGGAAGGTGCCGCCATAGGGCCGCACCCCGCCATGCAGCGCCAGGCCGTTCATCGCCGCCGCCATGCCATGTTCGCGGATCCCGTAGTGGATATACCGGCCCTTGCGGTTGTCGGCATTGAACACGTCGAGATCGCCGGTCCTGGTCAGGTTCGACCCCGACAGGTCGGCCGAACCGCCGATGGTTTCCGGCATCACCGGGTTGATCGCGGCCAGCGCCATCTCGCTCGCCTTGCGGGTGGCGACCTTGGGGGCCTTTTCGGCCAGATCCTTCTTCAGCGCGCGGATCGCGGGGGCGAGCTTTTTCGGCGGCTCGCCCGCCATCACGCGGGTGAATTCGGCCTGTTTCGCGGTGGATTGGGCGGCGAAACGCGCCTCCCATTCCGCCCGCGCGGCGGCACCGCGCCGCCCGATGGCCTCCCACTGCGCCTTGATGTCGGCGGGGATGACGAAGGGACCGTGGGGCCAGCCGTAGATCTCTTTCGTCGCCGCGATTTCGGCGTCGCCGAGGGGCGAGCCATGGGCGGCGGCGCTGTCCTGTTTCTTGGGGCTGCCATAGCCGATATGCGTCTTGCAATCGACCAGCACCGGGCGGTCCGACCCCTTCGCGGCGCTGAGCGCGCGGTCGATGTCGGCGGGGTCGTGGCCGTCGCAGGACAGCACCTTCCACCCCGCGGCTTCGAACCTTTTGCGCTGGTCGGTCACATCCGACAGCGAGATGCGCCCGTCGATGGAGATGTCGTTGTTGTCCCACAGCACGATCAGCCGGTTCAGCCGCTGCATGCCGGCAAGCCCGATCGCCTCCTGGCTGATGCCCTCCATCAGGCAGCCGTCGCCGGCGATGACCCAGGTGTAATGGTCCACCACCTTGGCGCCGAAGCGCGCGCGCAGCGATTCCTCGGCCATGGCAAAGCCCACGGCATTGGAAATCCCCTGGCCGAGCGGGCCGGTCGTCGTCTCCACCCCCTTCACATGGCCGTATTCGGGGTGGCCGGCGGTGATCGCGCCCCACTGGCGGAAGTTCTTCACCTGCTCCAGCGTCACATCCGCATAGCCGGTCAGGTGCAAGAGCGCATAGATCAGCATCGACCCATGACCCGCCGACAGGATGAAGCGGTCGCGGTCGGGCCAGTCCGGCGCGCTGGCGTCGAACTTCAGATGGTTCTCGAACAGCACCGTCGCCACATCGGCCATGCCCATCGGCATGCCGGGATGGCCGGAATTCGCCGCCTGGACGGCATCCATCGCCAGCGCGCGGATCGCGGCGGCCTTTTGCCAGTGGTCGGTATGGGTGGCGCGCAGGGTGGCAATGTCCACGGGTCTGATCCTCGGCTGGGGCAGGGCAGGGCTGCGGCCCTGATACCAGCCCGCGCCGCAAGTGCAAGCGCCGCATGGCGGGGCTTTGCCGCGCGGGCGGGCCTGCGGCTTGTGCGGGCGGGACAAAGCGGCAGGTTTTGGCTAAGTTCGCGGGCAGGTTCCGCAGTGCCGATTCGGCGCGGATGCGCGGCAAAGCCGCCGGCGGGGCCCTTGCAAGGGGGCAGGAACGGGCTGATGGGCGATATTGTCGAACTGGAAAAGCGGATCTCGGCCGCGCTGATGCGGTTGCAGGCGGCGCTGGAGGCCGCGCCTCCCCCTGCATCCGGGGCTTCCGCGCCCGCCGACGCGGCAGAGATCGCCCGGCTGGCAGAGGCGCTGGCGGTCGAACGCGACGCCAATGCGCAGCTGACCGAGCGCGTGCGCGCGATCCGCGAGCGTCAGGACGCGACCGTCGTCCCGCTGGAAAAGCGCATCGAGGTGATGACCGCGCAACTCGACACCCAGGGGATCGAGCTTCAGCGCATGCGCAAGACCAACATCCAATTGCGCGAGGCCCTGCGCGCCCTGCGCGAGGCGGTGGCGGCGGGCATCACGGATGCGCATCTGATCAACAAGGTCATGCTGGCGGAACTCGACGCGCTGCGCGCCGCCCGGATGGCGGAAATGGCCGAGATGGAGGAAATCCTGGCCGAACTCGACCCCCTGCTTGCCGAGGAGCGTTCCGATGCCTGAAGTCGCGATCACCATCGGCGGGCGCAGCTTCCAGGTCGCCTGCCAGCCGGGCGAAGAGGGGTTCCTGCAATCCGCGGCGGCGCTGCTGGATGCAGAGGCCGCGCCGCTGGTGCAGCAGATGGGCCGCATGCCCGAGGGGCGGATGCTGCTGATGGCGGGGCTGATGCTGGCCGACCGCATGGCGGGGCTGGAGGATCAGCTGCGCGGCGCGCTGGCGCGGGTGGCCGAACTGGAAACCCGCCCCGCCCCCGCGCCCGAACGCATCGAGGTGCCGGTGATCCCCGCCGTGGTGGTCGAGACCCTGGCCGAGATCGCCGCGCGCACCGAGGCGCTGGCGCAGGCGGCCGAGGAACGGCTGGCCCCGGCGCAGGCGGGGTGATGGCGCAGGGCGCGGCGGGGGAAACCGGGGCAGGGTGCCCCGTGCCCGGCTTCGGGTACAGGCTGGCCATTGCCGCACCCCTTGCCCGGCCAACGCCCGGCATCGCGCGGCGCGGCGGTGGAATCGTCGGCGTAGCGAACCGGTTGGGGTGCGCGCTGGCTGGCGGCGCGGTTCGCGACAGGCATGGCCGCCTTGCAGACAGTGTGACGCGCCCGCTGCGGCGGGTGCGCCTGCGGAGGGCAGGCAAGGCTGACACCCCCCGCCGGTTTCGGCTGCCCTTGGGGGAAGGCGATGCGCGGCGCGGCACGATCCCGGAGCGGTCAGGAATGCCCGCGTGGGAGATCGGCAGCACGCGCGGCGCGCCGGACGGCTGCCGCCGCCCCGCGGAAACAGCAGCGAGCGGCCTGACGCGGCCCCCGAGACGGGCATGGTCGATCGCGCGGAGAAACGGCAGCGCGGGGGGCGCATCGGTTTCACGCCGTCGCGGCGCGGGGCAAGCTACGAACGGCGCGGCGCTGCCCCCGATGTCCGCGCGGGCGGGTTCCCGGAGAACGGCAGGATGAGCGGCAGCGCACAGCGGGACACAGAGACGCCCCCGCATCCCCCTTGGGACCGAGAGGTCGATGCCCGCGGCCTGCTCTGCCCCCTGCCGGTGCTGCGCGCGCGCAAGGTGCTGCTGGCGATGGCGCCGGGGCAGGTGCTGCGGGTGCTGGCGACCGATCCGGCGGCGGTGATCGACATGCCGCATTTCGCCCGTGAGGCGGGCCACGACCTGATCGCGAGCCTGCCCGAGGGCGAGGCGACGGCCTATTACCTGCGCCGGGGCGGCTGAGCGGGGCAATCGCCGCATCGGCAGGGGCTGGCGAGGACGGGGTTTGCCGCCGATGCGGCGACCTGTCGCCCGCGCCGAAGGTGTGGCGGCGTCGGGGGGCGGGGGTCCTGCCGGGGGCAAGCCCCGGCCTCCATGTCCGCCCGACGGTTGGCGCGGCGGAAAGCTGCACCTCCGGCGGGGATATTTACGGACGGAAAATGAACGGGGCTGCCGCGCGGGTCCTGATCCATCCCCAACATATGCCATGAAGATCCCGAAGGCGCAAAGAGGCAGGGGCGGACCCCGGCCTGTGACCCTCTGTTCCCACGGACAAACCTTTCCGGGGGCCAGGCCGTGGGCGGATCAATCCCAACCTTGTGGCCGGGCCGGCGACGACCCATCGCCCTCGCCATTCCCTGCCGGTGCCATTGTCCCGGCCGCAGGCGCAAGCCTCCGAGGTCCGCCCGCGCGCGCCATGGCGGGCGCCGGCCTTTCCATTCCTCCGGCGATCTCCGTTTCCGGCGGCACTGCCGTGCGATGGGCGGGCGAAACCCGGTGCGCTTCCTTTCTCCGGCCCGGCCAAAGCGACAGCCGCGCCCGCCGATCCGTGCCGGTTCCGGCGCAGCCGACAGGGGCCACCCATGGCGGAGCCGCATATTCGCCGGAAAACCCGCCCGCCCTTTCAGGCTGGATGCAAATATCCCCCGCGGCGCGCTCCTGCGCCCTCCACCCGCATTGTCCCCGACACCACGGCCAACGCGCACCGCCGGGCCGCGGCAGCGCCGGCGAGGGGGGCTCGATGCCCCCCGAGGCGGCGGCTGGTCAGGCCGCCGGGGCGCTCACTCCCCATCCTCCAGCACCAGCGCGATCTCGCCCGCGGCCTCCAGCCCGCGGATGGTTTCGATCACCGTGTTCATCGCCGCCTCGGCGTCGCGTTCGCGCACCTTGCCGCGGGCCTCCATCTCTTCGCGCAGGGCCTGCGCCAGGCGGGGGGACATGTTGGACAGGATGAAATCCGCCGTCGCCAGCTGTTCCTCCCCCGCCGCCCCGGCCAGCGCCGTGACCAGCACCGGCTGGTCCATCGCGCGCACCATGCGGGGCACGTCGCGGGGGGCGAGCCGCGCGGGAACATGCACGAAGGTGAAGATCGCCTTGCGCACCTGCGCGGCGAAACCCGCGTCATCGGCCTGCAACCCTTCCAGCACCGCGTCGCGCGTCGCCGCCGGGGTGACGTTGAGGATCGCGCCCACCCGTTCCACCGGCCCCACCTCGAACGCGCGGGGGGGCTGCGCGTCCAGCTGGCCGGCCAGCGCCATGCCGATGCGGCGCACGGTGTCGGGATCGACATTGCCGGTCAGCGACACCGCCAGCGCCAGCCGCCGCGCCCGGTCGCCCGGCAGCCGCGCCAGCAGGTCCGCCGCCCGCCCCACCGGCAGCTTCGACAGCATCACCGCCCCCACCTCGGGGCTTTCGTCCGTCAGCACCGGCAACAGCCGTTCCGGCGGCAGCGCCACCAGCCGGTCCCAGGGGTCCGCCCGGGCCGAGGCCGCCGCGAGCCGGCGCAGGCGCGAGGCGGCGGTGGCGCTGATATGGCCGTCCATCACCGACAGCGCGCCCTCGATCCCGCCGGGGAAGGCGAGCCCGACCGAATCGAGTTCGGCCAGGAATTCCTCGACCACCGCGCCCAACGTGGTGCGGTCCACGATCCGCATCGCGCCCATCTGTTCGGTCAGCGCCGCCTGCATGTGTTCGGGCAGCGCCGACAGCGGCAGGGGCGCGCCCTCGGCCAGCAGCAGCCGCACGATCACCGCGGCCTTTTCGCGGTTCGACAGCGGTTTGGGGGCGGGGCCCCCGGCCACGGGGGGCGTCGCCCGCACGGGCATGATGCGGGCCAGTTCCTGCGCCATTGCTTACCTCCGGCTTCTTCCGGGGCAGTCTGCCCCGGTGCCGGTTAAGGCGCGGTGAACGCGCTCAGGCGAGGATATGGACGCAGGTGCCCTTGTCGGGATCCCAGATCTGGCCCGGGCCGCAACCGGGCGGCGAGGGGCAGCCCTGCGCCAGCACGGCACCGGGCAGCAGCAGGAACAGGGTTGCGGCCAGCGCGCGGGCAGGGGTCATCGGCGTCTCCTTCCGATCCCCAGCACAGCGCGAAAGCCGATTCGCCGCAAGCCTCAGGCGCCGAACACCCGGGCAAAGATCGTGTCGACATGCCTGGTGTGATAGCCGAGGTCGAATTTCTCCTCGATCTCCGCCGGCGACAGCGCCGCCGTCACCTCTGCGTCGGCCAGCAGTTCGGTCTTGAAATCGGCGCCCCGTTCCCAGACCTTCATCGCATTGCGCTGCACCAGCCGGTAAGCGTCCTCGCGCGACACGCCCGCCTGCGTCAGCGCCAGCAGCACCCGCTGGCTCATCACCAGGCCCGAGAACTTGTTGAGGTTCTTCATCATGTTGTCGGGGTAGACCACCAGCTTCTCGATCACCCCGGCCAGCCGGTGCAGCGCGAAATCCAGATGCACGGTGGTGTCGGGGCCGATGCCGCGTTCCACGCTGGAATGGCTGATGTCGCGTTCGTGCCAGAGCGCCACGTTCTCCATCGCCGGCACCACCGCCATGCGCACCAGCCGGGCAAGGCCGGTCAGGTTTTCGGTCAGCACCGGGTTGCGCTTGTGCGGCATGGCCGAGGACCCCTTCTGGCCGGGGCTGAAATATTCCTCGGCCTCCAGCACCTCGGTGCGCTGCATGTGGCGGATCTCGATGG
Organism: Ruixingdingia sedimenti; assembly: GCF_031432425.1. Lineage (NCBI taxonomy): Bacteria > Pseudomonadati > Pseudomonadota > Alphaproteobacteria > Rhodobacterales > Paracoccaceae > Ruixingdingia > Ruixingdingia sedimenti. The sequence goes on along the minus strand of NZ_JAVKPH010000001.1, from coordinate 348,967 downwards.
CGATGTTTTCGATGCTGGAGGCGATCACGCCCAGGGTGGCGAAATACATCGCGTGCCGGTCGCGCGGGATCACCTGCGTCGAAATCGGCTCCGGTTCCAGCCCGAGCATCTTGCACACATGCTCTTCCACGCGCGGGTCGATATTGGCGAAGGTGCCGACGGCGCCGGAAATCGCGCCCGTCGCCACCTCTGCCCGCGCCGCTTCCAGCCGGCGGCGGGCGCGGGCCATTTCGGCGTAAAAGCGCGCGAAGGTCAGGCCCATGGTGGTGGGTTCGGCGTGGATGCCGTGGCTGCGGCCGATGCGGGGGGTGTATTTGTGTTCCTCGGCCCGCAGCTTCAGGGCGGCCAGCACGCGGTCCACGCCCTTCATCAGCAGGTCGGCCGCGCGCACCAGCTGGATGTTCAGGCAGGTGTCGAGCACGTCCGAAGAGGTCATGCCCTGATGGACGAACCGCGCCTCGTCCGCCCCCACATGTTCGGCCAGATGGGTCAGGAAGGCGATCACGTCATGTTTCGTCACCGCCTCGATCTCGTCGATGCGGGCCACGTCGAACTGCACGTCCTTCGCGCGCCACACGGCCTCTGCGTTCGCGCGCGGGATCACGCCCAGGTCGGCCTGCGCGTCGCAGGCATGGGCCTCGATCTCGAACCAGATGCGGAAACGCGTTTCGGGCGACCAGATGGCCACCATCTCGGGGCGGGCATAGCGAGGGATCATGGCGGGGCCTTTCGTCGTTGCGGGCCTGCCTTAGCGCCATGCCCCCCGCGCGGCAAGCGGGTTCCGGGCCGCGCAGGCGGGCGCCGGAACGAATTGCGCCCGCGGGGGCGACCCCGCGGGCGGTAGCTGCATCCTGCGGCCGGTTCAGATCATCGCCGCCAGCGCCGCCTGCACCACCGGCACCTGCGCCAGACCGACGAAGGCCCCCGTCAGCGCCGTGGCGCGCGCGGTCAGCCGCAGATCGGCGCCGCGAAGCGTGTTGTAGACCACCAGCGCCGCCCCCACCGGCGGGGCCGCCACCACCAGCGCCGCGCTGAGCGCGCCGACCGCCGCCCGCGCCGGAAGCCCGGGAGGTTCGGCCTGCGGGGCCGCCTCGGGTTCGGGGTAGAGGGCTTCGCGCAGCCGGTGCGCCTCAGCCGTCTTTGGGCGCGGCAGGTCCGGCATGTCGTTGGCGATGCGGGTTTCCACCTTGGGCGGTGTCATCCGCAGGGCGGTGCGGGCGCGGGCACGGGCGGCGCGCTGTGCGCTGCGCTGCGAGGCCAGAACCTCCTCGGGGATCACGCAGGGATCGGACAGGTTCTCGGGCGCGCTGGCGCGGGCGAGCTCTTCGTCCATCCGCGCCATCAGCCGCGACACGGTATCGCTGTCGGCGGCCGCGCGGTCGCGCAGCGGATGCGCGGTGCGTGCCGTGCGTACCTTGGCCCGTGCGGGCCGGACCGGGCGCACGGGTTCGGCCCGTACCGGATCGGGGCGCACCGGATCGGGCGCGGCGGCGGCGCCCGCATGGGCCATTTCCGGCGCCGGTGCGGGGGTCACGTCCGCGGGTTCGGCCAGATCCTCTTCTTCCTCGCGCAGCAGGTCCGATGCGGTCCGCCAGGCGCGCACCGCCAGCACCTCGGACAGGTCGTCCAGCCGGTCGGCGTTCAGCACGCCTTCGGCATGGTCCCAGATCGTGCAAAGGGGCGGCATGCGGGTGGCGATGCGGTCCGCGATCAGCCGGCAGATCGCCTCGCGCCGCGGCGCCAGCGGATCGTTTTCCGGCGAGGCGGGGCCGGGGCCGACCGCGACGGTCATCAGCCCGTGGCGCGGGCCGGTCAGATCCTCGGCCCAGCACAGCGAGATGCGGGTGCCGTCGACATCCAGAAAGGCGATGTCGTCATGATCCCACTGGAGCTTGCGGGACTCGTGCGGGCAGCCCGACAGGGCTGCGTCCAGATCGGCGATGAGCCGGGCAAAGTTGAAGCCGGGCTTCTGCGCGTAAAACAGCGCGGCAATCGTACTGTCGGTAACTGAGCACATGTTCAGCCCTCCAGTTAAGGTCTTGGAAACGATTGCCGCGAAACAAGCCCGGAATGGGTGCCAAATGTGTCAAATTAATGGAAAAGTAACCTTGGGTTGTGTTCTGCTACCGTATACGTGTGCAAGTTGAGGTGGAAAAGGGCGCCCGTGGGCGCCCTCTGTGCACAATTGCAAGTTGTGCTGCGTCGCGGCGACTCAGCAGCTGTAGTACATCGCATATTCGATCGGATGGGGCGTATGCTCGTAGGCATAGACCTCTTCCCACTTCAGCGCGATGTAGCCTTCCAGCTGGTCCTTGGTGAACACGTCGCCCGCCAGCAGGAAATCCATGTCCTTTTCCAGTTCCTCCAGCGCCTCGCGCAGGGAACCGCAGACGGTCGGGATTTCGGCCAGTTCCTCGGGCGGCAGATCGTAGAGATCCTTGTCCGAGGCCGGGCCCGGGTCGATCTTGTTGCGGATCCCGTCCAGCCCCGCCATCAGCAGCGCCGAGAAGCACAGATAGGGGTTGGCCGTCGGGTCGGGAAAGCGGGCCTCGACACGCTTGGCCTTGGGGCTTTCCGTCCACGGGATCCGCACGCAGCCCGAACGGTTGCGGGCCGAATAGGCGCGCAGGACGGGGGCCTCGAACCCCGGGATCAGCCGCTTGTAGCTGTTGGTCGAGGGGTTGGTCAGCGCGTTCAGCGCCTTGGCGTGCTTGAGGATGCCGCCGATGAACCACAGCGCCTCCTGGCTCAGGTCGGCATATTTGTCGCCGGCGAACAGCGGCTTGCCGTCCTTCCAGATCGACATGTTGACATGCATCCCCGACCCGTTGTCGCCCTTCATCGGCTTGGGCATGAACGTCACCGTCTTGCCATAGGCATGGGCGACGTTGTGGATGACGTATTTGTACTTCTGCATGTTGTCGGCCTGTTCGACCAGACCGCCGAAGATCATGCCCAGTTCGTGCTGGCAGGTCGCGACCTCGTGGTGGTGCTTGTCGACCTTCATGCCCATGCGCTTCATGGTCGACAGCATCTCGCCGCGCAGGTCCTGCGCCTCGTCCACGGGGTTCACCGGGAAATAGCCGCCCTTGTGCGCCGCGCGATGGGCGAGGTTGCCGCCTTCCAGCACAGTGTCGGTGTTCCAGGCCGCGGCCTCGGCGTCGATCTGGTAGGCGACCTTCGCGGGCGTGACCGAATAGCGCACGTCGTCGAAGATGAAGAATTCCGCCTCGGGGCCGAAATAGGCCGTGTCGCCGATGCCGGTGGATTTCAGATAGGCCTCTGCCTTCACCGCGGTGCCGCGCGGGTCGCGGCTGTAGGGCTCGCCGGTGTCGGGCTCGGCCACGTTGCAGTGCACGCACATCGTCTTTTCGGCATAGAACGGGTCGATGTAGACCGAACCGGCATCGGGCATCAGCTTCATGTCCGACTGGTCGATGGTCTTCCAGCCGGCGATGCTGGATCCGTCGAACATGAAGCCTTCCTCGAAGAAGTCCTCGTCCACCAGATCGGCCACCAGCGTCACATGCTGGAGCCTGCCGCGGGGATCGGTGAAGCGGATGTCGACATATTCGACCTCCTCGTCGTTCATCAGCCGGAGCGCGTCGGCGATCTTGCTCATGTCAATCGGGTCCTTCCGTGCGGGATTGCGGATGCGGGCGGCGGCCCGCGGATGGGAATGGGGGTAGGGCTCAGACCGCGTCGTCGCCGGTTTCGCCGGTGCGGATGCGGATCGCCTGTTCGACGGGGCTGACGAAGATCTTGCCGTCGCCGATCTTGTCGGTGCGGGCGGCGGCGATGATCGCCTCGATGGCCGGGTCCACCATGTCGTCGGTGACGACCACCTCGATCTTCACTTTGGGCAGGAAATCGACGACATATTCGGCGCCGCGGTAGAGTTCCGTATGACCCTTCTGGCGGCCGAAGCCCTTGACCTCGATCACGCTCAGGCCCTGGATGCCGACCTCTTGCAGCGCCTCCTTGACCTCATCGAGCTTGAACGGCTTGATGATCGCCTCGATCTTCTTCATCCCGGCCGACTCCCTTGCGTCTCTCGTGCAGCCTGAACACCACTTTCGCGGCGAAGGGACAATGCGGCGGCAGGGGCGCCGGGGGCGGGGGCTGCGGAAAAGGCGGAGATTGCACAAAATATGTGCAATGTGACCGCAGGATGACCTGTTTGCAAAGCGGATGCCGGAAAACATGCCCGAACTTCTGACCTCTGCCCAAATGCGCGCCATCGAGAAGGCGGCGATCGACAGCGGCGCCGTGACCGGGCTGGAACTGATGGAGCGCGCCGGGCGGGGGGTGGTTGCGGCGATTCTGGCCGAATGGCCGGAACTGGCCGAGGACACGCCCCGCGCCGTGGTGCTGTGCGGGCCGGGCAATAACGGCGGCGACGGGTTTGTCGTGGCGCGGCTGTTGCGGGAACGCGGGTGGGCGGTGCGGGTGCTGGCCGCCGCGGCTGCGCAGGCGATGCCCCGCGATGCCGCGATCAACGCGCGCCGCTGGTGGGCCTACGGGCCGGTCGAACCGCTGACCGAACGCGCGCTGCGCGCCGGCCCGCCGGGCGAGCTCTATGTCGATGCGATCTTCGGCACCGGGCTTTCGCGCGCGCCGGAGGGGGACATCCTCGACGTGCTGACCCATATCGGCGGGCGGAACGGCGATGCGGGCCATTACGCGCCGCGGCTGGTCGCGGTGGATGCGCCATCGGTCCTGTGCCTCGACAGCGGGCGCAGTCTGCATCCCGGGTGGGACAAGCCCCGCGCCCGGCTGACCGTGACCTTCGACAGCCCCAAGGCCGGGCATTATCTGGCCGAGGGGCCGCACCTCTGCGGCCGGCTGGCCGTGCATGACATCGGCATCGCCCCCTGGCGGCAGTACACGGCCCCCCGGCAGGCCGGCGGCCGTTGGCTGGGGACGTTCCGGCCGGTCCGTCTGGGTCTGGTGGCCCCGGTGCCCCGCGACGACATCCACCGCAGCTTCCATCCCGGCGCCCTCGCGGCGGAAATGCTCGGCAAGGCCGGCTGGACCGAGGCGCATCTGGCGCAGAAGTTCAGCTTCGGCCATGTGTTCGTCCTTTCCGGCCCGCCGGGGCGCGGCGGCGCCGCCCGCCTTGCCGCGCGCGGGGCGCTGCGCATGGGGGCGGGGCTGGTAACGGTCGGCTGCCCGCCCGGGGCGGTGGCGGAAAACGCCGCGCGGCTGGATGCGGTGATGCTGCGGCCGGTGGCGGATGCGGCTGCGCTGGCGCGGCTGCTGGAGGACCGGCGGATCGGGACGATCTGCCTCGGCCCGGGGTTGGGGACGGGCCTGCGCGAAAGGCGGGTGGTGGAAAGGGTCCTCGACACGCTGCGAATGGGTGAGGTGCCCGCGCATATGGCCGATCTGCCGGAGGCTCTCAGGCGTCACATGTCGCGATCGGGGGCAAGGCGGCCCGCCACGGTCCTCGACGCCGACGCCCTGACCCTGCTCGCCCGCGACCCGGCGCTGTTCGGCGCGCTGCACGACCGTTGCGTGCTGACCCCGCACGGCGGCGAATTCGCGCGGCTTTTCCCCGACATCGCGGCAAGGCTGGCCGAACCGGCCCGGACCGGCCCGGCCTTCTCCAAGGTCGATGCGACGCGCGCGGCGGCGGCGCGGGCAGGCTGCGTGGTGCTCTACAAAGGCCCCGATACGGTGATCGCCGCCCCCGGCGGGCGTGCCGCGATCCATGCCGCCGCCTATGATCGCGCCGCCCCGTGGCTCGCCACCGCAGGCGCGGGCGATGTGCTGACGGGGTTCCTCGCCGGGCTTCTGGCGCGCGGCCTCGACCCCTTCACCGCCGCCTGCGCTGCCACATGGCTGCATGTCGAGGCCGCCCGCAGCTTCGGCCCCGGGCTCATCGCCGAGGACCTGCCCGAGGAACTGCCGAAGGTCTTCCGCGCATTGGGGCTATAGCGCCGATCTGCGCCGCTCCTCGTCCGCCGCATTGCGCCCCCGGGATGGCCGCGGGCCTCCGGCGGGCGTGTTTCCGGGAAGGTGAAGCCGCGCGCCGTTCCCCGGAAAGATGCGCCCGTGTCTTCAGGCTGGCCCAGATATCCCCGCCGGAGGCCGCCGCCCCCTCCACCGGACCAGCCGCCGGTCAGGGCGCCGCCGCCCCGCTCACTTCCCCAGCAGCACCGCGACGCCCGGCAGGGTCTTGCCCTCCATCCATTCGAGGAAGGCCCCCCCGGCGGTGGAGATATAGCTGAAATCGTCCGACACCCCGGCCTGGTTCAGCGCCGCGACCGTATCGCCCCCGCCCGCGACCGATACCAGCCGCCCCGCCCGGGTCAGGTCCGCGGCCTTCTGCGCCGCGGCATTGGTGGCGGCGTCGAAGGGGTCCAACTCGAACGCGCCCAGGGGGCCGTTCCAGATCAGGGTGCGGCAGGCCTCGAACACCTTGCCGATGCGCGCCACGCTCTGGGGCCCCGCGTCGAGGATCATGCCGTCGCCCGGGCAGGCGGTGACGGGCAGCACCTGATGGGGCGCCTGCGCCTTGAACTCCTGCGCCACCACCACGTCGACCGGCAGGTGGATGGTGCAGGTCCCCGCCTTCGCCCGCGCAAGGATCTGCGCCGCGGTATCGGCCATGTTGCGTTCGGCCAGGCTGCGCCCGATCTCCACCCCCTGCGCGGCGAGGAAGGTGTTCGCCATGCCGCCGCCGATCACCAGATGGTCGACCTTGGCCACCAGATTCGCCAGCAGGTCGAGCTTGGTCGACACCTTCGCCCCCCCCACCACCGCGGCCAGCGGCCGCTGCGGTTTGGACAGCGCGGCCTCCAGCGCCTTCAGCTCCGCCGCCATCAGCCGCCCCGCGCAGGACGGCAGCAGCCGCGCGATCGCCTCGGTCGAGGCATGGGCGCGATGGGCGACCGAAAAGGCGTCGTTCACATAGACATCGCCCAACGCGGCCAGCGCGGCCGCCATCGCGGGGTCGTTCTTTTCCTCGCCGGGATGGAAGCGGGTGTTTTCCAGCAGCAGGATATCGCCATGCTGCATCGCGCCCACCGCCACCTTGGCCGGCCTGCCGATGCAGTCCTCGGCCCACAGGACGCGGCGCCCCGGCAGCGCGGCCTTGAGCGCGGGCAACACCTGCTTCAGGCTCATCTCGGGCACCAGCTTGCCCTTGGGCCGGTCGAAATGCGCCAGCAGCACCGGGCGGCCGCCCTTGCCGATGATGTCGACGACGGTGGGGGCGATCTTCTCGACCCGGGTCGCATCGGTGACGCGGCCGTTTTCCACCGGCACGTTGATGTCGACCCGCACCAGCACGGTCTTGCCCTTGAGGTCCATGTCGTCGAGCGTCTTCCAGCCCATCACCGTCTCCATCAGCCGCGGCCCGGCGCTTTTGCCCCCAAGCGGGGCGCGGCGTCAACGGGGGATGGTGCGCGCGCGGCCTTGCGCCGGGCCGTGATGCGGGGTGATCACGCGGGTTTGCCCTTTTCCTCGGCCCCGTCCTCGCCTAGGGTCGCGCCCGACATGACAGGAGGCGCCGATGGCCGAGATCAGGGACCCCGAAAACACCATCATCATGACGCTGAAAGGCGGCGACGTGGTGATCGAGCTTCTGCCCGATGTGGCGCCGAAGCATGCCGCACGCATGAAGGACCTCGCGCGCGCGGGCGCCTATGACAACGTGGTCTTCCACCGCGTGATCGACGGCTTCATGGCCCAGACCGGCGATGTGGCCAACGGCAATGCGGAAAACGGCTTCGACCTGCGCCGCGCCGGGACCGGCGGGTCGGATCTGCCGGACCTGCCGGCCGAATTTTCCAAGCTGCCGCATGACCGGGGCACCCTCGGCGCGGCGCGGTCGATGAACCCGAACTCGGCCAACAGCCAGTTCTTCATCAACTTCAAGGACAACCATTTCCTGAACGGCCAGTACACCGTCTATGGCCGGGTGATCTCGGGGATGGAACATGTCGATGCGATCACCCGGGGCGAGCCGCCGGCAAACCCCGACCGGATGCTGAAGGTCCGGGTGGCCGCCGATGCGTGACCGCTGGCTTTTCGCCGGGCTCTTCGCGCTCGGCCCCGCGGTGCTCGGCGGGTGGCTTTTGTCGCAGACCGCTGTGCATGCGGCGGAGGACGGGCCGGGTCCGAACCTGGTGATCGAGGTGGAGGGCAAGGCGCAGGGCAGGGTGGTGATCGACCTGCTGCCCGATCTGGCGCCCAAGGCCGCCGAACGGCTGGTGACGCTGGCCGAACAGGGCGCCTATGACGGCGTGGTCTTTCACCGCGTGCTCGACGGCTTCATGGCGCAGACGGGCGACGTGCAGTTCGGCAAGTCCGGCGGGGGCGGCATGGCGGGCAGGGGCGGGTCCGACCTGCCGGATCTGCCGGCCGAATTCACCGATACGCCCTTCGCGCGCGGCACCGTGGGCATGGCGCGCTCGCGCAGCCCCGACAGCGCCAACAGCCAGTTCTTCATCATGTTCGCCCCGGCGCCGCATCTGAACGGCGACTACACGGTGGTGGGCCGCGTGATCGCGGGGATGGAGGTGGTCGACGCGATCACCCGGGGCGAGCCGCCGCGCAGCCCCGACCGGATGGCGAAGGTCACGGTGGAACGCTAGAACCCGGCCCGCAGGGCGGGGGACCACCCCGCCCCGCGAGGTCCGCCGCAAAATCTTGCTGGCATGCCCGGGCCCGGCGGGGACGAACCTCCCGGCAAAGAATGCCGGCCTCTCCACGTTCTGTCCCCAAATATCCCCGCCTTCTCCACCCGCGCCACCGCCGGGCAAGGGGGTCAGCTTGCCACACCCCGCGGCGTTGCGCGGAAGGCCCTTTTGGTGTAGGATGAAGGGATCAGGTCGAGGCCTGATGACCAGCCGACCGGATTGGATCCGGTCCGCATCCGCCGGTCCGCCACGGCCGGCAAGGGCGCCTGCCCGGGGAAAGCCCGGCGCAGGCGCCTGTCATTGCGCCCGGCACTTTCCCGCCCCGACGACCGCTGGCCGGGGTTCGCCCCGGTGCCGACGGTCAGCCGCGGGCCTCTTCCAGCCGCTCCTGCGCCGCCAGCCACAGCGCCTCGGCGCGGTCGAGCCCCTCCATCACCTCGGCATATTTCTTCTGCCAGGTTTCCGCCTGGTTTCCGGCTTCGCGGGCATAAAGTTCGGGGTCGGCGAGTTTCATCGCCAGCCGGTCGCGCATCTCGTTCAGCTTGCCGATCCGCTCCTCGCACCGGCGCACTTCCGCCTTCAGCGCGAGGATCGCCTCGCGCCCGGCCTTGCGGTCTGGCTTCGGCTCTTTCGGCTTCACTTCCTTCGGCGCCTCGGGGGCCAGCAGCATGCGCCGGTAGGCCTCCAGATCCTCGGCATAGGGCGTCACGCGCCCGCCCGCGACCAGCCACAGCCGGTCCGCCACCAGCCCCAGAAGATGCATGTCGTGGCTGACCAGCACCACCGCGCCGCCATAGGCGGTCAACGCCTCGACCAGCGCCTCGCGGCTTTCGATGTCCAGATGGTTCGTCGGCTCGTCGAGGATCAGCAGATGCGGCGCATCGAGCGTGGCCAGCAACAGCGACAGCCGCGCCTTCTGCCCGCCCGAAAGCCGCCCCACCACGGTATCCGCCTGATCCGCCAGCAGCCCGAACCCCGCCAGCCGCGCGCGCAGCTTCGACTGGTGCTCGTCCGGGCGCAGCCGCTGGATATGCTGCAGGGGCGTCTCGTCCACATGCAGTTCGTCCACCTGGTGCTGCGCGAAATAGCCCACCCGCAGCTTGGACGACCGCGTGACCTGCCCGCCCATCGGCGCGAGCCGCCCGGCCAGCAGCTTCGACAGTGTCGATTTGCCCTCGCCGTTGCGGCCCAGAAGCGCGATGCGGTCGTCCTGGTCGATGCGCAGGCTGAGCCCCCGCAGCACCGCGCGCCCGTCATAGCCGACCGACACGCCCTCCATCGTCACGATCGGGGGCGACAGTTCCTCGGGCGCGGGGAAGGTGAAGACCTGCTTCGCGGCCTCTTCGGGGGCCGTGATCGGGGTCATCTTTTCCAGCATCTTCACCCGGCTCTGCGCCTGCGCGGCCTTGCTGGCCTTGGCCTTGAACCGGTCGACGAAGCTTTGCAGATGCGCGCGCCGGGCCTCCTGCTTCTTCGCCTCGGCGGCCTGCACCGCAAGGCTCGCGGCGCGGGCGCGGGCGAACTGGTCGTAGGGGCCCGACCAGGTGGTCAGCTTGCGGTTTTCCAGATGCAGGATGCCGGTGACGGCGCGGTTCAGAAGGCCGCGGTCATGGCTGATGATCAGCACGCTGTGCGGATAGCGCGCCAGATAGCTTTCCAGCCACAGCGCGCCTTCCAGATCCAGATAGTTCGTCGGCTCGTCCAGCAGCAACAGGTCGGGCTGCGCGAACAGCACCCCCGCCAGCGCCACCCGCATCCGCCAGCCGCCCGAGAAATCGGAACAGGGCCGGCCCACCTCGTCGGCGGTGAAGCCGAGGCCGCGCAGGATCGCCGTGGCCCGCCCCTCGGCCGACCAGGCGTCGATGTCGGCAAGGCGGGTCTGGATCTCGGCGATGCGCCCGGGATCGGTCGCGCCCGTGGCTTCGGCCAGCAGCGCGGCGCGTTCGGTATCGGCGGCCAGAACCGTGTCCAGCAGGCTGATGTCCGACGACGGCACCTCCTGCGCCACACCGCCCACCCGGGCGCGGGCGGGCAGGGCGATCTCGCCCCCTTCCAGCGCCAGTTCGCCCCGGATCAGCCGGAAGAGCGTGGTCTTGCCCGCGCCGTTGCGCCCGACGAGGCCCATCTTGTGGCCCGTGGGAATGGTGGCCGAGGCGCCCTCGAACAGGGGCCGGCCCTCGACGGAATAGGTGATGTTCTCGATGCGCAGCATGCCCGCCCCTTGCCCGAAGGCGCGGGCGGCGTCAATCGCCCGGCCCGGTTTTCACCCGGCGTTCGGCCCGGGGGCGGGGGCGGGAGCCTCCGGCGGGGATATTTAAGAGACAGAAAGTGAGCCGGCCTGCTTTTCCCGGCCCTCTTCACTTTCTGTCCAGAAATATCCCGGGGGGTCCGGGGGGCTGGCCCCCCGGCGCCGCGCCCTCCACGCCCCCGCCGTTCCCGCCTTTTCAACCCCGCCCGCCCATGCTAGCAGGGCCGCGCAATGCGGGGCGGGCAGGGGCCGGCCCCATTTCCAGGACAAGAGGCACCCATGGCCATCGAACGCACCCTGTCGATCATCAAGCCCGACGCGACCCGCCGCAACCTCACCGGCAAGATCAATGCCAAGTTCGAGGACGCGGGCCTGCGCATCGTGGCGCAGAAGCGCATCCATCTGTCGCTGGCCCAGGCCGGCAAGTTCTACGAGGTCCACAAGGACCGTCCCTTCTATGGCGAACTGTGCGAGTTCATGGCGTCGGAGCCCGTCGTGGTGCAGGTGCTGGAGGGCGAGGGCGCCATCGCGAAGAACCGCGAGGTGATGGGCGCGACCAACCCGGCCAATGCCGACGAGGGCACCATCCGCAAGGAATTCGCCCTGTCGGTGGGCGAGAACTCGGTCCACGGGTCGGATGCGCCGGAAACCGCGGCGCAGGAGATCGCGTTCTTCTTCTCTGGGCTGGAAATCACCGGCTGATCCCGGCGTCCGATGACCGGATCCGTGCGGGGGCCTTCGGGCCCCCGTCTGCTTTTGCGGGGGCCGCCCCGGCCTGGAATCCCCGCCTGCCGGCCGGAATGACGCCGAGCGCGTCCAGCGCCGCCTCCAGCTGTGACGGGGCCGCCCCCGCCCCCGCCGGAGCCGCCGCCCGCAGCGCATCGAATCGCGCCCGCAGCGCGGCCTTTTCCGCCCCCCGGCAATCGTTCCAGGGCCGGCCCTGCAAGCCCATCACCAGCACGTAATAGCCGATGAAATGCGCCCGCGTGCCCGTGGCGAGCAGCCGCCCATAGGCCGCATCGGCCCCGAGCGCGCGCAGTTCCTCCGCGCTGGTGATCCCGGCGCGGCGGAAGGCGGCCTCGGTCGCGGGGCCGAGGTTGCGGATGGAAGAGATCGGCGTGGGCGCGGGCATGATCGGCGGCGGTTGCGGCAGGGACCGCAGCTTAGCGCGCGCCGTCACGGGATCAAGGGGGGCCGGCCCCGAGGCGCGTCACCGCCGCCGGACCGGGGCGCCGGCCGTCACCCGCTGCGACCCGGAAAAGGGCCGTCCGCCGCCGGGCCCGGCGGGGGCCTCACCGGCCGGGATGGCCGCCGTGCAGGGCCCCCGGGATCAGATCGCGGCCCAGTCGGTGAACCGCGTCGCGGGCGCGCCGGCCTGCTGTTGCGGGGCGGGGCCGCCTGCCTGTTGCTGGTGTTGCTGCGGCGCTGGCGCCGGGGTGCTGCCATGTTGCGGGGTCTGTTCGGACATTGCCTGTACCTTCATCCATGCCTGACCGGGGCGCCTCGTCACGGGCGCTTGCGGAAAGCCTCGCACGGGAATGAGACCGCGGCGGGGCGAGACCGCGATACGCCGGCGGCGCCCGCAAGGCAAGTCACGCCCGCGCGAGGCGCGAGGGACGGCACGGACCGTGCCCCACAGGCCCCACCGGGGCGCTGACGGCCGCCGGAACGGCCATGGCGCGGCCGGTGGTTTTCGGGCCGCCGGGCGGAAAGGGGGGCGCTTGGCCTCCGTAGGGGTCGGCGTTGCCGTATCGGAGCCTCGTCATGTTGGACCTGTCCGGGCGCCTGCCGCCGTGTATGTGGGTCTTGCACCGTTACAGGAAAGGCGGGATCTCGGGGCAGAGCAACAGGCGGCCGGATTTCCACGTCCCGCGGGATGTCAATCGCCAGCGCCGGGCCGGCTGGCCTTGACGGCGGCCAGCCGCTCGGCGATCCGGGCGCGGTTCAGCGCCATCGCCGCGGGCGTCGGCGTCCAGTCCCCGCACCAATCGGCCGGGATGCCCTCGATCAGGCCCCAGGGGTCGGTGAAGGCGGGCGCATGGCCGCGGGCCTGCATCTCTGCCACCAGCGCCGCCTGCCGCCGCGCCAGCCAGCCGAGCCGCGGGTAGAAGAAGCGCACATGCCCCGGGCCGAGCCGGTAATCCCCCGGGTTGCGCGGATCCCCCGGCCCCTCGCCCCGCGCGATGGCGGCGCGCACCAGCCCGAAGATCCGCGGCAGTTCGCGGTATTCGGCCACCAGATGCGGCGTCGTCAGTTCCGCCGGGGGGATGCAGTTGATGCGCGTCACGATCCGGGGCCGTCCGTGCGGGGAATGTCGGGGATGGAGCGGGTGAAGGGAATCGAACCCTCGTCTTCAGCTTGGGAAGCTGCGGCTCTACCATTGAGCTACACCCGCATGCGCCGCCTCTTAGCATCGGGGCGCGGCGGCCTTCAAGCCCTAACTGCGGGGGTTCCCGGCGTGGCGGCCCGCCGAACCTACAACGCCCGGAACATCACCAGCGCATCGACATAGCCCTGCCGCGGATGGCGGAAGGCGAGCGGCAGGCGGCCCACGATGTCGAAACCCATCGCCTGCCACAGCCGCACCGCCCGTTCGTTGGTGCTGACGACGAAGTTGAACTGCATCGCGCGATAGCCGCGCGCGCGGGCGTGGTCGAGCGAATGCGCGCACATCCGCCGCGCCACGCCCCGGCCGGTCGCCTGCGCCCCGGTCATGTAGCCGCAATTGCACACATGCCGGCCCCCGCCCGCCTGATTCGCCTTCACGTAATAGGTGCCGAGGATGACCCCGTCCTCCTCCGCCACGAAGGTTTCCCTGTCCGGCCCGAGCCAGTAGGCCCTGAGATCCTCCGCGCCCATGCCGGGGTCGAGCGCATAGGTCTCGCCCGCGCGGATGGTGGGTTCGACGATGGCCCGGATGGCGGGCCAGTCTTCGGCAAGGGCGGGGCGTATCAGCATCGTCGGGTGCGCGGGGATCATCCGGTGGCGGGGGCCCCACCGCTATAGCCGCCCGGAACGGCGCCTGACAATCGTCAAGGGCGGTGATGCGCGGCCCGCGCGGCGGAGTTTCTGCCACCGGCGGAAGGCCGGTTCCTCATCGGTTGCGCCGCCGTCTCGACGTCGGGGCGTCTTGGGATGGCCGATCCGGCCGGTGTTCCGGGGGGTGCTTTTCGCGCGGATGTCGGCGGTGTCTGGCGGATGAGGTGGGATTCGAACCCACGGAGGGTTTCCCCTCGCTGGTTTTCAAGACCAGTGCCTTAAACCGCTCGGCCACTCATCCGTCGTGGGTTTCGTCGTGGGCTTTCCGGCCCGCCGCGCCGGTGGCCCGGTCTGTCCCACCCCGGCCGGGTAGCCGAGGCGGGGCGATTCTGGAAGGGGTTGCGGCGCTTGACGGGCGGGGGCGGGTTGCGGTATTTTTTGAACAATCGTTCAATAAAATCGGGGAGGCTGCGATGTCCGGGGGGGCGATGCGTTTCGCATTGGGCGAGGATGTCGATGCGCTGCGCGAGACCGTGGCGCGGTGGGCGCAGGCGCGGCTGATGCCGATGGCGGCGGCGATCGACCGCGACAACCGCTTTCCCGCCCCGCTCTGGCGCGAGATGGGCGATCTCGGCCTTCTGGGCGTCACCGTGCCGGAGGAATACGGCGGCGCCGGGCTCGGCTACCTCGCCCATGTCGTCGCGGTGGAGGAGGTCGCGCGCGCCTCGGCCTCGGTCGCGCTGTCCTATGGCGCGCATTCCAACCTCTGCGTGAACCAGATCCGGTTGAACGGCACGGCGGAGCAGAAGGCGAAATACCTGCCGAAACTGGTCAGCGGCGACCATGTGGGCGCGCTGGCGATGTCGGAGGCCGGGGCGGGCTCGGACGTCGTGTCGATGACGCTGCGGGCGGACCGGCGCGACGGGCACTATATCCTGAACGGCAACAAGTACTGGATCACCAACGGGCCGGTGGCCGATGTGCTGGTGGTCTATGCCAAGACCGATCCGGCGGCCGGATCGAAGGGCATCACCGCCTTCCTCGTGGAACGGGGGATGAAAGGGTTCTCGACCGGCCCGCATTTCGACAAGCTCGGCATGCGGGGATCGGACACGGGCGAGCTGATCTTCGAGGATTGCGCGGTGCCGGCGGAAAACGTGCTCGGGGCCGAAGGGCGCGGGGTCGCGGTGCTGATGTCGGGGCTGGATTACGAACGGGTGGTGCTGTCGGGCATCGGCACCGGGATCATGGCGGCGTGCCTGGATGCGGTGGTGCCCTATCTGCGCGACCGCCGCCAGTTCGGCCAGCCGATCGGGAATTTCCAGCTGATGCAGGGCAAGCTGGCCGACATGTATGTCGCGCTGAACACCGCACGGGCCTATGTCTACGAGGTGGCGCGCGCCTGCGACCGCGGCGCGGTGACGCGGGCCGATGCCGCGGGCTGCGTGCTTTACGCCAGCGAACAGGCGATGGTGCAGGCGCATCAGGCGGTGCAGGCCCTGGGCGGCGCGGGGTTCCTGAACGATGCGGTGGTCAGCCGCCTGTTCCGCGACGCCAAGCTGATGGAGATCGGCGCGGGCACCAGCGAGATCCGCCGCATGCTGATCGGGCGGGAACTGATGGGCACGTTCTAGGCGGTGGGGAAGGGCAGGGTCCCTTCCCGGCGCCATGCCTGCCCGCGTTGCGGCGCGGCGCAGCCGTGGTTCGCGCTGTTCCTGACCGCGCGGGGCGGGCTGCGCCGTTTCGCCATGCAGCCCTTCGCGCCATGCCCCGGCTGCGGGGCGCGGCTGCGGCTGGTGCCGCGGGGCACCCAAGCGACGCTCGCACTGGCGCAGGTGGCGGGGGGCGTGCTGTTCGTGGGGGTGGGGATGCTGCTGCTGATGGCGGTTTTGGCCGTCGCCCCCGCGGCGGGATGGCCGGGGATCGTGGCGGGGTTCCTGCTGTGGTCGGTGGCCGGAAACCTCGCGCTCTGGCGGATCTGGCAGGAAGGGATCCGCCGCCTGTGGCGGCCCGAGGTGGCGCCATGACCCCGCGGCCGATCGAAAAGGTCGCGGCGCCGACCGGGCCGGAGGCGGCGACAGGTCCGGTCCGGGCGGAACGACGATTCGACGGGGCAGGGGGCCCGCCCCGTGGCCTGCCGGTTCCCGAACCCGTGGCGCACCACCCGGCGCCCCCGGGGATTTATGGACAGAAAATGGAGGAAGGCAGCGCCCGATTGTGCACGGGCGCCTGATCGGGCCCGGGGGCGGTGGCGCACGCCATATTCGGCACACGCCTTTCAGCGGCACCACGCCCTGTTCTTCAGGCTGGCCCAAGTTCTTCAGGCTGGCACAAATATCCGGGGGGGCAGCGGGCGGTGCGCCACGGGTTGGGGAACCAGCTGGCGCAGGGCTGGCCCCCGGCACCGCCCGCAAAGCCGGGCGTGCGCGCCGGGTCGGGGCCCTCGCGCGCCGCCTGTCCCGGAACGCCGCCGCCGGGCGGCCGCCTGCGCGTCCGCGGGGCTGAGTCCCTCTGCCGGAACGCGGGCGGGCGCGGCATCCGCAGGCGGTTGCGGCGAATTGCGCGCCGGGGTGCAACACCGGAAGAAATCCGGCCTTTTCGCCTGCCGGCTTTCCGGGCGTCGGTTGACCCGGTGGGGGGGGCGCGCTAAACGGGGCGCAGTCATGATCCGCGTCCGGCGCGGACGATGTGTAGCCGAAGGAGCCAGCATTGGACGCGCTGCTGAGAGAATACCTTCCCATCCTCATCCTTCTGGCGATCGCCGTCGCGCTCGGGCTCGTGCTGGTGCTGGCGGCGGTGGTGCTGGCGGTGCGCAACCCCGACCCCGAAAAGGTGTCGGCCTACGAATGCGGCTTCAACGCCTTCGACGACGCGCGGATGAAGTTCGACGTCCGCTTCTACCTCGTCTCGATCCTGTTCATCATCTTCGACCTCGAGGTGGCGTTCCTGTTCCCCTGGGCGGTGGCCTTCGGGGAAATCAGCATGGTCGCCTTCTGGTCGATGATGGTGTTCCTGGGGGTGCTGACGGTCGGCTTTGCCTATGAATGGAAGAAGGGGGCGCTGGAATGGGAGTGATCACCGGGGCGAACACCGCCGGGCCCGACCGCGAGGTCGCCACCCAGGCGCTGAACCGCGAATTGCAGGACAAGGGCTTCCTGCTGACCTCGACCGAGGACATCATCAACTGGGCGCGCACCGGCAGCCTGCACTGGATGACCTTCGGGCTGGCCTGCTGCGCGGTCGAGATGATCCAGGTGTCGATGCCGCGCTATGACGTGGAACGTTTCGGCACCGCGCCGCGCGCCTCGCCGCGCCAGTCGGACCTGATGATCGTCGCCGGCACGCTGACCAACAAGATGGCCCCCGCGCTGCGCAAGGTCTACGACCAGATGCCGGAACCGCGCTATGTGATCTCGATGGGGTCCTGCGCCAACGGCGGCGGCTATTATCACTACAGCTATTCGGTCGTGCGCGGCTGCGACCGCGTGGTGCCGGTGGATGTCTATGTCCCCGGCTGCCCGCCCACGGCCGAGGCGCTGCTCTACGGTATCCTGCAATTGCAGCGGAAGATCCGCCGCACCGGCACCCTCGTACGCTGAGGTCCAAGATGAGCGAAGCCCTGAACGAACTCGCCGCGCTGATCGCGCTCAAGCGGGCCGACGACGTGGTGGAAACGCAGGTCGCCTTCGGCGAACTGACCGTCACGGTGCCGGTGCAGCGCATCCTGCCCTTCGTGGAATTCCTGCGCAGCGACCTCAACTGCCGCTTCGCCACGCTGGTGGACATCACCGCCGTGGACTGGCCCGACCGCGAGAAGCGTTTCGATGTGGTCTGGCATTTCCTGTCGATGTACCGCAACCAGCGCATCCGCGTGAAGGCCGAGGTGGAGGTGGACCAGATGGTGCCCTCGATCCTGTCCGTGCATCCGAGCGCGAACTGGTTCGAGCGCGAGGTGTTCGACATGTTCGGCATCATCTTTTCCGGCCATCCCGACCTGCGGCGGATCCTGACCGACTACGGTTTCCGCGGCCATCCGCTGCGCAAGGATTTCCCCACCACCGGCTATACCGAGGTCCGCTATGACGAGGCGCAGAAGCGCGTCGTCTACGAACCCGTGAACCTGGTGCAGGAATACCGGCAGTTCGACTTCATGAGCCCCTGGGAGGGCGCGGAATACATCCTTCCGGGCGACGAGAAACGGTAGGGCGCAGATGGGCGGGCCGGCGGTCATGTTCGGAATCGGGGCGACCAAGGCGGGCACCAGCTGGCTGCACCGCTATCTGGCCGATCATCCCGATTGCGCGATGCCGGCGCTGAAGGAACTGCATTATTTCGACACGGCCGAGGCCGGGTTGCTGGGGCGCGAGGCCAAACGCATCCGGGCCAAGCGCGCGCGGCTGGCGGCCGAGGCGTCGGTGGCGCCCGAGGGCAGGCGCGCGGGCATCCTGCGCGGCGTCGCGGCCTGCGACCGCTGGTTGGGGGTGCTGGACCGCGGGGCCGATGACGCGGCCTATCTGGCCTTCCTGACCGAAGGGGCAGGGGGGCGGCGGCTGGTGGGCGATGTGACGCCGGCCTATGCGCTGTTGCCCGAAGCCGTGCTGACGCGGATGGAACGGCTCGCCCCGGTCACGCGCTTCGTCTACCTGCTGCGCGATCCGGTGGACCGGCTCTGGTCGCATCTGCGCATGATCGCGGCGCGCACGGGCGTGGCGAAGGCGGATGTGGGCGCCAAGGCGCTGGCGATGTTCGACGACTGGGCCGCGGGCGGGCACCCCGAGGTCACGGCGCGGGGCGATTACGCCGCCGTTCTGGCCAAGCTGGGCCGGGCAATCCGTCCGGCGAACCTGTGGACGGGGTTTTACGAAACCCTGTTCAGCGATGCGGGCGTGGCGCGGCTTTGCGCCTTTCTGGGCATCGCCGTGCGGCC
This sequence comes from Ruixingdingia sedimenti, assembly GCF_031432425.1. NCBI lineage: Bacteria > Pseudomonadati > Pseudomonadota > Alphaproteobacteria > Rhodobacterales > Paracoccaceae > Ruixingdingia > Ruixingdingia sedimenti. The sequence continues at coordinate 330,165 of NZ_JAVKPH010000001.1, read as the reverse complement.
CGGCCGCTATGACCAGCGCGTGCACGCCAGCCCCGGCGCCGGGGATCTGACCGGCGCGCGGCTGGCGCTGGCGCGCGCGCGGCTTGCGCCGCAATACGACCATGTGGCCCGCGCGTTCGGCGACCTGCCCGCGCGCTGGCACGAAAATTCCGGGATCGGAGCAGCATGATGGACGGCAATTTCGACGATGCTCTGACGGGCGAGCAGAAGATCCGCAACTTCAACCTCAACTTCGGGCCGCAGCACCCGGCGGCGCATGGCGTGCTGCGTCTGGTGCTGGAGCTTGACGGCGAGATCGTGGAACGCGCCGACCCGCATATCGGCCTGCTGCACCGCGGCACCGAGAAGCTGATGGAAAGCCGCACCTATCTGCAGAACCTGCCCTATTTCGACCGGCTGGACTATGTGGCGCCGATGAACCAGGAACATGCCTGGTGCTTGGCCATCGAACGGCTGACCGGGACCGAGGTGCCGCGGCGGGCGCAGCTGATCCGGGTGCTCTATTCCGAAATCGGGCGGATCCTGAACCACCTGCTGAACATCACCACCGGGGCGATGGACGTGGGCGCGCTGACGCCGCCGCTGTGGGGTTTCGTCGCGCGCGAGGAACTGATGGTGTTCTACGAACGCGCCTGCGGGGCGCGGCTGCACTCGGCCTATTTCCGGCCCGGCGGCGTGCACCAGGACCTGCCGCCCGACCTGCTGGACGACATCGACGCCTGGGCCGAGAAGTTCCCGAAACTGGTGGACGACATCGACGGCCTGCTGACGGAAAACCGCATCTTCAAGCAGCGCACCGTCGATATCGCCATCGTGTCGGAACAAGAGGTGATGGACTGGGCCTTTTCCGGCGTGATGGCGCGCGGGTCGGGCCTTGCTTGGGACCTGCGGCGCGCGCAGCCCTACGAATGCTATGACGAGTTCGACTTCCAGATCCCGGTGGGCAAGAACGGCGACTGTTTCGACCGCTACCTCTGCCGGATGGCGGAAATGCGCGAGTCGACCAGGATCATCCGCCAGGCCATCGCCAAGCTGCGCGAGCCCGCGGCGCAGACCGACGTGCTGACGCGCGGCAAGATCTCGCCGCCTAAACGGGGCGAGATGAAGCGGTCGATGGAGGCGCTGATCCATCACTTCAAGCTTTACACCGAGGGCTTCCATGTGCCGTCGGGCGAGGTCTATGCCGCGGTCGAGGCGCCCAAGGGCGAATTCGGCGTCTATCTGGTGGCCGACGGCACCAACCGGCCCTACCGCGCCAAGATCCGCGCGCCGGGCTATCCGCACCTTCAGGCGATGGACCATCTGTCGCGCGGCCATCTGCTGGCCGATGTGGCGGCGATCATCGCCACGATGGACGTGGTGTTCGGGGAGATCGACCGTTGATATTGCATAGCGGCCCCCGGCACCCCACTGATCTGGGCAGGGCCCCCCGCCGGGCCCCTGCACCCCTAGCGAGCGCGGCGCCCCCGGTGGCGCGCGACAGGAGACTGGACATGATCCGCACCCTCGCCCCCCGTACCCTCGTTCTGGCCGTGATCCTTGCGGTGCCCGCGCTGGCACCCGCCCGGGCCGATGTGACGCCCGAACAGACGCAGGCGCTGGTCGCCGCCATCGCCGCCGCCGGCTGCGAGGTGCGCGCCGACAACAACGCCCAGATCCTCGCCGCCGCGGGCCTCGACGAGGCGCAGGCGGCCGAGGCCGTGTCGGCCCTTCTGGGCGACGGCCGGGCGGAAATCGAGGGCGGCACCCTGCGGCTCAAGACCGAAGGGTGCAACTGATGCTTCGCCGCCTGCACGCCCAACAGCCCGCAAGCTTTGCCTTCACCCCGGCCAACCAGGCCTGGGCCGAGGCGCAGATCACCAAATACCCCGAGGGCCGTCAGGCCAGCGCGATCATCCCGCTTTTGTGGCGCGCGCAGGAACAGGAAGGCTGGCTGACCCGCCCGGCGATCGAACATGTCGCCGGATTGCTGGGGATGCCCTATATCCGCGCGCTCGAGGTCGCCACCTTCTACTTCATGTTCCAGCTGCAACCCGTTGGATCCGTTGCGCATATCCAGATCTGCGGCACCACCAGCTGCATGATCTGCGGGGCCGAGGACCTGATCGCCGTCTGCAAGGCGAAGATCGCGCCCAAGGCGCACCAGCTGTCGGCGGACGGGCGGTTCAGCTGGGAAGAAGTCGAATGCCTCGGCGCCTGCACCAACGCGCCGATGGCCCAGATCGGCAAGGATTATTACGAGGATCTGAACGCCGAACGGCTGGAACGGCTGCTGGACGAACTGGCGGCGGGCAAGACCCCGGTGCCGGGGCCGCAGAACGGGCGCTATGCGTCCGAACCGCTGTCGGGTCTGACCAGCCTCAAGGACTTCGAATCCGGCCGGCGGCAATACAACGCCTCGGCGCAGCGGGCGGTGGATGTGGGCGACGGCATCAGGCGCATCGACGGCACCGAAGTGCCGCTGATCGTGTCCTGGCGCCGCAAGCCCGAACCCGAGGCCCCCGCGGCCGCCGCCGAACCGGCCCCTGCCGCGGCAGGCATCGCGCCCGAACGGGCCGAGGCGCTGGCCAAGGGCAAGCCCGAGGTCGACGTGCCCATGCCCGAAGGCACCGGCACCGCCGCCCCCGGCCAGCCCGTCCACGACCCCGCGCCGGTGGCGGATGCGGGCGTGAAGCCCGTCGGCCTGACCGAGGCGCGCGGCGGCGCGGCGGACGATCTGCAGAAGATCGAGGGCATCGGCCCGGTGCTGGAAAAGCTCTGCCACGAACTGGGCATCTTCCACTTCGACCAGATCGCCGCCTGGGGCCCCGAGGAAGTCGCCTGGATGGACGGCAACCTCAAGGGCTTCCGGGGCCGCGTCACGCGCGACAGATGGGTGGCGCAGGCGAAGCTCATCGGCGAGGTGGGGATGGAGGAATTCCTCCGCCGCGCCAAGACCAACGATTACTGAGCGCATGCCATGAAACCCGCGCCGCAGCCAGATCGCAACGCCGCCACCGACTTCGCCCGACAGGGGCGGCTGGTGGCGATCGTGATCGCGGTGGCAACGGTGGCGTGGCTCTTGCTGGGCGAGATCGGCCGGCAACACGGATGGGCGGGGCGCTATGCCTTTCTCATCGACCTTGCCGCGGTGGCGGCCTATGTCTGGGCGCTGGCGGTGACATGGCGGCTGTGGCGCAAACGCCGGGAAAACTGAGGGAAAGCGGATGCTGAAGGATCAGGACCGTATCTTTACCAACCTCTACGGGATGCATGACCGCAGCCTGGCGGGGGCGCGCAAGCGCGGCCACTGGGACGGCACCGCCGAGATCATCGCGCGCGGGCGCGACAAGATCGTCGAACAGGTCAAGGCCAGCGGGCTGCGCGGCCGGGGCGGCGCGGGCTTCCCCACCGGGCTCAAGTGGTCCTTCATGCCCAAACAGTCGGACGGCCGGCCCAGCTATCTGGTGATCAACGCCGACGAATCCGAACCCGGCACCTGCAAGGACCGGGAGATCATGCGCCATGATCCCCATACGCTGATCGAGGGGGCGCTGATCGCCAGTTTCGCCATGGGGGCGAACACCTGCTACATCTACCTGCGCGGCGAATATATCCGCGAACGCGAGGCGCTTCAGGCCGCGGTGGACGAATGCTATGACGCGGGCCTTCTGGGCCGCAACGCCGCCGGGTCGGGCTGGGATTTCGACCTCTACCTGCACCACGGCGCGGGCGCCTATATCTGCGGCGAGGAAACCGCGCTACTGGAAAGCCTCGAAGGCAAGAAGGGCATGCCGCGGATGAAGCCGCCGTTCCCGGCGGGCGCGGGCCTATACGGCTGCCCGACCACGGTCAACAACGTCGAATCCATCGCCGTCACCCCCACCATCCTGCGCCGCGGCCCGGAATGGTTCGCCAGCTTCGGCCGCCCGAACAACGCCGGCACCAAGCTCTTCGGTATTTCGGGCCATGTGAACAACCCCTGCGTCGTCGAGGAGGCGATGTCGATCCCGCTCAAGGAACTGCTGGAACGCCATTGCGGCGGCGTGCGGGGCGGCTGGAAGAACCTCAAGGCGGTGATCCCGGGCGGGTCTTCGGTGCCGTTGCTGCGCGCCGAACAATGCGACGACGCGATCATGGATTTCGACTGGCTGCGCGAACAGCGGTCCGGTCTCGGCACGGCGGCGGTGATCGTGATGGACCAGTCCACCGACATCATCAAGGCGATCTGGCGGCTGTCGAAATTCTACAAGCACGAAAGCTGCGGCCAGTGCACGCCCTGCCGCGAAGGTACCGGCTGGATGATGCGGGTGATGGACCGGCTCGTGCGCGGCGAGGCCGAGATCGAAGAGATCGACATGCTCTTCGACGTGTCCAAACAGGTCGAGGGCCATACGATCTGCGCGCTCGGCGATGCGGCGGCCTGGCCGGTGCAGGGCCTGATCCGGCAGTTCCGCGAGGAAATCGAGGACCGCATCAAGGCCCGCAAGACCGGCCGCACGGGCGCGATGGCGGCGGAGTGACCCCGATGACCCGCACCCTTCCGGTTCTGATCCTGACCATGGTGGCGCTTGCGCTTTCCGGTTGCGCGCGCGAACGGCGGGCGGCGGCGGAGGCGGGGTTGCCCTATCGCGCCGACCTCAAGGCGGCCGATGACGGCACTCTCTTGATTTCGGTCAAGGCGGCGGGGGCAGGACTGGCCGAGGTGCGGGAAAGCGTGCGCTATCCGGTGACGCGCCACTGCCTGACGGAAACCGGCAACTCGACCGCGGACTGGACGCTCGACCCCGCGACGGGGGACTGGGCCTGGCGCGTGGCCGGGGACGAACTGGTGTTCGAGGCGCGGTGCCGTGGCTGAGGATGCAGGGATGCGCGTGGGAATGATTGGCGGGCGCCCGGGCGCCCCGACGGCGGAGTAAGGCAATGTCCAACCTCAAGAAAATCATCATCGACGGGATCGAGGTCGAGGTGGATGCCGCGATGACGATCATCCAGGCGGCCGAGGTCGCGGGGATCGAGATCCCGCGCTTTTGCTATCACGAGCGTCTGTCGATCGCGGGCAACTGCCGGATGTGCCTTGTCGAAGTCGTGGGCGGCCCGCCGAAGCCCGCGGCAAGCTGCGCCATGCAGGTGCGCGACCTGCGCCCCGGCCCCAACGGCGAGCCGCCGGTGGTCAAGACCAATTCCCCCATGGTCAAGAAGGCCCGCGAAGGGGTGATGGAATTCCTGCTGATCAACCATCCGCTGGATTGCCCGATCTGCGACCAGGGCGGCGAATGCGATCTGCAGGACCAGGCGATGGCCTATGGCGTCGATTTCAGCCGCTACCGCGAACCCAAGCGGGCGAACGAGGACCTGAACCTCGGCCCGCTGGTCGCCACGACGATGACGCGCTGCATTTCCTGCACCCGCTGCGTCCGCTTCACCACCGAGGTGGCGGGCATCACCCAGATGGGCCAGACCGGCCGGGGCGAGGACAGCGAGATCACCAGCTATCTGAACACCACGCTGGACAGCAACCTTCAGGGCAACATCATCGACCTGTGCCCGGTCGGCGCGCTGACCTCGAAACCCTATGCCTTCACCGCCCGCCCGTGGGAACTGACCAAGACCGAGACCGTGGATGTGATGGATGCGCTCGGGTCGTCGATCCGCGTGGATACCAAGGGGCGCGAAGTCATGCGCATCCTGCCGCGCAACCATGACGGCGTGAACGAGGAATGGATTTCCGACAAGACCCGCTTCATCTGGGACGGGCTGCGCCGCCAGCGGCTGGACATGCCCTATATCCGCGAAAACGGCCGGTTGCGGAAGGCGACCTGGCCCGAGGCACTGGCGGCGGCCGCCGCCGCGATGAAGGGCCGCAAGGTCGCGGGGCTGGTGGGCGATCTGGCGCCGGTCGAGGCGGCCTTCGCGCTGAAACAGCTGGTCGAGGGGCAGGGGGGCCGCGTCGAATGCCGCACCGACGGCGCGCGGCTGCCCATCGGCAACCGTTCCGCCTATGTCGGCAATGCCCGGATCGAGGATATCGACAGCGCCAAGCGCATCCTGCTGATCGGCACCAACCCGCGCGACGAGGCCCCGGTGCTGAACGCGCGCATCCGCAAGGCGTGGCTCAAGGGCGCGGACATCGCGCTGGTCGGGCAGGCGGCGGATCTGACCTATGACTACCACCACCTCGGCGCCGGCCGCGACACGCTGGTGAACCTGCTGAAGGACGATCTGGCCAACAAGGAAGGCACCCCCGGCATCGTCATCGTCGGCCAGGGCGCGATCCGCGAGGCGGATGGCGAGGCGGTTCTGGCCCATGCGATGCGCATCTGCGAACTGGGCGACTGCAAGCTCCTGGTGCTGCACACCGCCGCCGGGCGCGTCGGCGCGATGGATGTGGGGGCCGTGACCGAAGGCGGGCTGACGGCGGCCATCGACGGGGCCGAAGTCATCTACAACCTCGGCGCGGATGAGGTGGAGATCGGCGCGGGCCCGCTGGTGATCTATCAGGGCAGCCACGGCGACCGCGGCGCGCACCGGGCCGACATCATCCTGCCCGCCGCCGCCTATACCGAGGAAAACGGCCTGTTCGTGAACACCGAGGGCCGCCCGCAACTGGCGCTGCGCGCCGGTTTCGCGCCGGGCGAGGCGAAGGAAAACTGGGCGATCCTGCGGGCGCTGTCGGCGGAACTGGGCGCGGTGCAGCCGTGGAACAGCCTCGCCGAATTGCGGCGCGCGCTGATCGCGGCGCATCCGCATCTGGGCGATATCGACGTGGTGGCCGACAACGGCTGGCAGCCGCTGCCGGTGCAGGCGCCGGGGCAGGCCAGCTTCCGCAACGCGATTGCGGATTTCTACCTGACCAACCCGATCGCCCGCGCCTCGGCGCTGATGGCGGAACTGTCGGCCCAGGCCGCCGCGCGCGCCCGCGCGCCGCTGGCGGCGGAGTGATGCGGATGGCGCGTGCCATCGCCCTTGCCTTGGCCCCCCTGTCGGGGCTGGCCGCCTGCGCGGACGGCGCGCAGGTGGGGCGCGAGGCCGCGCTGCCGCCCGCCTATCTGGGGATCGAGACGCGGCTTCTGGAAGGCGATCTGGTGAACTTCCGCGTCGCCATGCGCCATGCCGGCGGCCAGCGCCAGTTGACCGACTATGCGGCCTGCGCCGCGGCACAATATGCGCTGATCCGGGGTTTCGGGTTTGCGCGCCACGTCAGGACGAATATTGCACAAGAGGGTTCCATCGCCCGCGCGGATGCGGTTTACACCATCTCGCCCGCGCTGCCCCGCGGGGTGGCGACGATCGACGCCGAGGTGACGGTCCGCGACTGTGGCGAACGGGGCATACCGACGGTCTGAGGCCGGCGAAAAGACTGAGGGATGTGAGGCAAAATGGCTGAGTTTCTTCAAACCGGGGCGGGGATCGCGCTGCTGATCGCGGTGCAGAGCCTTGCGGTCGTCGGCTTCGTGATGATCTCGCTCATCTTCCTGGTCTACGGCGACCGGAAGATCTGGGCGGCGGTGCAGATGCGGCGCGGCCCGAACGTGGTGGGACCCTGGGGTCTGCTGCAAACCTTTGCCGATGCGCTGAAATATGTGGTGAAGGAAATCGTCGTGCCCGCGGGGGCCGACCGGCCGGTGTTCTTCCTTGCGCCGATGCTGTCCTTCGTGCTGGCGATCCTCGCCTGGGCGGTGATCCCGTTCAGCGACGGTTGGGTGCTGGCCGACATCAACGTGGCGATCCTCTTCGTCTTTGCCGTCTCCTCGCTGGAGGTTTACGGCGTGATCATGGGCGGGTGGGCCTCGAACTCCAAATACCCGTTCCTCGGCTCGCTGCGGTCCGCCGCGCAGATGATTTCCTACGAGGTCTCGCTCGGCCTCATCATCATCGGCATCGTGATCTCCACCGGCTCGCTGAACCTTTCGGCGGTGGTCGAGGCGCAGCGGGGCGATCTGGGCCTGTTCAACTGGTACTGGTTGCCGCATCTGCCGATGTTCGTGCTGTTCTTCATCTCGGCGCTGGCGGAAACCAACCGGCCCCCGTTCGACCTTCCGGAGGCGGAATCGGAACTGGTGGCGGGTTTCATGGTCGAATATTCCTCGACGCCCTATCTGCTGTTCATGGCCGGCGAATATATCGCCATCTTCCTGATGTGCGCGCTGATGAGCCTGCTGTTCCTCGGCGGCTGGCTGTCGCCGATCCCGGGCCTGCCCGACGGCGCGCTGTGGATGGTCGGCAAGATGGCGTTCTTCTTCTTCCTGTTCGCCATGGTGAAGGCGATCGTGCCGCGCTATCGCTATGACCAGCTGATGCGGATCGGCTGGAAGGTGTTCCTGCCGCTGTCGCTGGCCTGGGTGGTGATCGTGGCGTTCCTGGCGAAATTCGAAGTGCTCGGCGGCGCGTGGGCACGCTGGACGATTGGGGGCTGATGATGGGCATCGACGTAACCCGCGCGGTCAAGTATTTCCTGCTGGTGGATTTCATCAAGGGCTTCGGCCTGGGGATGAAATACTTCTTCGCGCCCAAGGAAACGCTGAACTATCCGCATGAAAAGGGCCCGCTGTCGCCCCGGTTCCGGGGCGAACATGCGCTGCGCCGCTATCCCAACGGCGAGGAACGCTGCATCGCCTGCAAGCTGTGCGAGGCGGTCTGCCCCGCGCAGGCGATCACCATCGACGCAGAGCCGCGCGACGACGGCAGCCGCCGCACCACGCGCTACGACATCGACATGACGAAATGCATCTACTGCGGCTTCTGTCAGGAAGCCTGCCCGGTGGACGCCATCGTCGAAGGCCCGAACTTCGAGTTTTCCACCGAAACCCGCGAGGAACTTTTCTACACCAAGGAAAAGCTTCTGGAAAACGGGGCCCGGTGGGAGGCAGAGATCGCCCGCAACCTCGAACTGGACGCGCCCTACAGATGAACGAAGCCTGGCAGAAAATGGTCCAGACCATGCTGGAACAGAGCCAGCAGATGGCGCGCACCCTCAACCCGGCGCTGGAGAATTTCCGCGTCAAGGGGTTCGAGGATCTCATCCCCACGATGTCCAAGGACTTCATGGAGATGGCCTTCGGCAAGACCTTCAACCGCGAGGGGCTGGACGCCAAGACGCGCATGCTTGTGACCATCGCGGCGCTGACCGTACTGGGCGCGCAGGCGGAACCGCAGCTGAAGCTCTGTGTGCGCCACGCGCTGGAGGCCGGGGCATCCAAGCGCGAGATCGCCGAGGTGATCTATCAGATGAGCATGTTCGGCGGCCTGCCGGCGATGCAGAAGGCGCTGGAAATCGCGCAGACCGTGTTCGGCGAGACCGAGGAGGACAGCAAATGACCGTGGCCGATCTTGCCTTCTACGCCTTCGCCATCGTCACGGTGATGGCCGGATTCCTCGTGACCGTGGCGCGCAACCCGGTGCATTCGGTGCTGTGGCTGATCCTGGCGTTCTTTTCCTCGGCGGGGCTGTTCGTGCTTCTGGGGGCCGAATTCGTGGCGATGCTGCTGGTCATCGTCTATGTCGGCGCGGTGGCGGTGCTGTTCCTGTTCGTCGTCATGATGCTGGACGTCGATTTCGCCGCGCTGAAGGGCGAAATGGCCCGCCACATGCCGCTGGCGCTGCTGATCGGCGTGGTGCTGGTGATGCAGTTCGCGCTGGCCTTCGGCGCATGGACGCAGGCGGACGGGGCGATGGGGCTGCGCCAGGCGGTGGCGCCCGATCCGGCGCAGGTAGAAAACACCCGCGCCATCGGCCTGCTGCTTTACGACCGTTACATCCTTCTGTTCCAGGTCGCGGGGCTGGTGCTGCTGGTCGCGATGATCGGCGCCATCGCGCTGACGCTGCGCCACCGCAAGAACGTGAAGCGGCAGGACGTGCTGACGCAGATGTGGCGCGACCCGGCCGTGACGCTGGAACTGAAGGACGTGAAGCCCGGGCAGGGTCTCTGATGGATACCGTGGGCCGGATCGCGGTCGGCGTCGCTGTCGCCGTGGCGGTCCGGGCCGGCATCCGCGCGCAGCGGCGCAAGAAATAGGACCGTCCTGCCGCGGCGCGCGGCGGCGGCGGATCACGGAACGAAACGGGCGGACAAGTCCCGGAGGGAACGACGATGGTGACAGTTGGACTGGAACATTACCTGACGGTGGCGGCGGCGCTGTTCGTCATCGGGATCTTCGGCATCTTCCTGAACCGGAAGAACGTGATCGTGATCCTGATGTCGATCGAGCTGATGCTGCTGGCGGTCAACATCAACCTCGTCGCCTTCTCGTCGCATCTGGGCGATCTGGTGGGGCAGATCTTCACCATGTTCGTGCTGACCGTGGCCGCGGCAGAGGCCGCCATCGGCCTTGCGATCCTGGTGGTCTTCTTCCGCAACCGCGGCACCATCGACGTCGAAGACGTCAACGTGATGAAGGGCTGAGATCATGACGTCGATCATCCTCTTCGCGCCGCTGGTGGGCGCGCTGATCTGCGGTTTCGGCTGGCGCTTCATCGGCGAGCGGGCGGGGCAGGTGATCACCACCGGGCTCGTGTTCCTCGCCGCGGCGCTGTCCTGGGTGGTGTTCCTGACCCTCGGGCAGGATACCGAGACGGTGCAGATCCTGCGCTGGATCGAGTCGGGCAGCCTCGGCGCGGAATGGGCGATCCGGCTCGACCGGCTGACGGCGATCATGCTGGTGGTGGTGAACTCGGTCTCGGCGCTCGTCCACCTCTATTCCTTCGGCTACATGGCGCATGACGACAACTGGAAGGAGGGCGAGCATTACAAGGCCCGCTTCTTCGCCTATCTGTCGTTCTTCACCTTCGCCATGCTGATGCTGGTGACGGCCGACAACCTGATCCAGATGTTCTTCGGCTGGGAAGGGGTGGGGGTCGCGTCCTACCTGCTGATCGGGTTCTACTACCGCAAGCCTTCGGCCTCGGCGGCGGCGATCAAGGCGTTCATCGTCAACCGGGTGGGCGACTTCGGCTTCCTTCTCGGCATCGCGGCGCTTTACTTCCTGACGGATTCGGTGCGCTTCGACGCGATCTTCGCCGCCGCGCCGGAACTGGCGCAAACGCAGTTGCAGTTCCTGTGGCGCGACTGGAACGCGATCGAGGTGGTGGGCGTGCTGCTGTTCATCGGCGCGATGGGCAAGTCGGCGCAGCTGTTCCTGCACACCTGGTTGCCCGACGCGATGGAAGGCCCGACCCCGGTGTCGGCGCTGATCCACGCCGCGACGATGGTGACGGCGGGGGTGTTCCTCGTCTGCCGCATGTCGCCGATCTATGAATATGCCGATGCCGCCACCGCCTTCATCGTGGTGATCGGCGCGACGACGGCGTTCTTTGCCGCGACCGTGGGTCTGGTGCAGAACGACATCAAGCGCGTGATCGCCTATTCGACCTGTTCGCAGCTTGGCTACATGTTCGTGGCCGCGGGCGTGGGCGTCTATTCGGTCGCCATGTTCCACCTGTTCACGCATGCGTTCTTCAAGGCGATGCTGTTCCTTGGCGCGGGGTCCGTCATCCATGCCACGCATCACGAACAGGACCTGCGGAACTTCGGCGGGCTGCGCAAGAAGATCCCCTATACCTTCTGGGCGATGATGATCGGCACGCTGGCCATCACCGGCGTGGGCATCCCGCTGACGCATTTCGGTTTCGCCGGCTTCCTGTCCAAGGACGCGGTGATCGAGAGCGCCTATGTCGGGTCCTCCTACGCCTTCTGGCTGCTGGTGATCGCGGCGGGGATGACCTCGTTCTATTCCTGGCGGCTGATGTTCATGACCTTCTTCGGCGAAAGCCGGGCGCATGGGCACGGGCATCATGGGCATGATGCGCATGGGCATGACGACCACCACCACGAGCCGCACGAAAGCCCCGCGGTGATGCTGATCCCGCTCGGCGTGCTGGCGCTTGGCGCGGTGTTCTCGGGGATGCTGTGGTACAACGTGTTCTTCGGCAAGGAAGAAGCGGTGCGCAACTGGTTCGGGATGGAGGCCGCGGTGTCCCATGACGCGGGCCAGACCGGGGAAGGCGCGGCCGAAGGCGGCCATGCCGCAGCGGCGGCCCATGGCCCGGTGGCCCCGAAAGGCGCGATCTTCATGCATCCCGACAACCACGTGCTGCACGATGCGCATTACGTGCCGGTCTGGGTCAAGGTCTCGCCCTTCATCGCGATGCTGGTCGGCCTTCTGCTGGCGATCCAGATGTACATCCGCCGTCCCGACCTGCCCGGCAGGCTGGCGGCGGCGCAACGGCCGCTTTACCTCTTCCTGCTCAACAAGTGGTATTTCGACGAGCTTTACGACTGGATCTTCGTGCGTCCGGCGAAATGGCTCGGCGGGTTCCTGTGGCGGCGGGGCGACGGCAATGTGATCGACGGCGGCATCAACGGGCTGGCGTTGGGCATCGTGCCCTTCCTCACGCGGCTCGCGGGGCGGGCGCAGTCGGGCTATGTGTTCCATTATGCCTTCGCGATGGTGTTGGGGATCGTCGTCCTCGTCACCTGGATGACGCTGGCAAGCGGGCAGTGAGGGCGTAGATCATGGCAAACCTTCTTTCGATCATCACCTTCATCCCGCTGGTCGCGGCGCTGATCCTGGCGCTGTTCCTGCGCGGCGACGACGCGGCGGCGCAGCGCAACGCCAAGTGGCTGGCGCTGCTGGCGACCACGGCGACCTTCGTGGTGTCGCTGTTCCTGCTGGCGGGCTTCGACCCCGCCGACACGGGCTTTCAGTTCGTCGAGGACCGGGAATGGATCTTCGGCCTGCGCTACAAGCTGGGGGTGGACGGGATCTCGGTCCTGTTCGTGATGCTGACCACCTTCCTGATGCCGCTGACCATCGCCGCCTGCTGGAACGTGGAAACGCGGGTCAAGGAATACATGATCGCCTTCCTGGTGCTGGAAACGCTGATGATCGGCGTGTTCGTGGCGCTGGATCTGGTGCTCTTCTACCTCTTCTTCGAGGCCGGGCTGATCCCGATGTTCCTGATCATCGGCATCTGGGGCGGCAAGGACCGCATCTATGCGGCGTTCAAGTTCTTCCTTTATACCTTCCTCGGCTCGGTGCTGATGCTGGTGGCGATGATCGCCATGTATGTGCAGGCGGGCACCACCGACATCGTGGCGCTGCTGAACCACCAGTTCGACGCGGGCCCGATCAGCCTGATGGGCTGGCAGATCGCCGGGGGGGTGCAGACGCTGCTGTGGCTGGCGTTCTTTGCCAGCTTCGCGGTGAAGATGCCGATGTGGCCGGTGCACACTTGGCTGCCCGACGCGCACGTGCAGGCGCCGACCGCCGGGTCGGTGGTGCTGGCGGCGATCCTGCTGAAGATGGGGGGCTATGGCTTCCTGCGCTTCAGCCTGCCGATGTTCCCCGTCGCCTCCGACCTGCTGGCGCCGCTGGTGCTGTGGCTGTCGGCGATCGCCATCGTCTATACCTCGCTGGTCGCGCTGGCGCAGAGCGACATGAAAAAGCTGATCGCCTATTCGTCCGTCGCCCATATGGGCTATGTGACGATGGGGATCTTTGCGGCGAACCAGCAGGGCATCGACGGCGCGATCTTCCAGATGCTCAGCCACGGCTTCGTGTCCGGTGCGCTGTTCCTCTGCGTCGGCGTGATTTACGACCGGATGCACACGCGCGACATCGACGCCTATGGCGGGCTGGTGAACCGCATGCCCGCCTATGCGCTGATCTTCATGCTGTTCACCATGGCGAACGTGGGCCTGCCGGGGACCAGTGGGTTCATCGGCGAATTCCTGACGATCATGGGCGTGTTCCAGGTCAACACCTGGGTGGCCCTTGTCGCCGCGACCGGGGTGATCCTGTCGGCGTCCTATGCGCTCTGGCTTTACCGCCGGGTGGTGTTCGGCGACCTGATCAAGGAAAGCCTGCGCACCATCACCGACATGACCGCGCGCGAACGGGCGATCTTTGCGCCGCTGGTCGCGATGACCCTGCTTCTGGGCGTTTACCCGAGCCTCGTGACCGATATCATCGGCCCCTCGGTCAGCGCGCTCGTCACCGACTACCAGGCCGCGGTGCCCGCAGATGCGGGCAACCGGCTGGCCATGCACTAAGGAGAGGCCGCGATGACCGCCGCCGATTTCTCGATCATCCTGCCGGAGTTCGTGCTTGCCCTCTATGCGATGGTGGCGCTGCTGGTGGCCGTCTATACCGGGCGCGACGCGCTGACGCCCGCGCTGATCTGGGGCACCGCGGGGCTGTTCCTGGTGCTGGCCTTCTGGATCGGCGCGGCCGAACCGGGGGCGCGCACCGCCTTCGGCGGCATGTTCGTCGATGACGCCTTCGCGCGCTTCGCCAAGGTGGCGGTGCTGATCTCTGCCGCCGCGGTGCTGGTGATGAGCAAGGACTACCTGATCCGCCGGGGTCTGGGGCGGTTCGAGTTTCCGCTGCTGGTCGCGCTGGCGGTGGTGGGGATGATGCTCATGGTCTCGGCGGGCGATCTGATGTCGCTCTATCTGGGGCTGGAGCTGCAATCGCTCGCGCTCTACATCGTGGCGGCGCTGCGGCGCGACAGCGCGCGGTCGAGCGAGGCGGGGCTGAAGTATTTCGTGCTCGGCTCGCTGTCCTCGGGCCTGCTGCTCTATGGCGCCTCGCTGACCTATGGCTATGCGGGCACGACGCTGTTCACCGGCATCCTGTCGGTCGTGGGCGAGGGCGTGCCGCTCGGCCTTCTGTTCGGGCTGGTGTTCATGCTGGCGGGGCTGGCGTTCAAGATCTCTGCCGCGCCCTTCCACATGTGGACGCCGGATGTCTACGAAGGCTCGCCCACGCCGGTCACGGCCTTCTTCGCCACCGCGCCCAAGGTGGCGGCGATGGCGCTGATCGCGCGGCTGGCCTTCGACGCCTTCGGCGCGATCCCCGGCGACTGGAGCCAGGTGATCGCGGCGCTGGCCGTGGTGTCGATGTTCGTCGGCGCCATCGCCGCCATCGGGCAGCGCGACATCAAGCGCCTGATGGCCTATTCCTCGATCGCGCATATGGGCTTTGCGCTGGTGGGCCTTGCCGCGGGCACCGCGGCGGGGGTGCAGTCGATGCTGCTCTACATGGTGATCTATGTCGCCATGAACGTGGGCACCTTCGCCTTCATCCTGTCGATGGAACGCGACGGCCGGCCCGTGGCCGACATCGTGAGCCTCGGCCAGTTCCACCGCAACGAACCCACCAAGGCGCTGGCGGTGCTGGTGCTGATGTTCAGCCTTGCCGGCGTGCCGCCCTTCCTCGGGTTCTTCGCCAAATATGCCGTGCTGATGGCGGCGGTGGATGCGGGGATGGCGTGGCTGGCCGTGGCCGGGGTGGTGTCGTCGGTCATCGGGGCGTTCTATTACATCCGCATCGTCTATCTGATGTATTTCGGCAAGGAGGGCGCGGTCGAGGCGCCGATGGTGCCGGTGCAATGGGCGATGCTGATGGTATCGGCCCTGGTGATGCTGGTGGGGGTGGTCAACCTCTTCGGGATCGAACCGCTCGCCGCGCTGGCGGCCGACGCGCTTGTCCGCTGACCCCTGGCCCGAAGGCATCGGCCGGCGCCTGCTGGCCGAGGTCGACAGCACCAATGCCGAGGCCGCGCGTCTGGCGGCCTCGGGCGCGGGCCCCTGCTGGATCCTTGCCGGGTTCCAGACCGGGGGCCGCGGCCGGCGCGGGCGCCCCTGGGTCAGCCCGCGCGGCAATTTCCACGCCACCCTGCTGCTGCATCCCGAAGGCCCGCCCGACCGGGTCGCGCTGCTGAGCTTTGCCGTGGCATTGGCGCTGCGCGAGGCGCTGGCGGGGCTGACCGGGCTGCCGCAGGTCTTTGCGCTGAAATGGCCCAACGATGTGCTGCTGAACGGCGGCAAGATGGCCGGGATCCTGCTGGAAAGCGTGGGGCAGGGGCGCGGGGTCGCGCATCTGGCCATCGGCATCGGCGTCAACCTGATCGCCGCCCCCGACCCCGGCGCCGTCGAACCCGGTGCCTTGCGCCCCGTTTCGGTGCTGGAGGAAACCGGGTTGCGCATCGCGCCCGAGGCATTGCTGGACGCGCTCGCCCCCGCCCTTGCCCGCTGGCAGGCCCGGCTGGAAACCGAAGGCTTCGCGCCCCTGCGCGCCGAATGGCTGGCCCATGCCGCGCGCCTGGGGGAACCGATCCGCGCCCGCACCGGCACGGCCGAGCGGCAGGGCATCTTCGAGGGTATCGACGCGCAGGGGGCGCTGATCCTGCGCACCGCCGCGGGGGTGGACACCATCCCGGCGGCCGAGGTCTTTTTCTGACCGGGGGAAGGGGGGCACATGCTTCTGGCGATCGACTGCGGCAATACGAACACGGTGTTTTCCATCTGGGACGGCAGCCGGTTTCTGGCCACCTGGCGGATCGCCACCGACCACCGGCGCACGGCGGATGAATATTTCGTCTGGCTGTCGTCGCTGATCGGGCTCAACCGGCTGGAACTGAACGTATCCGAGGCGATCATCTCGTCCACCGTGCCGCGGGTGGTGTTCAACCTGCGCGTCCTGTGCAACCGCTATTTCGACTGCCGCCCGCGCGTGGTGGGCAAGCCGGAATGCGCGCTGCCGCATCCGCCGCGGGTGGATCAGGGCACCACGGTGGGCCCGGACCGGCTGGTCAACACCGCCAGCGCCTTCGACCGGCATGGCGGCAACCTGATCGTGGTCGATTTCGGCACCGCCACCACCTTCGACGTGGTGGACAGCGACGGCGCCTATATCGGCGGCGTGATCGCGCCGGGCGTCAACCTGTCGCTGGAGGCGCTGCATGCCGCGGCCGCCGCACTGCCCCATGTCGACATCACCCGGCCCGACCATGTGATCGGCACGAATACGGTGGCCTGCATGCAGTCGGGCGTGTATTGGGGCTATATCGGCCTGGTCGAGGGCATCGTGCGGCAGATCCGGCAGGAACGCGACCGCCCGATGAAGGTTATCGCCACCGGGGGGCTCGCCCCCCTGTTCGATCAGGGCACGACCGTCTTCGACTCGGTGGAGGACGACCTGACCATGCATGGTCTGGTGCTCATCCATCGCTACAACATGGAACTGGAAAACGCATGACCAAACAGCGGCTGATCTATCTGCCCCTCGGCGGCGCGGGCGAGATCGGCATGAACTGCTACGTCTACGGCTACGGGCCCGAGGACCGCGAGCGGCTCATCGTCGTCGATCTTGGCGTGACCTTCCCCGACATGGACACCACCCCGGGGGTCGATCTGATCATGCCGGCGGTGGACTGGTTGGCCGAACGCGCCGACCGGATCGAGGGCATCTTCATCACCCACGGGCACGAGGATCACGTGGGCGCGCTCGGCCATCTGTGGCCGAAACTGCGCGCGCCGGTGCATGCGCGCCGCTTTACCGGGCGGCTGGCGCAGATGAAGCTGGAAGAACAGGGCCAGGACCCGGTCGTGGTGCAGATCCATGCCGCGCGCCCCGAATGGATCGAGGCCGGCCCCTTCCGGGTGCAGTTCCTGCCGATCAGCCATTCCATCCCCGAAAGCGCGAGCCTGCTGATCGAGACGCCGGCGGGCCGGATCCTGCATTCGGGCGATTTCAAGATCGACACCGCCCCGGGCGTGGGCGAGCCTTTCGACGCAGAGATGTTCGCGGCCATCGGCGCCGAGGGCGTCAAGGTGCTGACCTGCGATTCCACCAACGTGTTCTCGCATCACCCCGGCCGGTCGGAATCGCTGCTGACCGGCCCGCTGCACGAACTGATCGCGGGCGCGCGCGGCATGGTGGCGGCGACCACCTTCGCCTCGAACATCGCGCGGGTGCGCACGCTGGCAGAGGCGGGGGTGGCCGCGGGCCGGTCGGTCTGTCTTCTGGGGCGGGCGATGCGCAAGATGATCGGGGTGGGGGTGGAAACCGGCATCCTGACCGATTTTCCCCGCACCATCAGCCCCGAGGATGCGCTGGAACTGCCGCGCGGCAACCTGATGCTGATCGTCACCGGCAGCCAGGGCGAACGCCGCGCCGCCACCGCACAGCTGTCGCGCGGCAAGTATCTGGGGCTGGAGATGAAAGAGGGCGACACCTTCCTGTTCTCGTCCCGCACCATCCCGGGCAACGAACGCGACGTGATCCGGGTGATGAACGCCTTTTCCGAACTGGGGGTCGAACTGGTCGACGACCATGACGGGCTCTATCACGTGTCGGGCCATGCCAACCGGCCCGACCTGCAACGGATGCATGCGCTGGTCCGGCCCGCGATGCTGATCCCGCAGCATGGCGAACACCGCCACCTGCGCGAACATGCCCGGTTGGCAGAGGCGGCGGGGATCGCGGCCGAGGTCGCGACCAACGGCATGATGCTGGACCTGACCGGCGATCTGCCCGAGGTCGTGGAATATATCGAAACGGGCCGCATCTATCTGGACGGCTCGGTCCTGATCGGGGCGCTGGACGGCGTGGTGCGCGACCGGATCCGGCTGGCGCTGAACGGCCATGTGCTGGTGACGCTGATCCTCGACGAAGGCGACGAGCCCCTGGGCGAGCCCTGGGCCGAGATCGACGGCCTGCCGGAAAACGGGCGCACCGGCCGCGCGCTGCTGGCGGCGCTGGAGGAGGAACTGGCCGGGTTCCTCGAAACCGTGCCCGCCAAGATCCTGCGCGACGACGGCCGGCTGGACGACGCCATCCGCCGCGTCGTGCGGCAGGTGACGATGGAGGAAATCGGCAAGAAGCCCGAGGTGACGGTGGTGGTCAGCCGCTTGGCCGAAGGGTAGGGCGGATCGGCATTCGATCCCGCCGCCGGGCTGGCGAAGGCGCGTGCCTTCGCCATAGCGATGCAGATGGAGTTGCCCCGGCCGGGGGCTCAAAGCCCCCCGGCCAGCGCCCGCCTCGCCCATGGCGGGCGCTACTCGCCCGCCGGGGCAGGCGCTGGCCTAGCCGGTGTTCCCGGCATCTCCGCCCCTAACGACAGCCTCGCGCGAACGGGCGGGGGAAACGCGGTGCGTTTCCTGTTCCCGCCCGGCACCGCCATCCGCTGCCGGAATGCGAAAAGGGGGCGGCCATTGCGGCTGCCCCCTTTGGCTTTCCGATCCTTGCCGATGTCAGCCCGCGGCGGTTTCCGTGTCCGGTTCCGCATTGACGGCGGCCGGGCGGGCGAAGCTGCGGGTCAGGAATTCCGGCATGTGGTCGCCCATGCCCACCACGGGCGTGTCGTCGCGGTCGTGCCGGCTGTCGCGGCGGCGGTCGTCGCGGCGCGGCGGGCGCGGGGTGTCCTCGGCGGCGGGTTGCGGGGCAGGCGCCGGGGCGGCAACGGGTTGCTGCTGCGGTTCGGTGCGCGGGGCGGTGCGCCGGTCGCTGCGTTCCCCCCGGGCCGGGCGATCCCGGTCCCGGTCCCGGTCGCCGTGCCGGCCGCGCGCCGGGCGGTCGCCGCGGTCGGGGCGGTCGTCGAAGGTGATCTCGGGCACCGGGGCGCGGGGGATCTCGCGCTTGATCAGCGCCTCGATCTGGCCCAGGTACTTGTCGTCCGCCGGGGTGGCGATGGTCACGGCCACGCCCTTGCGGCCCGCGCGGCCCGTGCGGCCGATGCGGTGGACGTAATCCTCGGAATGGCTCGGCACGTCGAAGTTGAACACATGGCTGACCGCCGGAATGTCGAGCCCGCGCGCCGCCACGTCGCTGGCCACCAGAAGCCGCAGCGTGCCCTCGCGGAAATCGTCCAGCGTGCGCATCCGCTGGCTCTGGTCCAGGTCGCCATGGATGGGGGCGGCGTTGAAACCGTGCGCCTTCAGCGACTTGGCGACCACATCCACATCCATCTTGCGGTTGCAGAAGATGATCGCGTTGGTGCAGCCCTCGCCCTCTGCGGTGATCAGCGCGCGCAGCATGGCGCGCTTTTCCCCGAACGCCCGGTCACGCCGCGAGGGGGCGAAGGCGACCAGCCGCTGTTCGATGGTCTCTGACGTGGTGGCCTGCCGCGCCACCTCGATCTTGGCGGGGTTGGTCAGGAAGGTGTTGGTGATCCGCTCGATTTCCGGCGCCATGGTGGCGCTGAAGAACAGCGTCTGCCGGGTGAAGGGGGTCAGTTGGAAGATGCGTTCGATGTCGGGGATGAAGCCCATGTCGAGCATCCGGTCGGCCTCGTCCACCACCATGATCTGCACGCCGGTCAGCAGCAGTTTCCCGCGCTCGAAATGATCGAGCAGCCGGCCCGGGGTGGCGATCAGCACATCGACGCCGCGGTCGATCAGCAGATCCTGTTCCTTGAACGACACGCCGCCGATCAGCAGCGCCTTGGTCAGCTTGGTGTGCTTGGCGTAGGTGTCGAAGTTCTCCGCCACCTGCGCGGCCAGTTCCCGCGTCGGCGCCAGCACGAGGCTGCGCGGCATCCGTGCCCGGGCGCGGCCCTTGGACAGCAGCGTGATCATCGGCAGCGTGAAGCTGGCCGTCTTGCCGGTGCCGGTCTGGGCGATGCCCAGGACATCGCGGCCCTCCAGCGCATGGGGGATCGCCTGCGCCTGGATCGGCGTGGGGGTTTCGTAGCCTGCTTCGGCCACGGCTTTCAGGACCAGCGGGTCCAGATTCAGGTCGGAAAACTTGGTCATCGGCGTCCTTGAGATGCGGCATCGGACCGCAGGTATAAGGGACGCCTTGGTCCGTGCGCCCCGGCATCGGATGGGGCGGAAAACCGCCCTGCCAAGCGCCCATAGCGCAAATCCTGCGCAGGGTCAAGAAACCTGCCCTTTTCCCCCGGCGGGGGGCGTACTGGCGCGCGCCAGCGGGTGGTGGTCGAGCACCAGGTCGCGCAGCCGGTCGGTGGCGACATGGGTGTAGATCTCTGTCGTGGCGATATCGGCATGGCCCAGAAGCGTCTGGATCACCCGCAGGTCGGCCCCGCCTTCCAGCAGTTGCGTGGCGAAGGCATGGCGCAGCTTGTGGGGGCTGACCTCTGCCGGGTTCAACCCCGCGGCCAGCGCCAGCTGCTTGAGCAGCGCATGAAACCCCTCGCGCGTGAAATGCCCCGCCGCGCTGCGCGAGGGGAAGAGGAACCGCGACTTGCGCCGCGCCGCGCCCTCCGCCGCGTCGCGTTCGGCCAGCCAGTCGGCCAGCGCCGCGCGGGCGGGGGCGGACAGCGGCACCATCCGTTCCTTGCCGCCCTTGCCGCGCACCAGCACCATCCGCGGGTCGCCCCGCACCGCCGCCACCGGCAGTTCCACCAGTTCCGACACCCGCATGCCGGTGGCGAACAGCAGTTCCAGCAGGCAGATGTTGCGCCTGCGGTCGGCATCGCGGCTGTGGTCGCGCGCGGCGGCGATCAGCGCCTCGACCTGCCGCAGGCTCAGCGTGCCGGGCAGGCGGCGGGCGCGGCCGGGGCCCTTGAGGCGGATCGCCGGGTCGCTGTCGCGCCAGCCCTCGTCATGGGCGAAACGGTAAAGCTGGCGGATCGCCGACAGCCGCCGGGCGCGGGTGGCGGTGGAAAGCCCTTCGGCGTCGCAGCCGATCAGATAGCCCTCGACATCCTCGCGCGCGGCGGTGGCGAAATGCAGGCCCCGCTGCGCCAGCCATCCGGCGAAATCCGCCAGATCGCGGCCATAGGCCAGCAGCGTGTTGCGCGCGGCCCCCCGTTCGGCGGATTGCGCCTGAAGGAAGGTGGAAATCCAGCGGTCCATCGGCGCGTCCTGCATGGCTATCCCCGCCGGTCCAGCAGCAGCAGTTGCAGCGCCGTGCGCCGCGCCGCGGATTCGAGCCCCAGTTGCCGCCAGAGCGCGAGCCCCTCGGCCACCATCCGCAATTCGCCCGCCGCCCCCGCCGACACCCGGTCGATGGCGCGCAGGATCGCCTCTCCGCGCCGGTTTTCGGCCAGAAGGGCGGCAAGATCGGGGGCGCGGGTCGCATCCGGCGCGGCGGAAAAGGCGGGGGCGATGGCGCGGCCCAGATTGCCGGGCGCCACCAGCCCCGCGACCGACCCGCGGGCGAGCCCGGCCAGGAACGCCTCTTCGGCGGTGGCGGGCATGCGCGCCTGCGCCGCGCCCTCGTAGCCCGGCGACAGCAGCGCCACGCGCCAGGCCATCGCCGTGGCCTCGGGGGCCAGCGGCAGGGCCAGCATCGCCTCGCCGTATTGTTCGGCGAAGGGGACCTCCAGTTCCGCCTCCTGCATCAGCGCCCAGGCCCGGGGCAGGGTGGCCGCCACCGCCGCCGCATCGCCCGCGCGCAGGGCGGTGTCGAACCGCTGGATCGCCTCGACCCGTTCCCACACCCCGCCCGAGGCCGCGCGCAGCCGTTCGCCATAAAGCGCGAAAAGCCGCGTGGGTTCCACCGCCCCGGCGCGGGCCAGCCGTTCGGCCGCCTCGATCTGGCCCTTCCAGCCGGTGGTGGGGCGCAGGTCGGCATGGGCGAAGGCGAGCGGCAGCGTGTTGGTGGGCAGGGGTTCCCCGATCGCCTCGTAGATGCGCCAGATCAGCGGCGTCACCCGCTGCGGCGGCGGCAGGGGCGGTTCGCCCTCGAACAGGTCGGGGTCGAGAAAGCGCGACAGGATCGCGTCCTCCTCGTCGGAAATCTCGCCGATGGCGCGGGCAGAGGTCAGCGTCAGCGCCGCCGCCCCCCAGTCGCCGCCGCGCGCCAGACAGAAGATGCGCGCGGGATAGGTGGGGGCGATGCCCGGCGTGTGGCGCAACTGGGCGCAGCTGGCATCCTCGGTCCCGATCAGCAGGGCCACGTCGAAGCTGCGCCGGAACAGTTCCGCCCCCCCATGCGCGGCCCCGCCGTCGCCCGCCACCGCGATCAGCGCCTGCGCCTGATCCAGCATCCCCATCGTCAGAAGCCGGTCCACCCGCGCCAGCAGCATCGCGCCCTTGCCGGCGGAATCGTGCGGCGGGTCGAGTTCGGCCAGAAGCAGCAGCGCCAAGAGGTCGCGTTCGGCGGGCAGCAGGTCGGCCCGGTCCTGCCCGATGAGCGCGATCAGGTCGGCGGTGGTCGAGGCCCCCCACAGATCGCGCGGCAGCCCCGTCGCCGCCGCCGGCAACAGGCCCGCCGCATCGGGCGTGGCGGCGCCCAGGACGCTGGTCGCGATATCCTCCACCGGGCTGCCGTTGGCCTTGGGCGGCTCCTCCACCGGCGCGCGGCGGCCGGGCGGGGGGGCGGCACCCGGGGATACCGATTCCGACAGCCAGTCGATCGCCGACAGGGGCGCCTCCGCCCCCGCCGGGGCGGCGGCCAGCAGGAACGCCGCCAGCGCGCCGCGCCGCATCAGGCCGCGGGCGGCAGGTTCAGTTCCCATCGGCCGCGCCCTGCGCGGGGGCCGGGGCGGGGGCCGGGGCGGGCGGCGCGGATTGGCCCGGGATGTCCAGCGGGCGGGTGATCTCGCGCTGTTCGGGGCGCATGTCGGCCAGATAGGCATAGCCCACCAGCGCCACCGCGCCCAACACCACCAGAGCCACAATGAGTTTGATCGCCCGCATCGCCTGTTCTCCGCTTCCCGACTGCCCTGGCCCGCCCGCCCGTTTCCCGGGGCTCTGCGGCGCGGCCTGCTGACGTTTATATATGGTCTTTTGCCGAAGATCACGCCATTCAGAACACGGACAAACCAGATCAGGGGACCTGCCAAGGTGAAGTGGCAGTTGAAGAAGCCGGTCGTGCTGGTGGGCATGATGGGGGCAGGCAAGACCGCGGTGGGCACGATGCTGGCCAGGATCCTCGGCGTGCGCTTCACCGATTCGGATGACGAGATCGTCAAGGCCGCCAACATGTCGATCCCGGAAATCTTCGCCCGCGACGGCGAGGCGTTCTTTCGCCGCAAAGAGGCGCAGGTGCTGGCGCGGCTTCTGCACGAGCGCCCCGGGGTGCTGTCCACGGGCGGCGGCGCGTTTCTGGCCGAGGGCAACCGGCAGGCCATCGCCGCGGCCGGGGTGTCGGTCTGGCTGCGTGCGGATCTGGACCTGCTGTGGCAGCGCGTGCGCCACAAGAACACCCGCCCGCTGCTGCGCACCGAAAACCCCCGCGAAACCCTGCGCGGCCTGCTGGAGGCGCGCGCGCCGGTCTATGCGCTGGCCGATCTGGCGGTGGACAGCCTGCCGGGGGTCAGTGTCGAGGACATGGCGCAGCGCGTGATCGCCGCGCTGGAAACGCGGCCCGACGTGCTGGAAAGGAAGAAGTGATGGGTGTGGAAACGGTGGCCGTGGATCTGGGCGCGCGCAGCTATCCGGTGCGCATCGGCGCCGGGCTGATCGACCGCGCGGGGGCGGAAATCGCCCCCCTGCTGCGCCGCCCGCGCGTCGCGGTGCTGACGGATGCGACCGTGGCGGGCCTGCATCTGGCGCGGCTGGAGGCGGGGCTGGCGGCGGCCGGCGTGGCCAGCGTCGCCCATGCGCTGCCGGCGGGCGAGGGCACCAAGGGCTGGCGCGGCTTGCGGGAAGCCACCGAATGGCTGCTGGAGGCGAAGGTCGAACGCCGCGACATGGTGGTGGCCTTCGGCGGCGGCGTGATCGGCGATCTGGCGGGCTTCGCCGCCGCGATCCTGCGCCGCGGCGTGCGCTTCGTGCAGATCCCCACCACGCTGCTGGCGCAGGTGGACAGTTCGGTGGGCGGCAAGACCGGCATCAACACCGCGCAGGGCAAGAACCTCGTCGGCGCATTCCACCAGCCGAGCCTCGTTCTGGCCGATATCGGCGTGCTGGAAACCCTGCCCGCGCGCGATTTTCTGGCCGGTTATGGCGAGGTGGTGAAATACGGTCTTCTGGGGGATGCGGATTTCTTCGACTGGCTGGAGGTCCATGGGCCGTCGCTGGCGGCGGATGCGGCGCTGCGCCAGCACGCGGTGCGCCGTTCGGTCGAGATGAAGGCCGGCATCGTCGCCCGCGACGAGACCGAAGAGGGCGAGCGCGCGCTCCTGAACCTCGGCCATACCTTCTGCCATGCGCTGGAGGCCGCGACGGGCTATTCCGCCCGGCTGTTGCATGGCGAGGGCGTGGCGATCGGCTGCGCGCTGGCGCTGGACCTGTCGGGGCGGATGGGGCTCTGCGATCCGGCGGCGGCGGGGCGGCTGCGGCGGCACCTGCGCGCGATGGGCATGCGCGCGACGCTGGCCGACATTCCGGGCGACCTGCCGGGGGCGGATGGCCTGCTGGCGCTGATGGCGCAGGACAAGAAGGTGGTGGACGGCAAGCTGCGCTTCATCCTGACCCGCGGGATCGGGCAGGCCTTCGTGGCCGATGACGTGCCCGAGGCCGAGGTCCGCGCGCTGCTGGCGGCGGCGCTGGCGGCGCGATAGGCCGGGTTGGCTGCGTAGCGTCGTTCGGGCCGGACGGGAGAAGGAAACGCACTGCGTTTCCCCCGCCCGTTCGCGCGCCAATGACATCGGGAACGGTGATGTCAGGAAATCCGGGTAGGCCAGCGCCCGCCGGGGCAGCGAAATCTGCATCGCGGTGGCGAAGGCACGCGCCTTCGGACAGTATGTTGCTCCCTCAGCCCCGCCCGCGCAGCATCATCAGCTCGCCCAGATTGTCGGGGGTGACATAGCCGATGAACCGCCCCGCCGCATCCGTCACCGCGACGGCGGGTGCGGTCTGCAACGCCGCCAGCACCCGGTCGAGCCGCGCATCCAGCGCCACCGCCGGCACCTCGCGCAGCATCGCGCCCGATACCGGGTCGCCCCGCGCCCCCGAGGCCAGCGCGCGGGCCAGCGCCTGACGGGTCAGGAACCCCTCCAGCCGCCCGTCGGGGCCGAGCACGGGAAATTCGTGCTGCGTGGTGCGGATCAGCGCATGGGCCGCGGCATCCAGCGTGTCGCCGGGCGACAGCGGCTCGAACACCGTGATCGCGGCATCGCGCGCCAGAAGGCCCCGCGTCGCCTCGCGCATCGCGACATCGGCGTTTTCGGCATTGGCGGCGAACCAGACGAAAACCGCGATCAGCATCAGCATCACATTGCCCGAGGCAAAGCCCGCCACGCCGAAGAGAAACGCCAGAACCTGCCCCGCCGTCGCCGCCACCCGCGTGGCCCGCGCCCGCGGCAGCCGCATCGCCAGCGCCGCGCGCAACACCCGCCCGCCATCCATCGGAAAGGCCGGCAGCAGGTTGAAGAGCGCGAGGAACAGGTTCACCCCCGCCAGCCGCGCGACGAAGCCCGCCCCCGTCCGCTCGATTTCCGCCAGCGCGCCGAGGCCGGATCCCGCCGCCAGCGCCAGCACCGCCCAGATCAGCACGCTGACCGCCGGCCCCGCCAGCGCCACGGCGATTTCCTGGCGCGGATCCTCGGGCATGCGTTCCAGCCGGGCGAGCCCGCCGATGGGCAGAAGCGTGATGTCGGGCGTGGCGATGCCATAGCGGCGCGCCATCAGCGCATGGCCGAATTCATGCGCCACCACGCAGGCGAAAAGCGCCAGGATGAAGGCGACGTTTTCCGCCGCCGCCGCCGGGCCCTCGGCCATCCAGGTGGCCACGCCGATCCAGCCGATCAGCAACAGGAAGGTGGCATGGACGCGCAGTTCCGACCCGAAAAGCCGCCCGATCGGAAACGACCATCCCATGCCCGGCCCCCTTCATCCCATCAGAACGGGATCTCGTCGTCCATGTCCGACCGCCCGCCGCCGCCGAAGCCGCCGCCCTGGCCCCCGCCCTGACCGCCGCCGCCGCCGAACCCGCCCGGGCCCGGGTCGCGCCCGCCGCCGCCCTGACCGCCGCCATAGCCGCCGGAACCGCCGCCGAACCCGCCGCTGCGGTCGTCATAGCCGCCACCGCCGCCGCCGCCCTCGCCCCGGCCGTCGAGCAGCGTCAGCTCGCCGCGGAAGGGGCGCAACGCGACCTCGGTCGTGTAGCGGTCCTGGCCCGACTGGTCCTGCCACTTGCGGGTTTCAAGCTGCCCCTCGACATAGACCTTCGATCCCTTGCGCAGGTATTGTTCCGCGATCCGCACGAGGTTTTCGTTGTAGATCGCGACCGAATGCCATTCGGTCCGTTCCTTGCGTTCGCCGGTGTTCTTGTCGCGCCAGGTTTCCGATGTGGCGATGCGCAGGCTGCACACCTTGCCGCCCGAGGGGAACGACCGCACCTCGGGGTCGCGGCCCAGATTGCCCACCAGAATCACCTTGTTGACCGAACCTGCCATCGCCTTTTCCCTATGCCGGAGCCTTGCCGCCCGGCGCGACAATGGCACGGGCTGGTTAACAAGGCGTATAGCCCGCCCCGCCCCATCCCGCAACCGGCGCCCTTCGGCCCATGGCAACGGCGGGGCTGGCGGGGCGGCGAAAATCGGCTATAGTCGCGCCGGCCGGATCGGGGCACGAACCCCGGCCGGGGGACAGTGCGGGTTTCAGCGATGCGCAAAGTCATTCCGACGATTCTGGGGGCAGCCATTCTTGCCTCGGCGGGCGCGGCAGGCGCGGCCGATCTGCGGGTATCGAGTTCCAACGGCGCGCGCAGCACCAATCTCGCCGCCTTCGACCGCATGCGCGGGCGGCTCGAGGTGAAATATGAAAACTCGGTCAAGCTGAAGCCCAAGTCCGAAAACGCGACCCCCGCGGTGCCACGCTATGCGGGCAAGTACAAGGGCGAATACCTTGAAATCGCCCGTACCGCCGCGCGCAAGCATGGCATCCCCGAGGATCTGTTCCTGCGGCTGGTGCAGCAGGAATCGGGCTGGAATCCGGGCGCGGTCTCGGTCAAGGGGGCGACGGGGCTGGCGCAGCTGATGCCGGATACGGCGAGCCTGCTCGGCGTGAAGATCGACGATCCGCACCAGAACCTCGACGGCGGCGCGCGCTACCTGCGGATGATGCACGACCGTTTCGGCGACTGGCGGCTGGCGCTGGCCGCCTACAACGCCGGGCCCGAGGCGGTGGCGAAACACGGCGGCATCCCGCCCTATGCGGAAACGCAGAACTACGTGAAGACGATCCTGCCGGGCTGAACCCGGTCGGCGGCGGGTCAGGCGCTGCGGCGGAAATCGCTCGGCGTCTTGCCGGTGTGCTGCTGGAAGGCGCGGGTGAAATAGGCCGGCGAGTTGAAGCCGAGCCCGCGCGCGACCTCCTGCACCGGCAGGGCGGTTTCGGCCAGCAGGCGGCGCGCCTCGAACAGCACGCGGTCCTGCAACAGATCCTTCGCCGGGCGGCCCGTGGTGGTGCGGCAGACCCGCGTCAGATGGGTGGGCGTCACGCCGAGCGCGGCGGCGTAATCCGCCACCCCCATGCCGGACCGGAAATCGCGTTCCAGAAGCTGCGTGAACCGCGCCGCCAGACGGCGGGCGGATGCGGGATGCGGCGCGTCTTCCAGCGGATGGGCGGCGGCCTGCCGTTCCAGCCAGACCGACAGCAGGCCCAGATGATAGCCCGCGGCGCGGTCATGGGCGGGCTTGTCGCCGGCCATTTCCCGCCCGATGGCGTCGAGCGTCAGGTTCAGATCCACCTGCGCCGAATTCTCGCGGATGCGCAGGTGCAGCGGTTGCGCGGGCAGCGGCAGCCCGCAGTCGCGGCCGAAGAACACGGCGGTGCCGAAGACCTGCGGGCCGACCTCGAACCCGTGCATGGTGCCGGCGGGGATGAAGATCGCGTTGTGCGGCGTATAGCCCCGCGTCGCCCCGGCCACGGTGATGCGGCCCTGACCCTTGGTGAACCACAAGAACAGCGGCTCGGACAGCGCGCGCATCGCCTCGACCCGCCAGCGGCCGCCCGCGGCGAGGCGGGGGATGGCGATCAGCCGGGGGGCGGAAGGGGGCGCGGGGATCTGGGTCATGGGCTGTCCGGGGTCGGGTGCGAATCGCAGAGTAAGCGCGCGGGCGAATCGGCCCAAGGGAAAAAGCGCCGCCCGGGGCCCGGGTCGGCGCGGCGTTGCGCAGGGGGCACTATGGGCGCGGGCCGCCGCGCCAGCGCGCCCAGTCCTCGGGCGTGTCGAGGTCGGTCACGGCATGGCGGCCGGGCAGGGGGACGGGGCGCACCTCGGGGCCGAGCGCGCGCAGCAGATCGCGCGCGCCGGCATCCCCTGTCAGCGCCCTCAGCGCCGGGAACAGCCGGGCGGGAAAGATGACCGGATGGCCGGGCGTGCCGTCCGCCGCCGCGCCGCGCAGGATGGCGTCGGGGGCGGCGGCATGGGCGGCGGCCATCTGGGCCAGATCTTCCGTGGTGATGTCCGGCAGGTCGGCCAGCAGCACCATCACCGCCGCCGCACGCGGGGCCAGCGCCGCGATCCCGGCGCGGATCGAGGCCGAAAGCCCCTCTGCCGCATCCGCCACCACCAATGTCTCCACCGCGATCCCCGCCAGCGCCGCGGCGCGCGCCGGGCGGCCGGGGGGCAGGGTGACGAGCACGGGCAGACCGGCGGCCAGCGCCCGCCGCGCCATCCGCGCGATCAGCGGCGCGCCCTCCACCACCTCCATCAGCTTGTCGCCCCCGCGCATGCGCGCAGAGGCCCCGGCGGCGGGGATCAGGACGGCAAGACCCGCGGCCATGGTACGGCTCAGGGGATGATGCGGGAGTACTTGATCCCCGCCAGCGTCGCCCCCGCGATCAGCCCGGACTGGCCGAAGACCAGCGCCACGACCGGCGACCGCTCGGTCGTTTCCTTGCCGAGGCTCGCCCCCTGTTCGGGCAGCGCATAGCGCGCATCCGCCCCCACGGCCCAGCCATCCGACTGGCGGAAATCGCCGAGCGCGGCCTCGGTCATGAAGAACAGCGCATGGGCATATTGCTGCGCCCCGATCTGGAAGCCGATGGTGGCGCGCACGGCGGCGTAATAATCGACCGTCACGTCGTTGATGCGCAGCGCGCCGCGCCCGAACCCGCCGCCGATGCCGAAACCGGCCTCGGTCACCAGCGGCATGTAGAGCACGCCATAGGCCTTTTGCGCCAGATCGCGCGTGCCGGGATAGCGCGAGAACAGGAAGTCCCGCGTCGCATCCACCCGCGCGTCGATGGTCGAGGCGCCGTTGCTGCCCACGCCGTTGGCGCAGGCCGCGGTGAGGGTCAGCATGGATCCCGCGCCGAGGATCAGGCCGCGCCGCGTGAGGGGCCGTGTCATTGTGGTCATGTTCTGCTCCGCCTTCTTCTGCATGCGGGGCCTTCTGGTGCCCCTTGCCCCCATGGATAGCGTGAAACCGCGCCGCTGTCATCCGTTCCGCGCAAGGCCCGGCGGCGGGCCGCCGCCTCGGGGGGCATCGAGCCCCCCTCGCCGGCGCTGCCGCGGGCAAGCCGCCCGGCGGGGTGCGGGTGGAGGGGCGGTGCCGGGGCGCCGCCCCGGACCCCGGAGTATTTGGGAAAAGGTGAAAGGCCGGGACGTTTCTTGCACAGAAGCGGCGCGGCTTCATCTTGCCGGAAATACTCCGGGGGTCCGGGGGCTGGCCCCCGGCGCTGTCCTGGACACCGGCGCAACCGGGAGAGGCGAACCCTCAGGCCAGCGCGCGCGCCAGCGCCGGGGCGAAATAGGTCAGCACGCCATCGCAGCCCGCGCGCTTGAACGCCATCAGGCTTTCCACCATCGCCTTGTCGCCGTCGACCCAGCCGTTCTGCGCCGCGGCCTTGATCATCGCGTATTCGCCCGACACCTGATAGGCGAAGGTGGGCGCGCCGAAGGCGTCCTTCACCCGGCGGCAGATGTCGAGATAGGGCATCCCCGGTTTCACCATCACCATGTCCGCGCCCTCGGCCAGGTCGCGGGCGACCAGCCGGATCGCCTCGTCGGCATTGGCGGGGTTCATCTGGTAGGTCTTCTTGTCGCCCACCAGCCGGCCCGAGGCGCCCACCGCATCGCGGAAGGGGCCGTAGAAGGCGCTGGCGTATTTCGCCGCATAGGACAGGATCGCCACGTCCTTGTGCCCGGCCCCTTCCAGCGCCGCGCGCATCGCGCCGATGCGGCCGTCCATCATGTCCGAGGGGCCGAGGATATCCGCCCCCGCATCGGCCTGCGCCAGCGCCATCTTCACCAGCGCCTCGACCGATTCATCGTTGAGGATCACGCCGTCCTTCACCAGCCCGTCATGGCCGTTGATGTTGTAGGGGTCGAGCGCGATGTCGGTCATCACCGCGACCTCGGGCACCTCGCGCTTGAGCGCGCGGATGGCGCGGTTGGTCAGGTTCTCGGGGTTCCACGCCTCTTCGCAGGTTTCGGTGCGCAGCTCCGGGTCGGTATAGGGGAAAAGGCAGATCGCCGGGATGCCGAGCGTCGCCGCCTCTTCCCCCGCGCGCAGAACGCGGTCGAGCGACAACCGGGAAACCCCCGGCATCGAGGGCACGGGTTCCTCGATATCCTGCCCGTCGCGGATGAACACCGGCCAGATCATGTCCTTCACCGTCAGCGTGTTTTCCTGCACCAGATCGCGCAGCGCGGCGGTGCGGCGGGTGCGGCGGAAACGGGTGACGGGGCAGGGGCCCTGGACGGGGTTCATGGCGGCAGTCATGGCGGGGGTCCCGATGCTGTTACTGGCTTGCAATGATCCTGCCTGCCACGCTTTGCCCCGCTTCTCAAGGGTGGGAATCCCGCGCGCGCCGGTTTACTGTCCGCCCACGGCGCCGGCAGAGCGCCGCCGGAAGCGGGCAGCGGATGCAGTGGCACACCTCTCTGTTTGAACTCATCGACCTTCGGTCGTTCTCCAACCTGTGGTACTGGATCGCACTGGCGGTGTTCTGGTCCACGGCCAGCCACTGGGTATTGGGCGTGCCCTTCGATCTGGTGCAGCGCGCGCAGCGGCGGGGGGGCGCGGCGGGCGAGGATGTGCACATCCTCGTGCGGGTCTATGTCAACCGGCTTCTGCATATCGGGCGGGTCTCGGGGATGTGGCTGACGGCGATCGTGGCGGCGGTGCTCACGGCGCTGGCGATCCTCGGCTTTCACTACCGGGTGGAGTTCTGTCAGGCGGTGTTCCTGCTGGCCTTTCCCATGAGCCTCGTCGGCGCGCTGTCCATCCGCACGGCGGGGCGCATCGCGGCCGAGGAGGTTTCGGGCGACGCGCTCTATCGCCGCCTGCGGCGCCACCGCAGCGCGGTGCAGATGATCGGCATGCTGTCGATCTTCGTCACCGCCATGTGGGGGATGTGGCAGAACATGAACTCTTCCGCCCTCGGGGGTTGACCGCGGCGGCAAAGCGCGTAGGTCAGCGGCCATGACAGCAAAGATCCCCAGACCCGCCGAACGCATCCTGATGGGCGGCGTGCCCGAAGGCTTCGACGCGCGGCTTCTGCTGCGCGAACGCGACAGGGCGGGCGCGGCGCTGATCCATATCGCGCGCGACGACAAGCGGATGGAGGCGATGCGGGCCGCGCTCGCCTTCTTTGCCCCCGATGCGCCGGTGATCACCTTTCCGGCCTGGGACTGCCTGCCCTACGACCGCGTGTCGCCGAACCCAGAGGTCGCGGCGGCGCGGATGGCGGTGCTGGCCGCGCTGGCGCAGGGCCTGAGGGGGGCGCCCGTGGTGCTGACCACGCTCAACGCCGCGACCCAACGCCTGCCCGCGCGCGATACGCTGCGCCAGTCGAGCTTTTCGGCGCGGGTGGGCGAGCGCGTGTCGGAAGAACATCTGCGCGCCTTTCTGGCCCGGATGGGGTTTTCGCAGGCCGCGACGGTGACGGAACCGGGCGACTATGCCATCCGCGGCGGCATCGTGGATGTGTTCCCGCCGGGTGCGGGCGGGCCGGTGAGGCTCGATTTCTTCGGCGATGTGCTGGACGGGTTGCGCCGGTTCGACCCGGAAACGCAGCGCACTACGGAAAAGCTGACCTCCATCGACCTCGCCCCGGTGTCCGAGGTGATGCTGGACGAAGCCGCCATCACCCGGTTCCGCCAGAACTATCGCATCGAATTCGGCGCCGGCGGGTCCGACGATCCGCTGTACGAGGCCGTCAGCGCCGGGCGCAAACAGGCGGGGATGGAACACTGGCTGCCGTTCTTTCACGAACGGCTGGAAACGCTGTTCGACTACCTGCCCGAAGCCACGGTGACGCTGGACGACGCGGTGGATGCCGCGCGGCTGGCCCGGTGGGACGGCGTGGCCGACCAGTACGATGCCCGGCGCGAGGCGATGGCGGCCAAGGGGCGCATCGACACGGTGTACAAACCCTGCCCGCCGGGGCTGCTCTATCTGGACGATGCGGCATGGTCGGCGGCGCTGGCCGGGCGGCGGGTGATGCAGTTCAGCCCCGCGCCGCAGCCGCCGGGGCCGGGGGTGCTGGATGCGGGCGGCCGGTTGGGGCGCAATTTCGCGCCGGAACGGCAGAACGAAAAGCTGGATCTTTTCGGGGCCTTGCGCGACCATCTTCAGAAACGGCTCGAACTTTCGCAGGTGGTGCTGGCGTTCTTTTCCGAGGGCGCGCGCGACCGGATGGCGGGGCTGATCGCCGATCAGGGCGTGCGCGGCGCGCGCGACATCGCGGATGCCCGCGACCTGCCGGATGGCAAGGGCGCGCTGGCGCTGGCTGTCTGGCCGCTCGAACAGGGGTTCGAGGCACCGGGGCTGACGGTCATTTCCGAACAGGACATCCTGGGCGACCGTCTGGTCAGCCGCGCGCGGCGCAAGAAGCGGGCGGAGAACTTCCTGACCGAAACCACCGCCCTGACGCCGGGCGATCTGGTGGTGCATATCGAACACGGCATCGGCCGCTTCAAGGGGCTGGAGACGATCACCGCGCTCGGCGCGCCGCATGACTGCGTGGCGCTGGAATATGCCGGGGGCGACCGGCTTTACCTGCCGGTCGAGAATATCGAACTGCTCAGCCGCTATGGCCACGAAGAGGGCCTTCTGGACAAGCTCGGCGGCGGGGCGTGGCAGGCGAAAAAGGCGCGGATGAAGGAACGCATCCGCGAGATCGCGGACCGCCTGATGCGCGTCGCGGCGGAACGGCAGTTGCGGTCCGCCCCCGTGCTGGTGCCGCCCGAGGGCCTGTGGGATGCCTTCTGCGCCCGCTTTCCCTATGTGGAAACCGATGACCAGCTGACCGCCATCGGTGCGGTGCTGGACGATATGGAACAGGGCGTGCCGATGGACCGGCTGGTCGTGGGCGACGTGGGCTTCGGCAAGACCGAGGTGGCGATGCGCGCGGCCTTCGTCGCGGCGCTGTCGGGGTTGCAGGTGGCGGTGATCGCGCCCACGACGCTGCTGGCGCGCCAGCATTACCGCAGCTTTTCCGAACGCTTCCGCGGTTTCCCGCTGGTGGTGCGCCCGCTGTCGCGCTTTGTATCCGCCAAGGAGGCCGCGGCGACCCGTGCCGGGCTGGCGGACGGTACGGTGGACATCTGCGTCGGCACCCATGCGTTGCTGGCCAAGGCGGTGAAGTTTCGCAACCTCGGCCTGCTCGTCATTGACGAAGAACAGCATTTCGGCGTTTCGCATAAGGAGCGGCTGAAGGAAATGCGCTCGGACGTCCACGTCCTGACGCTGACCGCGACGCCGATCCCCCGCACGCTGCAACTGTCGCTGTCCGGGGTGCGGGATCTGTCGATCATCGCCACCCCGCCGGTGGACCGGCTGGCAATACGAACCTACGTTTCGGAATTCGACACCGTGACGATCCGCGAGGCGCTGCTGCGCGAACGCTATCGCGGCGGGCAGTCGTTCTTCGTCGTTCCCCGCGTGTCCGACATCCCCGATATCGAGGATTTCCTGCGCCGCGAGGTGCCCGAGGTCAGCTTCGTCGTCGCCCATGGCCAACTGGCGGCGGGCGATCTGGACGAACGCATGAACGCCTTCTACGACGGCAAATACGATGTGCTGCTGGCCACGACCATCGTGGAATCCGGCCTCGACATCCCCACCGCGAACACGATGATCGTGCACCGGGCGGACATGTTCGGGCTCAGCCAGCTTTACCAGATCCGCGGCCGGGTGGGCCGGGCCAAGACGCGGGCCTATTGCTACCTGACGACGAAACCCCGCGCGCCGTTGACCCCGCAGGCGAAGCGGCGGCTGGAATTGCTGGCGAGCCTCGATTCGCTCGGCGCGGGGTTCAACCTCGCCAGCCACGATCTGGAACAGCGCGGGGCGGGCAATCTTCTGGGCGAGGAACAATCGGGCCATATCAAGGAAGTGGGCTACGAACTTTACCAGCAGATGCTGGAAGAGACGATCGCGCGCATCAAGGCGGGCGAGCTGGAAGGCCCGGCCGAATCCGACCACGACTGGTCGCCGCAGATCAACCTCGGCGTGCCGGTGATGATCCCCGAGGGCTATGTGCCCGATCTGGACGTGCGGTTGGGGCTGTACCGGCGGCTGTCGAACCTGACCACCAAGGTGGAACTGGAAGGCTTCGCCGCCGAACTGATCGACCGCTTCGGCCCGCTGCCGCGCGAGGTGAACACGCTTTTGCTGATCATGCGCATCAAGGCGATGTGCAAGCGCGCAGGAATCGCGCGGCTGGACGGCGGGCCCAGGGGGGCGACGGTGCAGTTCCACGGCGACCGCTTCGCCAACCCCGCCGGGCTGGTGGAATTCCTGCAAGGCGAAGGCGGCGCGGCGAAGGTGAAGGACAACCGGATCGTGCTGACCCGCGACTGGACCACCGAGGCCGAGCGCATCAAGGGCGCCTTCGCGCTGGCCCGCGCGCTGGCGGAAAAGGCCGCGGGGGCGAAACCCGCCCCGCGCAGGCCCTGACGCCGCCTCGGGGGGCATCGAGCCCCCCTCGCCGGCGCTGCCGCGGCCCGGTGACGGGGCCTGGCCGCCCGTTCTGTTGGCGGGGCCTGGGGATGGGTGGGGGGCCTCCGGCGGGGATATTTGGGGACAGAAAGTGGAAACGCCCCGCTCCATCACCGGAACGGGGCGCCACTTCCTGTCGCGGTCATCGGCGTCCCCGCCTGTACCGCAGGATCAGCTTCGCCAAGCGCGGTTAACTTCGGGTTAAAAAAACCGCGCCTTCACTTTCTGTCTGAAAATATCCTCAGGGGGTGAATTGGCGCAGCCAAGAGGGGGCAGAATGCCCCCTTCTTGCGCCCGTGCCGTCTCAGCCGCGCAGGATCGAACGGCCCGCGTATTCGGCGATGTCGCCGAGCATTTCCTCGATACGGATCAGCTGGTTGTATTTCGCCAGCCGGTCGGACCGCGCAAGCGAGCCGGTCTTGATCTGGCCGCAGTTCGTCGCCACCGCCAGATCGGCGATGGTGCTGTCCTCGGTTTCGCCCGACCGGTGGCTCATCACATTGGTGTAGCGCGCGCGGTGGGCCATATCCACGGCCTGCAGCGTTTCGGTCAGCGTTCCGATCTGGTTCACCTTCACCAGCATGGAGTTCGCCACGCCCTTCGCGATGCCCTGCGACAGGCGTGCCGGGTTGGTGACGAAGAGGTCGTCGCCCACCAGCTGCACCCTGGCGCCGAGCGCGTCGGTCAGCAGCTTCCAGCCCTCCCAGTCGTCCTCGGCGCAGCCGTCCTCGATCGAGATGATGGGATAATCGGCGCAGAGTTTCGCCAGATAGTCCACGTTCTCGGCCGAGGTGAGCGACAGGCCCTCGCCCGCCATCTCGTATTTCCCGCCCTTGAAATATTCGGTCGAGGCGCAGTCGAGCGCGAGGTGGATGTCGTCGCCGGGGCGGTAGCCGGCCTTTTCGATCGCCTTCAGGATGAAGTCGAGCGCCGCGCGGGTCGAGGAGAGGTTGGGGGCGAAGCCGCCCTCGTCGCCGACGCCGGTGGCGAGGCCCGCGGCCGACAGTTCCTTCTTCAGCGTGTGGAACACCTCGGCGCCCATGCGCACCGCCTCGCCGATATTCGCGGCGGCGACCGGCATGATCATGAATTCCTGGATGTCGATCGGGTTGTCGGCATGTTCGCCGCCGTTGATGATGTTCATCATCGGCACCGGCAGGACGCGCGCCGAGGTGCCGCCGACATAGCGGTAAAGGGGCTGGCCCGTCGCATCCGCCGCGGCCTTGGCGACGGCCAGCGACACGCCGAGGATCGCGTTGGCGCCGAGCCGCCCCTTGTTCGCGGTCCCGTCGATCTCGATCATCGCGCGGTCGATGGCGACCTGTTCGGTCGCGTCGAAGCCCACCAGCGCCTCGGCGATCTCGCCGTTGACGGCGGCCACCGCCTCGAGCACGCCCTTGCCGAGGTAGCGGGTCTTGTCGCCGTCGCGCCGTTCCACCGCCTCGTGTGCGCCGGTGGAGGCGCCCGAGGGCACCGCGGCGCGGCCGAAGCTGCCGTCCTCCAGCGCCACGTCGACCTCGACGGTCGGGTTGCCGCGGCTGTCGAGGATCTCGCGCGCGTGGATGTCGATGATGGTGGTCATGGGGTTCTCCTGCGTGGGGCGGGTCGCGGTTCTCTTAGCGGCTCGCGCGGGCCGAGGAAAGGGTGCGGCGGCGTTCGCGCCAGAGCGAATAGAGGCCCGAGCCGATGATCAGCCCCGCCCCCGCCAGCATCGGCGCGTCCAGATCCTCGTGCAGCACCAGCACGCCGAGCGCGATGGCGAAGATCAGCCGCGAATAGCGGAAGGGCGCGATGAAGGCGATGTCGCCGAGCCGGTTGGCCGAGGTCAGGCACCAGTAGGCCGCCATGCCGAAGCCGACCGTGACCGCGATCAGGCCGATCCCGGCGGCGGTGGGCATCACCGGCCCGCCCTGCATCGCCGTCATCACCACCCCTGCCGGCACGATGGCGGCAAAGCCCCAGACGGCCAGCTGGACCGAGCTTGTCCCCCGCACCACGCGCCGCGTGGCGACATCGCGCATCGCCAGCGCCACCACCGTGACCACGGCCCAGAGTGCATTGGGGTCGAACCCGGCGCCGAAGGGCCGCAGGATCAGCAGCATGCCCGCAAAGCCGAATGCGATCGCCGTCCAGCGCCGCCAGCCCACCTGTTCGCCCAGAAACAGCGCCGCGCCGAGCGTCACCATCAGCGGCAGCCCCTGCAGGATCGCCGAGGCGAGCGACAGCGGCACCAGCGCCAGCGCCATGACCATCGCCATCGTGCCGACCATCTCGCCCAGATTGCGCAGCACCACCGGGCGGGCGAGGAAGGCCGGGCTGAAGACCGGCGCGCGTTGCGCCCGCGCCAGCAGCGAAAAGCCGAGGGCCCCGCAAAGGCCCAGAAGCACGATGATCTGCCCCGGCGGCATCGTGCGGGCGAGGATCTTGATCGCCAGATCCTCCAGCGCGAAACCGGCCATCGAAATCACCATCAGCATCGCGCCGCGCAGGTTTTCCATCGGCCAGCCCTTTCCCGGTTCCCTGCGCGGCTTAGCCCGCCTTGGCGGCAAGGGGAAGGGAGGATCCCCGCCGCCGCGCGGGTGGAGGGGGCGGGAGCCTCCGGCGGGGATATTTATGGACAGAAAATGGACGGGGCCGCTTTCCGGTGAAGGCCGTGCGGCTTCATCTTGCCATGAATACGCCCGCCCACCCTGCGGCCGGGGATGCGGTCCGGCATTCCGCCCGGCGGTGGCGGGGGGGGGGAAGGGCAGTAGCCTCCGGCGGGGATATTCAAGTCCAGCCTGAAGGGGCGCGCGGTTTTTCGAAGGGGGCGCGGCGTTTCACCTTTTCCGAAATACTCCCGCCGGAGGCATGCGCCGGCCGGCGCCGGGGCGGCGGCCGGGCGGGGGCTCAGCCCTTGGGGCGGGGCAGGCGGGTGCCGTAGAGTTCCAGCCGGTGGCCCTCCAGCCGGTAGCCGAGCCGGGCGGCGATGCGGTCCTGCAGGGCCTCGATCTCGGGGTCGACGAATTCGATCACCTCGCCGGTGGCGAGGTCGATCAGGTGGTCGTGGTGTTCGCGCAGCTTGTCCTCGTACCGCGCGCGGCCGTCGCCGAATTCCAGCCGGTCGAGGATCCCCGCCTCCTCGAACAGTTTCACCGTGCGGTAGACGGTGGCGATGGAGATGCGCGGGTCGATCGCCGCGGCGCGGGCGTGCAGCGTCGCCACATCCGGGTGGTCGTCCGCCGCGCCGATGACGCGGGCGATGGTGCGGCGCTGGCCGGTGATCCGCAGGCCCTTGGCCTCGCAGCGGGCGAGAATGCTGTCGGTCATGGCGCCCTCCGTCCGGGGTGTCGGGTTCGTCCTGCCCTTAGCGCAAGCGGCCGGGCAGGGGAACCCGCAATCCCCCCTCCGTCCCCCGGGGGCCCCGGGGCTTGCGCGCGTGGCCTCCATCGGCCACCATCGGGGGCATCGCGACAGGAGCCCCCGATGCCCGCCCGGAACCGCTTTGCCGAACTGCTGCCCGAAATCATCGCCTGGCGGCGGGATTTCCACGAAAACCCCGAGCTGATGTTCGAGGTCCACCGCACCGCCGGACTGGTGGCCGAACGGCTGCGCGCCTTCGGCTGCGACGAGGTGGTCGAGGGGATCGGGCGCACCGGGGTGGTGGGCGTGATCCGGGGCCGGTCGGACAGCGCGGGCCGCGTGGTGGGCCTGCGCGCCGACATGGACGCCCTGCCGATCATCGAGGCGACCGGCGCCCCCCATGCCAGCAAGGTGCCCGGGCGGATGCATGCCTGCGGCCATGACGGGCATAGCGCGATGCTGCTCGGTGCCGCGAAATACCTGGCCGAGACCCGGAATTTCGACGGCACCGCGGTGGTGATCTTCCAGCCGGCCGAGGAAGGCGGCGGCGGCGGGCGGGTGATGTGCGAGGACGGGCTGATGGACCGGTGGGGGATCCAGGAAGTTTATGGCATGCACAACTGGCCCGGCCTGCCGGTGGGCCGTTTCGCCATCCGCCCCGGCCCCTTCTTCGCCGCGACCGACCAGTTCGGCATCGAGATCACCGGCAGGGGCGGCCATGCCGCCAAGCCGCATGAGGTGGTGGACCCCACGGTGGCGGGGGCGCAACTGGTGCTGGCCTTGCAGACCATCGCGTCGCGCAATGTGGATCCGCTGAAAAGCCTGGTTGTTTCCGTCACCGCCTTCCGCACGGAATCCGAGGCCTTTAACGTCATCCCCCAGACGGTGCGGCTGCGCGGCACCATCCGCACGCTGGAGGCCGATGTGCGCGCGCTGGCGGAGGCGCGGCTGCACGCCATCGCCGAACATACCGCCGCCGCCTTCGGCGCCGCGGCGAAGGTGGATTTCCACCGCGGCTATCCGGTGATGGCGAACCACGCCGCCGAGACCCGCCACGCCGCCGCGGTGGCGGCAGAGGTGTCGGGCGTTCCGGTCGAGGAGGCGCCCCCGGTCATGGGCGGCGAGGATTTCGCCTATATGCTGGAAGCCCGGCCGGGCGCCTATATCCTGATGGGCAACTGCGATACCGCGGGCGTGCACCACCCCGCCTACGACTTCAACGACGAGGCGATCCCGGCGGGCTGTTCGTGGTTCGCCGGCATGGTCGAGGCGCGGATGCCGGCGGCGTAGGACTGACGGGGCGATTGCACCACCGCCCGGGCCGGGCGGGATCAGGAAACGCACCGCGTTTCCCCCGCCCGTCGCGCGGCGGTGCCACTGGAAACCATGACGCCCTAAAACCGAGAGGCCAGCGCCTGCCCCGGCGGGCGAGAAGCGCCCGCCATGGGCGGGGCGGGCGCTGGCCGGGGGCTTCGGGCCCCCGGCCGGGGCAACGCTATCTGCATCGCGATGGCGAAGGCACGCGCCTTCGCCAGCCAGACGGTGGGCGCAGCAAGCGATTCCGCGTTTCCCTCTTGGGGTAGCATGATACCTATTTTTTAACCAATTGATCCAAAACGATTAAATTCCCCTTTCCCGCCTTGACCCGCACCAGCGTTCCGGCGATACACCCACCATCCGAAGGCCGGGCATCCCCCGGCCCGTCCAGCAAATGGAACCTCCGATGAAGACCTTTACCGCTACCCCGGCGGACATCGAGAAGAAGTGGATCCTGATCGACGCCGAGGGCGTGGTTCTGGGCCGCCTCGCCACGATCGTCGCCAATATCCTGCGCGGCAAGAACAAGCCGACCTTCACCCCGCACATGGACATGGGCGACAACGTGATCGTCATCAACGCCGACAAGGTGCAGATGACCGGCAACAAGCGCGAGGACAAGCGTTACTACTGGCACACCGGCCACCCGGGCGGGATCAAGTTCCGCACCGCGCGTCAGGTGCTGGAAGGCAACCACCCCGAGCGCGTGGTGATCAAGGCCGTCGAACGCATGATCACCCGCAACCGCCTGGGCCGCCAGCAGATGACCAACCTGCGCGTCTACGCCGGGGCCGAACATCCGCACGAAGCGCAGCAGCCGACCGTCCTCGACGTCAAGGCGCTGAACCCGAAGAATACCCGGAGCGCGTGAAACCATGGCCGCTGACATCAAATCGCTCGACGACCTGAAGGCCGCCGTCGCCTCCACCCCCGCCGCGGTGGAAGCCGCTGCCGCGCCCCGCGAACCCGTGCGCGACGCGCTCGGCCGCAGCTATGCCACCGGCAAGCGCAAGGATGCGGTCGCCCGCGTCTGGGTCAAGCCGGGTTCGGGCAAGTTCCTGATCCGCAACAACAAGGGCGAGTATATCGACTATACGAAATACTTCGCCCGCCCGGTGTTGCAGATGATCCTGCGCCAGCCCTTCCAGGTTGCGGGCGTCGAGGGCCAGTTCGACGTGATGGCGACCGTCGCCGGCGGCGGCCTGTCGGGTCAGGCCGGTGCGGTCAAGCACGGCATCTCGAAGGCGCTGCAACTCTACGAACCCTCGCTGCGCGGCGCGCTCAAGGCCGCGGGCTTCCTGACCCGCGACAGCCGCGTGGTCGAACGGAAGAAATACGGCAAGCGCAAGGCGCGCCGGAGCTTCCAGTTCTCCAAACGCTGATCCGTCTTTCCGGCGATCTTCGTGCAGCGCGGCCCCCTTCGGGGCCGCGTTGTCGTTTCGGCCACTTCGCCTGCTGTGGCAAGAAAGACTCGCAAGCCATTGTTGTTTCTGCCGTGATTGACCGGGCGGCGGGCGGGGCGCAT
This sequence comes from Ruixingdingia sedimenti, assembly GCF_031432425.1. Taxonomy (NCBI): domain Bacteria; kingdom Pseudomonadati; phylum Pseudomonadota; class Alphaproteobacteria; order Rhodobacterales; family Paracoccaceae; genus Ruixingdingia; species Ruixingdingia sedimenti. The sequence goes on along the minus strand of NZ_JAVKPH010000001.1, from coordinate 288,467 downwards.
CCTGCCCCGACAACGGCAAGAGACCATGACACATGGCACGAGCAGTCGCTTTCCACAGCGCCACCGGCGCTTCCGATTTCCTCGGTCTTCGGCAGGGCCGGTCGGGCGAGACAGAGATCGTCTATGACGACGGCGTGGCGCGCCGCATGGTCTGGCGCGTGGCCGGCCCCCGCCCCGACGACCGCGGCCTGCAAGAGGCGCTGTCGCGCGCGGTGAACCAGCGCCGCGTGGTGCCCGCGCTCTATGCCGAACTGCGCCGCCGCGCGATCGCGGTGGAGATCGTGGCGGGCTGACCGCCCCGCCGCCCGCGCCCAGGGCGGGGAAAACCCCGCCCTTCGGTGCGGGAACTGTCGTCGTTTCTTCCGCCCGAACATGGGGGGCGCCCCGACTTCCGCCAACGGAGACGGAGCCCCGCTCGGAGATTGGGCCACGATGGCGGCCCTTTCGTGCCGCCGCCGCGGGGCATGGCCGGAGGTACCCCGTACCGCACAGAGCAAAGCCTGCGTCACCTCCTTTGCCGCCGGGCCCTCAGGTCGGGGCCTGCCCCGACTCCAGCCCGGGCAAACGGGACCGGCAACCAGCGGGCTTTTCAACACAAAGCACCTGTGCCACAACAGAATCGAGACGGCGGATCGGGGGGCGCGATGGGATCGGATGGTTTGCTGCGCCGGCTCGGCCGGTCGGAGGGTGCGGGCGGCCTTCTGATGATGAGCCCCACCGCCATCTATGCGATCCTGCTGCTGGCCGCGCCGCTCGCCACCGTGCTGGTCTATTCGGTGCTGACCGACGGTCAGGGCCGTGTGGTCTGGGATTTCAGCCTCAAGAATTATGTCGAGGTCTGGACGGGCCCGATCTACCGCGCGATCATGATCCGCTCGCTCATCGTGGCCCTGCTGGTCACGCTGGTGACGGTGGCGATCGCCTATCCCATCGCCTATTTCGTCAGCTTCCATGTCCAGCCGTCGAAAAAGTCGATGTGGCTGTTCCTGATCACCATCCCGTTCTGGACCAGCTACCTGATCCGCGTGTTCCTGTGGAAGGTGATCCTGGGCTACAACGGCGTGATCAACTCGGGCCTGATCTCGCTCGGCATCATCGACACGCCGTTGCAGGCCATCAACTACAATGTCGGCGCGCTGGTCACGACGCTGGCGCATGCCTATGCGCCCTTCGCCATCCTGCCGATCTTCGTTGCGCTGGAAAAGATCGACCGCTCGCTTCTGGAGGCCGGGCAGGATCTGGGGGAATCGCGGCTGATGACCTTTCTGCGCGTGACGCTGCCGCTGTCGATGACCGGGGTGATCGCGGCGGTGTTGATCGTCTTTATCCCCACCATCGGCGACTATGTGACCCCGGACCTGATCGGCGGGGGCAAGCTGCCCATGATCGCCAACATGATCGAGGTGCAGATGCTCAAGCTCAACCAGAAGGCGCTCGGGTCGGCCATCGCGGTGTCGGCGATGTTCATCGTCACCGTGGTGGCGCTGGTGTTCCTGTTCCTCAACCGCCGGTTCCTGGGGGCGCAGCGATGAAATCACCCGGCCTGCGCGCCTATGCCATCGGCTATCTGATCTTCCTCTATGCGCCGATCTTCCTGCTGCCGCTGTTCGCGCTGAACGACTCGCGCGTGATCGCCTTTCCGCTGTCGGGCTTCACCACCCGCTGGTTCACAGAGATGTGGGCGGATGCGCAACTGTTCCGGGCGCTGAAGAACTCGCTGGTGATTTCCTGTTCCACCGCGGTGATCGCGACGGTGTTGGGGATCTTCGCCGCCCGCGCGACGACGCGGTTCCGCTTTCCGGCCAAGGGCGGGTTGCTGGGGCTGGTGATGCTGCCGCTGGTGCTGCCCGAGATGATCGTGGCGATGTCGCTGCTGCTGGTGCTGCTGGCGGTGGGGTTCAAGCTGTCGGTCGTCACCATCATCCTCGGCCATGTGCTGATCTGCACGCCCTTCGCGGTGGCGATCCTGTCCTCGGCCTTCCAGTCGCTCGACCGCTCGCTGGAAGAGGCCGCCTATGATCTGGGCGAAACCCCGCTCTCGACCTTCCGGCTCATCATCCTGCCGCTGGTGATGCCGGGCATCATCTCGTCCCTGCTGATCTGTTTCACCATCAGCTTCGACGAATTCATCATCGCCTATTTCCTCGGCGGCACGGAAACCGCGCTGTCGGTCTATATCTACGGCCAGTTCCGCTTTCCGGCCAAGGTGCCGGCGATGCTGGCGCTCGGCACGATCCTGGTGCTGGTGTCCATCGTGCTTCTGTCCATCGCCGAATATTTCCGCCGCCGCGGCATCGCCCGGACCGGCGGCAAGGATACCGGAGGCTTCCTGTGAAAAAGCCGATCATCGAGCTTGACGCGATCCAGAAATACTACGGCGACTATCACGCGCTGCGCGGCATCACCGCGACGATCCGCGAGGGCGAGTTCTTTTCGCTTCTCGGGCCGTCGGGCTGCGGCAAGACCACGCTTCTGCGCACCATCGCGGGGTTCGAGGGGCTGTCCTCGGGCGTGCTCAAGATCGACGGGCGCGACATGGCGGGGGTGCCGGCGAACAAGCGGCCGACCAACATGGTGTTCCAGTCCTATGCCATCTTCCCGCATCTGACGGTGGAACAGAACGTGGGCTTCGGCCTGCGCCGCGATCCGCGGTCGCGCGACGACAAGGCCAGGGCGGTGGCCGAGGCGCTGGCGATGGTGGGCCTTGCGGGCTATGGCAGGCGGGCGGCGCATGCGCTGTCGGGCGGGCAGCGGCAGCGCGTGGCGCTGGCCCGCGCGCTGATCCTCAAGCCCAAGGTGCTGCTGCTGGACGAACCGCTGTCGGCGCTGGACAAGAAGATGCGCGAACAGATGCAGGTGGAACTGATCAAGCTGCAACGGCAGGTCGGCATCACCTTCATCCTCGTCACTCACGACCAGGAAGAGGCGCTGGTCATGTCCGACCGGATCGCGGTGATGTTCGAGGGCCAGATCGCGCAGCTTGCCGATCCCGAAACGCTCTACCGCCGGCCGAACAGCCGGCAGGTGGCGGATTTCATCGGCACGATGAACTTCCTGCCCGCGACGATCCTGTCGGAAACCCCCGACCGGATCGAGGTCGAGGTCGCGGGGCTCGGCCGCTGCGCGATCGACCCGGCGCAGGCCCCCGGCGCGGTGACGGGCGGCCCGGCAAGCGTGGGCTTCCGCCCGGAAACGCTGACCATCCTCTACGAAGGCCAGGTGGCGAACGACCGCGAGACCGGCGGCACGGTCGAGGAAGTGGTCTATTTCGGCGACATGACCTATTACGATGTCAAGCTCGACGGTGTGGACCAGCCGGTGCGGCTGTCGATGCGCAACGTCTTCGGCCGCCCGGTGCTGGACATCCGCACCCGCACCCGCGTGGCCTGGAGCCCGGGCGCGCTGGTGCTGTTCCGCTAGGGGCCCGGCGGCGCTGCGCGTGACCCGCGCAGTACCCTAACCGATCAGCGCCCGCAGATCCTCCAGCGTATCGGCCTCGGCGCCGCCGCTCAGCCAGCGGGTCAGGCGCGCGCCGGTCAGCGCCAGCCCGGCCTTGCGGCGCGGTGCGGGGGTGGCGGTGTCGAAGGCGATCTCAAACACCTGTTCGGGCGGCAGCACCAGCACCGGGCCGGCGCGTTCGCGGATGTTGGCGCGGATCCAGCCGAAAAGCGCGGCGGCCTCTGCCGGCGGCAGGGCGGGGGCGATGCGGACGATGGGGACCAGCGCATCGCCCGCGCGCAGGGCGAGCATCAGCGCGCTGCCATCCGCCTGCGCCTGGGTCAGCACCGCGCGCAGGCGCAGCGGTGGCGCGGGCCAGCGGCGTTCCTCTGCCCCGTCGAGGCGGCGCAGCAGCAGGCCCGTGGCGCCATGCGCGCGGGCCCTGTGGCGCGCCGCATCCAGCGCGGGCCAGCCGGTGGCGGGCAGCAGGGGGGCGAGGTCCAGCGGCAGGCCCGGCGGCAGGGTTGCGGCCCAGGCCTCCAGCCGGGCGCGGCGTTCGGGCAGGGGGGCGGTGGGCATCAGCCAGTCCTGCGCCATGAATCGCGGGCCGTCCCGCGTCATCAGCCAGCCCGCCAGCGCCGCGCCCTCGGGCAGATGCGCGCCGAGGGGGGCGAGGGCGGGCGCGGTCAGGGGTTCCGCCGCCGTCCAGACATGCAGCGCGCCGTCCTGCCGCAGCAGTTGCACCCGGGGCGCGTCCCGGTCCCATTCCGCCACCCAGTCCGCGCAGGGGCCGAGGGCCTCGATGGTTTCCAGCACCGACACCGGCGCAAAGGGCAGGGGCCGCGCCCCGCCGGTGGCCGCAAGCACCGCCAGCCCCCGATCCGCCGTCCAGCCCCCGGCCAGCCCCGCCGCCGCTGCCGCGGGGTCCGCCCCCGTGGCGCGCGCCAGCGCCGCCGCCAGCACCGGGACCGGCAGGGTCAGGCGAAAGCCGCCGGTGGCGAGCCGGTTTAGCACCAGCCGGGCGGGTGGTTCCATCCGGTTCCACGCCGCGCGCAACGCCGCCTGCCGGGCCGCGGCATCCGCCCTCGCCAGCGCCGCGAGCCGGGTCAGTTCCGCCACCAGCCCCTCTTCCGCCGCCATGGGTGCGGGCGGCAGATGGGCGAGCGTTTCGGCAAGGTCGCCGGTGGCGCGGCGGCAATCCTCGACCAGCCAGTCGGGGATCCCGGCCGCCGCCGCGGCCCAGGCCCGCAGTTCCGCCCCCGTCGCCACCCGCCGGGGCCGCCGCCCCGCCAGCAGCGCCACCCCCTGCGCCCGGTCGGGTTCGTCCGCCGTGGCGAGCCAGCCGGCCAGCGCGGCGGTGCGGGCCTCGGGGTCCGGTGCGTCCTCCAGCGCGGCGCAGAGGGCGGCGAAGCGCCTCATCCCAGCACCTGCGCGTCATGACCCTGTTCGGTCAGCCAGCGGCTGAAGGGCGCGGTATAACCATGCGTGACCAGCACCCGTTCCGCCCCCGTCGCCCGGATCGCGGTGTTCAGCCCTTCCCAATCCGCGTGATCGGACAGCGCAAAGCCCCGCGCCGCGCCCCGCCGCCGTGCGGTCGCCCGCAGCGCCATCCAGCCCGAGACGAGCGCCACCTCGCACCGCCCCGGCCCCCATTGCCGGCCGAGCGTGTTGGGCGGCGCGATCACCAGCGCGCCGGGGGGCGCCACCGCATCGGGGGCCAGCGCCGGGGCGGGCGGCAGGGGTAGGCCCTGCGCGCGCATCACCGCATTCATCGCCGCCACCGCCGGATGCGCCAGCACCGGCCCCGGCCCCCCGGGGCCGAGCGCGGCCAGCACCCGCTGCGCCTTGCCCAGGGCCCAGGCCCCGACCACCGCCACCCCGCCGTCCGCCGCCACGCCCTGCCACCAGTCGCGGATCTGTGCCACGACCTGCGCCTCGGGCGCCCAACGGAACACCGGCAGGGCGAAGGTGGATTCGGTGATGAAGGTGTGGCAGCGGACCGGCGCGAAGGGTTCGCAGAAGCCGTCGGGTTCGGTCTTGTAGTCGCCCGAGACCACCCAGACCTCGCCCCCCGCCTCGACGCGCACCTGTGCCGATCCCGGCAGATGCCCTGCGGGGTGCAGGCTGACCACCGCCCCGCCGATGCGCAGGGCGGTGCCGAAAGCCAGTTCTTGCACCGCGATCCGGCCCAGACGATGACGGATCGCGGGCGCGGCGGCGGGGGTGCACAGATAGGCGCCGTGGCCGCGGCAGGCATGGTCCGAATGCCCGTGCGTCACCACTGCCCGCGCCACCGGGCGGTGCGGGTCGATGTAAAAGTCGCCCGCCGGGCAGTAGAGCCCCCGGTCGGTGACGGTCAGGACGGGATCGCGGGTCATCGTCCCCAAGATAATCCCCCCGCGGGCCGGTGCCAGAGGTGCTGCCCGATTATCCGGCGGCGGAAAGCCGCGACGCCCTGTTGCGGCGGGCCCCGTGCTTCCCTACCCTTGCGCTACGCGATGAAAAGGAGCGACGGGTGACGTATTGCGTGGGGTTGCTGCTGACGAAGGGCATGGTGCTGTTGTCGGACACGCGCACCAATGCGGGGCTCGACAACATCTCGACCTATCGCAAGATGTTTCTGTTCGAGGATCCCGGCGAACGCGTGATCGCCATCATGACCGCGGGCAGCCTGTCGGTGACGCAGACCGCCATCGCCCGGCTGCGCGCGGCGATGAAGGACCCGGAGGCGACGCCCGACACCTCTATCCTTCAGGCGCAGTCGATGCTGAAGGTGGCCGAGATCGCGGGCAACACGCTGGCCGCGGTGCGCCGCGACATCGACGAGAAACTGGCGGTGATGCGCCAGTCGGCCAGCGCCACGATGATCGTCGCGGGCCAGGTGCGGCGCGGCGACATGCGGATGTTCCTCATCTATCCCGAGGGGAATTTCATCGAGGCGACCGAGGACACGCCCTTCCTGCAGATCGGCGAACACAAATACGGCAAGCCGATCCTGGACCGGGTGGTGCGGCCGGAAACCGACCTGATGGACGCGCAGAAGGCGGTGCTGCTGTCGATGGATTCGACGCTGCGGTCGAACCTGTCGGTGGGCATGCCGCTGGACCTGTGCGTGATCGAGCGCGATGCCTGCCGGGTAGGCCTGCGCCGTCGGATCGAGGCCGGCGACGCGGATTTCCGCGCGATGTCCGAGGCCTGGTCCAACGCGCTGCGCGAAGGGTTCCAGCGGATCACGAACTGAGGCGGCGCCCTGTGGCGGGGTGGGCGCGCCCCGTGGCCTGCTGGTTCTCGAACCAATGACGTACCAGCCGGTGCCCCCGCGGGATGTCTAGAGACAGAAAATGAACGCGGATACGCTCTTGCCCGGACGTCCTTCACTTTCTGTCCCCAAGGCTCCAGACCGGCAATCCTTGCAGGATATGGTCTGTTGATGAACAAGAAGAACGGGTTATCGCGCGGGGTCCGGGGGCGCGAAGCCCTTGGCGCTACGCTCGACACCGCTCAGCGCAGCAGGTTGTCGGCCCACCGGCGGGGGATGTGCGGGTGGTCGGGCGCGCTGTCGCGGCCGTCGATCAGGGCCAGAACGCGCGGCGGCGTGAGCGGCAGTTGCCCGACCGGCCGGCCGATGGCGTCGGCCACCGCGCAGCCCACCGCCGCGCCCACGTTGAGGATCGGCACCTCGCCAGCCCCCTTGGTGCCGAGGGGGCCGATGGAGGGCGCGCCCTCGAACAGGTCCACCTCGACCGGCAGCACGTCCTGGGCCAGCGGCATCAGATAGCTTTCGAACCCCGCCTGTTCCATCGCCCCGGTGCCGGGGTGCACGGTCATTTCCTCGAACAGCGCATAGCCGAGGCCCTGCACCACGCCGCCCTGGATCTGGCTGCGCACCGCCCGGGGGTTGAGCGCGCGGCCCACGTCCTGCACCACGCGATAGGCGAGGATCTCGACATGGCCGGTATCGGGGTCCACCGCCAGTTCGCAGTCGTGCACGGCGAAGACGGGGATGTCGATCGCCTCGATGAAATGGCCGGCGGCGCAGCCGGGCATGGCGGATACGCCGGGGTTGGTGAAGGCGCCGCTGCCCGATACCGGGCCCATGACCGCCTCTGCCCGTTCCACCACCTTCGCGATGGTGGTGCCCGATCCCGGGCGGCCCGCGATTTCCACCCGCCCGGCCGTCAGCACCAGCCGTTCCGCCGGGGTCTGCAGCATTTCCGCCGCCACCGGCAGCAGTTTGCGCCGCAGGTCGGCGCAGGCGGCCTCGGCGGCGGCGCCGATGGAGACGGTGGTGCGCCCGCCGCCCACGCCCAGATCGCGGCCCGCGGCATCGGTGTCGGCGGTCTTGACGATCACCTCCGACGGGTGCAGCCCGAGGTTCGCCGCCACGATCTGCGGCAGCGCCTGCATCATCGTGCCTTGGCCGATTTCCACCCCCGCCGTCACCAGCGTGGCCGATCCGTCGGCGTTCAGGTTCACCGTGGCCGAGGACGGGCCGACGAAGATGAACCATGTGCCCACCGTGGTCGCCCGGCCGTAAAGCCGCCCGCCCGCCTGCGCGCGCCGGTCGCCGCTTTCCACCCGCAGCGCCTCCATCCGGTCGAGCATGGGGCGCAGCACCTCGCCCTGAAACCGCTGGCCGGCCGCGCCGATGTCGCCGTCGCCGAGCACGTTCTTCAGCCGGAACGCCGCGCGGTCCATGCCGATGGCGGCGCAGATCTCGTCCGTGTGCCGTTCCAGCGCGAAGGTGTTGTAGACGCCGTTGCAGGCGCGGAAGGCGCCGTTGGGGGGCGTGTGGGTATAGACCGCGCGGCTGACCATGCGCATCGCCCCGGCGCGGTAGTTGCCCCCCAGAGTATGGGCGGTCATCGTGGTCAGGAACACCTGTTCGCCGCCATAGGCGCCGCAATCCATCAGCACCACCGCCTCGCGCGCGGCGATGGTGCCATCGGGCGCGATGGCCGAACGGATGCGGATATCGGCGTTCTCGCGGCAGAGGCAGGTCAGCATCTCCTCGTCCCGCGCGTTCACCAGCGACACCGTGCGCCCCGACTTGCGGGCGAGGATCGCGGCCACGGGTTCGATGGTGCAGTCGAACTTGAGCCCGAAGCCCCCGCCCACCGCCGGCACCGTTACCCGCACCTGCGACGGCGGAAGCCCGAGCACCCTGGCGGTGACGTTGCGCACCGTCCAGGGCACCTGGGTCGAGGTGCGGATATGGTGGCGGCCGTCCTCGAAACTGGCGACCGCGGCGCGGGGTTCGAACGGCATCTGGTTCTGGCGGCCGACACGGAAACAGCTTTCGACCACCGTCACGTCCGCCCGGGCGAAGGCGGCATCAACCGCGCCGCGTTCGAACCGCGCCTCCCATGCGATGTTGCCGCCGCGGATCGCGCCTTCGGTGATGACCTCGTAGTCGCGCCAGCCGGGATGGACCAGGGGCGCGCCGTCGGCCAGCGCCGCGGCCATGGTGACGGCGGCGGGCAGGGGTTCGGTCTCGATCACCACCGCGGCGGCGGCGGCGCGGGCCTGTTCCAGCGTTTCGGCGGCGATGGCGGCGACGGGTTCGCCCGGATAGCGGATCGTGTCGATGGCGAACAGCGGGTGGTCCGCGATCCCGATCCCGTGCAGGCCGGGCGCGTCGGCGGCGGTGGCGATGGCCTGCACCCCGGGCATGGCCGCCGCCGCCGCGGTGTCGATGCGCAGGATCCGCGCCGGGGCCGCGGCGGCGCGCACCATCACCGCATGCAGCACCCCCGGCCCGCCCATGTCCACGGTATAGCGGGTGCGGCCCGTCACCTTGTCCTGCGCGTCGCGGCGCGGATAATCCATCACGGCGCGGGCGGGGTCGAAGGGCGTGTTCATCGGGCGGCCTCGGTAGGGGGATCGGCGGGGGCAAGGGACAGGACGGCATCCACGATGCGTTCGTATCCGGTGCAGCGGCACATGTTGCCGGTCAGCGCGGCCTTGACCTCTGCCCGCGTGGGTGCGGTGTTGCGGTGCAGCAGGGCGGTCAGCGTCACCACCATGCCGGAAAAGCACATGCCGCATTGCACCACGTCATGGTCCAGAAAGGCGCGCTGCACCGGGTTGAGGTCGCCTTGCGGGGCAAGGCCCTCGACCGTGGTGATTTCCGCCCCCGCCAGCAGGCCCACGGGACGCAGGCAGGCGGGCACGGGCTGGCCGTCCACCAGCACGGTGCAGGTGCCGCAAAAGCCCTCGCGGCAGACGGCCTTGGCGCCGGTCAGGCGCAGATCCTCGCGCAGCAGGTCGATCAGCGGGGTGCGCGGGTCGCCCGCGAACCGGCGGGGCTGGCCGTTGACGGTCAGGTCGATGGTCATGCGGTGTCCTCTGCGATGGCCTCGGCGGCGCGGCGGACCAGCGTGGGCAGGATGCGCAGCCGGTACCAGCCCGGCGCGTCCAGTGCATCGCGGGCGGTGATCCCGGCGGTGTCCTGCGCGAGGTCCGCCAGCGCGGCGAGGGGTTCGCCCTTCGCCCGGGTTTCCAGCGCATGCCAGCGGCGGGGGGCCTGTTCCACCGCGCCGATGGCGGCCAGCAGCCGCTCGATCCGCCGCTCGGGGGTGAGCGTGGCCGACAGGCTGACGATCGCCGCCGGATAGTCGCCCGCCTTGCGCATCGGCAGCCGGGCATGCGCGCTGCGCCACGGGCCGCGGGGGATGGTGACTTCGGTCAGCAGCCACGGCCCGGGCGCGCCGCGGCGGGTCAGGAAATCCTCCATGGGCAGGCTTTCGCGCCCCTGCGGCGTGGCGATTTCCACCGTGGCGTCGAGCGCCAGCAGCGCCGGGGCCAGATCGGCGGCGGCAAAGCCCGTGGCGCAAAGATTGCCGCCAAGCGTCGCGATCCGCCGCACGCCGGGGTTCGCCGCCCCCGCCGCCGCCTGCGCCAGCGCGCGCAGGTCGGGCGCGGCGGGCAAGGCGTGGGCCAGCCGGTCGTGCGTGACCAGCGCGCCGAGGCGGACCCGGTCCCCGGTGATGTCGCAGCGGTGCAGATCCTCGATCCCCGCCAGCGCGACCCATGTCGGCGCCTGCGGTTCGTGCCGCAGCGGCGCGCGCATGACCCAGCTTGCCCCGGCCACCGCTTGCGCCCCGGGCAGGGCAAGGGCGGCCAGCGCGTCGGCGACGCTGCGGGGCAGGACCATCGGCGGGCTCTGGGCGGCGGCGGGCATCGGGGCTGTCCTTCGGGGATGGCGTGCGGTCAGGCTAGGGCCGGTGCGGGGCGGCTTCCTGTCGATCCGCGCCCAAAACCTTGTCGGAAAGCGCACCTGTCCCCCCGCGGGGAACTGGACGGGAGCCGCGCGCGCTGCTGCACTGGGCGGGGCAACGACAGGAGGCAGAGATGAAGATCACCCGCGCCGGTACGACACCTTCGGCAAAGGGGGCGGCGGATTCGTTCACCGGCACGGTGCGCGTGGATGCGCTGTTCACGGCGGAACCCCCGGGGCGCGCGATCGGCGCCACCGTGACCTTCGAGCCGGGCGCGCGCACCACCTGGCACACCCATCCGGCCGGTCAGGCGCTGATCGTCATCGCCGGGCGGGGCCGGGCGCAGCACGAGGGCGGCCCGGTCGAGGACATCCGCCCCGGCGATGTGGTCTGGATCCCGGCGGGCGAGCGCCACTGGCACGGCGCGGCCCCCGACGTGGCGATGACCCATATCGCCATCCAGGAATCCGTGGACGGCAGCCCCGTGACCTGGATGGAACCCGTCACCGACGCCCAGTACAACGGCTGAAGGGCGGGGCGGGCGAGGATTGACCGCCTGTATCGTGGCCCCCCCCGTTGCTGTGGCGGCGGGGGAACGGGTTGCCCTTCCTCACCGTCAGGTCGGATCGACACTCGGCCCCGCCGCCCGGCTGGCGAAGGCGCGTGCCTTCGCCATGGGACAAGGTTGGAGTTGCCCCGGCCGGGGGCCCCAAGCCCCCGGTGAGCCGCCCGCCCCGCCCATGGCAGGCGCTGGCCTACCCGGATTTCCCGGTATCTCCGCCCCCGACGACACCGCTGTGCAAACGGGCGGGGGAAACGCAGTGCGTTTCCTGATCCCGCCCGGCCAGACCATGGATGTGGATGTCGACCGATCCCGGGGCGGCTGCGTATCCCCGCCGGTTCGCGTGCCGATGCCTTCAAACGAACCGCAATCGGGCGCGGTCGGGCCGGCGTCCGTTTCCCGTATCCGCAGACGATCCGCGCTCAGGGGATGAAGGCGTGCAGGTGCAACCCGCCGTCGATATTCACCCCGTCGCCGGTGCAGAACGGGATCGCCCCCGTCGCCAGCGCCGCCACCGCGCGGCCGATGCCCTCGGGCTCGCCCCACCGTTTCATCGGGATCGCGTCGGATTCCGCGAACAGGCGGTCGTACTTGTCCTTGATCTGGCCCGACATGTCCGACCGCGTGACGCCGGGACGGACTTCCAGCACATAGATGTCGTGCGCCGCCAGCCGGTGGGCCAGCATCTTGGTCATCGTGTTGACGCCGCTTTTCGACAGGCAATAGGCCGCCAGCTGCGGCTGCACGAGGTTGATCGAGGTCGAGCAGATCGACACGATGCTGCGCCGCGTCGGATCGGTGCTGCGGTCCTCGGCCAGCATGCGGCGGGCGACGGCGGTGGACAGAAAGAAGGTCCCGCGCAGGTTCACGCCCATCACGCGGTCGTAGTCCTCGGGTGTCGCCTCGAGGATGTCGCCGCGCACGGCGACCTGCACGCCGGCGTTGTTGACGAGGCAATCGAGGGTGCCGAAGGCGGCGAAGGCGGCCTCGACCAGCCCGGCATGGGCGGCGGTATCGGCGATGTCGGCGCGCACGAAGGCCGTGCGGCGCCCGCGGTCGCGGATGCCGGCAAGCGTGGCCTCGGCGCCCTCGTCCTCGACCAGATCGTTGATCACGAGGTCATAGCCGGCCTCGGCCAGCGCGAAGGCGATGGCGCGGCCAAGGCCGCGGCGGGCGCCGGTGACGAGGGCGACGGGGGTGCGGGGGGCTGCGGGCATGGGACGCTCCGTTTGGATGGATGGCGCGATGGTGCCGGGGCCCGGGGGCTGGCGCTGTCCCCCTGCGGGGGGCCTTGGGGTACGTCGGCATGAGCAGGGGCCTTCCCCGATGTTCCCGCATGGGGCCGGGCAAGGGGGCGGGGCAAGCCCCGGCCAATGAAAAACGGGGGCCGCGGGGCCCCCGTTCCGGTTGCGGTGATCGGGCGATCACTCGGCCTTGGCGGTCTCGGACTTGTAGAGTTCCAGGATCTCGGCGGCGTTTTCCAGGCCGGCGGCCTTGGCGCGCTCGATCCAGGCCTGTTCCACCGGCTTGACGAACTCGCGCAGCGCGGCGAGCTGGTCGTCGGTGGCCTTGCCCATGTAGTAGCCGGCCGCCTTCATCGTCTCCAGCGCCTTCTCGTCGTTCAGGTCGTAGTGATGGCCGACCTTCTTGGCCAGCACCGCGCCCGAAATCTCCTGGATCGCCTTGCGGTCGGCCTCGGAGATGGAATCCCACTTCTCTTGGTTGATGCCGATGATGATCACGGCGTTCGCCAGGCCGCCCGGGATGTGGAACACGCCGTTCAGCAGGTCGAGCTGGTTGAAGCCCGGGATGGTGTTGAGGTTGGTGATCTGCCCGTCGATGGTGCCCGCGGCCAGCATCTCATAGGCTTCGGCGGCGGATTTCAGCACCGGAACGGCGCCGATCGCCTCCATCACCGCGGTCAGCGTGGTGCCCGAGGACCGCAGCTTGGCGCCCTTGAGGCCGTCGACCGACTCGATGTTGCGGTTCTTGGTCACGATCTGAAGCGGCGTGATCGTCGGCAGCGACAGCGGATAGACGCCCTTGAACGGCTCGTATTTTTCCAGATGCTCGCGATAGATGGTGTCGAACACCGGGGCCAGCACTTCGGCCTTGGGGTGGATCAGGGGCAGTTCGCCGAATTCGGTGATCGGGAAGCGGCCGGGGTTGTAGCCCGCCACCATCCACGACATGTCGGCCAGCCCGTCGCGCACCACGTCGAACTGGTTCGCGGCGGTGCCGACGACCTTGGGCGCCACCTCGACCTTGACGCGGCCTTCGGTCACTTTCTCGATGTCCTGGATCCAGGGCATCAGCACGTCTTCCCACAGCCAGAAGCCCGGGGGCAGCCAGTTGGAATAGCGGATGGTCACGGTTTCCGCGGCGGCGGGCATGGCCGCGCTGAGCGCCAGCCCGACAGCGGTGGCGAGCCCCGCCAGCTTCATTCGGATCGTCATGGTTTCCTCCAGGGTCGGTAATCTTTACGATTGCGACACCCTGCCGCAGACGAATGCCGCCCGTCTGTCCCCAAGGAGGGGACCATTCGCCCCCCGGGTCCCGAAAGGGGGGGACATTCCTGCCCGCAGGGGCGGCATAGATTGCGCCAGACGCCAACAGAGGATCCGCCCATGAGCGCGCTTGCCAAACACCCCGATCTGCCAGAGCCGCCGGTTTCCGACCTCGATCCCTATTCGATGGAAACGCTGGAAAACCCGCATCCGTTCTACGCCGCATTGCGCGACGCGGGGCCGGTGGTGTTCCTGCCCAAATACGGCGTCTATGCCACGGGCCGGTATGACGAGGTGCGCCAGGTCACGACCGACTGGGAACGCTTCACGTCGGAATCGGGCGTCGGCATCACCGATGCGCGCGATCCCAAGTTCCGCGGCCGCCCGCCGAGCGCACTGGTCGAGGTCGATCCGCCCGCACACACCAAGACCCGCCGTGTCGCCAACCGCCTGATGTCGCCGGTCATCATCCGGTCCTGGCGGTGGGTGTTCGAAGAGAAGGCCAAGGAAACCGTCGACCGGGTGATCCAGATGGGCACCTTCGACGGCATGCGCGACCTGATCGAGCCCATCGTCTTCGGCGGCTTCCCCAAGGCGATCGGCATCCGGTTCGACGAGGCCGCGATCCGCGCCATCGGCTACATGTCCTTCAACCAGACCGGGCCCGAGAACGACCTCTACTTCAAGGGCCTGAAGGCGGGCGAGCCGTTCATGGAATGGTTCCTCGCCGCCTGCCAGAGCGACGCGACCGACCCCGGTTCCATCGCCGCGGGCTTTTTCGAGGCAGAGGCGGCGGGCGAACTGGACCCCGGCATCGCGTCGAACATCGTCCGTTCGCTGGTGCGCGGCGGCATGGACACGACGATGAGCGGCATGGGCAGCACGCTCTATCACCTCGCCGCCAATCCGGACCAGTACGAACTGCTCAAGCAGAACCCCCACCGCACCCGCCATGTGTTCGACGAGGGCCTGCGGATGGAGGCGCCGAACCATGTCGTCTACCGCTGCACCGTCAGCGGCGGGGCCGAACTGTCGGGCTACTGGCTGCGGGGCGACACCAAGGTGGGCACCTTCCACACCGCCGCGAACCACGACCCGCGGTTCTGGAAGGACCCCGGGAAGTTCGACATCTTCCGCGAGACGGCGAACATCCACGCCTCGCTCGGCGCCGGGCAGCACAACTGCATCGGCCAGAACGTCGCCCGGCTGGAGGCCGAGTGCATGATGGCCGAACTGATGAAGCGCGACGTGCGGCTCGAACTGGCCGGAGAGCCGAAATACCTGATCCACAACCAGCTGCGCATCATGGAAAGCATTCCGCTGCGCGTGGTGCCGGCCTGAGGGGGTGGCGATGACGATCCGCAAATATACCTTCCTGCGCCGCCGCGCGGGGCTTTCGCCCGAGGGCTTCCGCGACGCCTGGCGCGGCCGGTATGTCGGCGGCGCCGCCGCCGATCTTGCCCCCGTCGCCAGCGCCTTCGTGCACAACGAGGTGCTGCCGCAGGTGCCCGACCTGATGCCCGAACCGATCTGGGACGGGGTGGAAGAAACCGTGATGAAGGCGGATGCCGTGTCGCTCGAGGCGATCCGGGACAACCCGCTGCATCGGTTCGGGCCCGGGCTGGCCGATTTCGTCGATCCCGACCAGATCGTGCAGTTCTTCGCCGAGGACAAGGTGGTGATCGACGGCCCCGCGCGCGGGATCTGCATCCTGAGCCTGCCGCGCCGCCGCCCGGGTCTGAGCCCGGCGGAGTTTTCCAGGCACTACCGCAACGTGCATGGCGAACTGGTGACGCAGGTCGGCGCCTTCACCACCAACTGCAACCGCTATGTGCAGCACCACATCCTGCCGCATACGGTGAAGGCGACGGGGGGATTTCTGCCCTACGAGGGGATTTCGGAATTCTGGTTCGATTCGCTCGACCATGCCAAGGCTGCCTGGGGCGCGCCGGAATACATGGAAAAGCTGCGCGCCGACGAAAAGAACTTCGTCGGCAGCCCGCCCTCGCACCGGGTGCTGGTGGTGCCTGCGCCGGTCGCCCTGGGCTGACCGGTGAGCCGGGTCGAGACCCCTTGCATCAAGGTCTGCCGCCAGGACAAGGCGGCAGGCATCTGCGAGGGCTGCGGCCGGACCGTGCACGAGGTGATCCTGTGGACCACCATGACCGAGGAGGCGCGCCAGGAGGTGCTGCGCGCGCTTCCCGGCAGGCTGGCCGGGCTGGCGGCGGCGCGGGCGCAGGACGAACGGGGCTGACATCGGACCTGCCGGGCTGTCCCCGCCACAAGGGACTGGCCGGCGGGATGTTCTGTTCTAGACAGATAGTTCATCTGCGGGCCTAATCCGCAGTATCAAAATGCTGGCCCGCGCAAGGGTCTTTGGGGGGAATATGGCAGACAGGAAAGGGGGCTGACGCGATGCTGATGCAGCAACTGCTCAACGGCATCGTGGTCGGAAGCGTCTATGGTGTCTTTGCGCTCGGTTTCACGCTGATCTTCGGTGTGAACCACATCATGAACATGGCGCATGGCGCGGTGTTCATGTGGGGCGCGTTTGCCGGGCTTTACGCGGTGACGATGCTGGATGTGGGCTTTCCCGGCGCGCTTCTGTTCGGGGCGGTCGGCGGGGGCCTGTTGTCGGTGCTGCTCGACTGGGTGGCGTTCCGGCCGCTGCGAAAACGCGGCGCGTCGGATTTCAGCGCCATCGTGTCGTCGATCGGCGCGAACCTGATCCTGCTGTCGCTGGCGCAGCAACTGACCCAGACGCGGGTGATGCGCTTTCCCTTCGACACCTTCCCGATCAAGGTCTACACGATCTTCGGCCTGCGCATCCAGTTGTTGCAACTGGTGATCGTGGGGCTGGTGATCCTCATGGTGCTGGGGCTCGTCTGGTATCTCTACCGGACCAGCTATGGCCGCCAGATCCGGGCGGTGGCGTTTTCCGAACAGACCTCGCGCCTGCTCGGGATCAACCCGGTCGCGATCAACTTCCAGGTGTTCTTCATCTCGGGCGCGCTGGCGGGGATCGCGGGGGTGCTGATCGGGCTGGTGTTCAACTCCGTCCATTTCATGATGGGGGAACCGCTGCTGCTGCGCGGCTTCGTCGTCATCATCCTCGGCGGGCTGGGATCCATTCCCGGGGCGCTGATCGCGGGCCTTCTGATCGGCATCGTGCAGACGATGACTGTGGCCTATATCTCGGCGGGCATGGCGGATGCCATCGTCTTTTCGCTGCTGTTCCTGGTGCTTCTGTTCCGGCCCAAGGGCCTTCTGGGCGGGGCCTCGGCCGCGGTGCGGGTGAACCGGCAATGACCTTCTTCAACGTCTATACACCGCTGTTCGAACTGGCGCTGTTCAACGCCCTTCTGGCCTTCAGCCAGTATATCGTGCTGCGCGCCGGGGTGTTTTCGCTCGGCACCGCCGCCTTCACCGCCATGGGCGCCTATTGCGCCGGGGTGATGGCCACGCAATACGGCCTGCCAAGCTGGATGGGCATCTGCGCCGGCACCCTTCTGGGGGCGGTGGCGGGGGTGATCCTGTCGGTGCCGCTGGCGCGGCTGCGCGGCGTCTTTCAGGCGCTGGCGACGCTGGCGCTGGTGCAGATCGTGCTGTCGATCACGCTCAACTGGGTCAGCGTCACCAACGGCGCGCTCGGCGTCAACAGCATCCCGCGCACGGTGCATCTGTCGCATATGCTGATCGCGGTGGCGGTCGTCACCTATCTGCTGTGGGCCATCGGCCGGTCGAGCATCGGGCGCGCCTTCGACATCATCCGCGAGGATGAAACCGTGGCCGTGTCTCTCGGCATCTCGGTGCCCAAGCATCACCGCATCGCCTTTACCCTGTCGGGCATGATCGCGGGGCTGGCGGGGGCGCTGCATGCGCATGCGAGCTATTCGATCACGCCCAACGAATACGGTTTCCACATGCTGGTGATGGTGCTGGCGATGGTGGTTCTGGGCGGGCGCGTGTCGGTCGCGGGGCCCATCGTCGGCGCGATCATCCTGACCTCGCTGCCCGAACTGCTGCGCGCCTTCGACAGCTACCGCACGGTGGTGCAGGGGGCGGTGCTGATGCTGTCGATCGTGTTCCTGCCGCGCGGCGTGGTGGACACGGCGCTGAGCTGGCTGCGGGCGCGGCGGCTCAAGGCCGGAACGGCGACCAAGGAGGCCCGGGCATGAAGGCGCTTCGGCTGGAAAACATTCAGCGCAGCTTCGGCGGGCTTCCGGCGGTGGATGGCGTCAGCCTGACCGCACCCCCGGGGCGGATCACCGGGCTGATCGGCCCGAACGGCGCGGGCAAGACCACGGTGGTGAACCTGATCACCGGGCTGCTCAAGGTCACGTCGGGCCGGATCATGGTGGGCGAGGACGACATGACCGAGGCGGAGGCCCCGGTTCTGGCGCGCGCGGGTGTCGCGCGCACCTTCCAGAACATCCGCCTGATCGGCGATGCGACGGTGCTGGAAAACGTCGTGTCCGGGTTCCACCGGCACGAAAAGGTGGGGATGGTCGCCAACCTGATCGGCCTGCCCGCCATGTTCCGCGAACGCCGCGAACTGGAAGAACGCGCCTATGTGCTGCTGGAACGCTTCGGCATGACGGATCTGGCGCGTCATCCGGCGGGCAGCCTGTCCTACGGCCACCAGCGGCGGATCGAGATGATGCGCGCGCTGGCCATGGATCCCAAGGTGCTGCTGCTGGACGAACCCGTCGCCGGCATGAACGACGCCGAAGCCTATTCGCTGGCCGACATCTTTCGCGGCGTGGCCGATCAGGGGGTGTCCATCCTGCTGATCGAGCACAACATGCGTTTCGTCATGTCGCTGTGCGAGCATCTCTATGTGCTCGCATCCGGGCGGCTCATTTCCGAGGGGGGGCCGGATCACGTGGCCAACGACCCCAAGGTCATCCAAGCCTATCTGGGAGGCTGAGATGCTGACGGTCGAAAATCTGGCGGTGTCCTACAAGGGCATCCAGGCGCTGCGCGGCGTCAGTCTCAAGGTCACGCAGGGCGAGATCTTCGCGCTGATCGGACCGAACGGGGCGGGGAAATCCACGCTGCTGAACGCGATCAGCGGCATCGTTTCCACCCAAAGCGGCACCGTGTCGCTGGAGGGCGAGACGCTGACCGGCAAATCCGCCCATGCCATCGCGCGGCGCGGCGTGATCCAGGTGCCCGAGGGGCGGCGCGTGATCGCCCCCCTGACGGTGCGCGAGAACCTCGAACTCGGCCGGCAGGCATCGGGCCGGCGGGGAACCTCGGACGAGGATCTGGACCGCGTGCACGACCTGTTCCCGATCCTGGCCGAACGCAAGAACCAGCTGGCGGGGCTTCTGTCGGGGGGGCAGCAACAGATGCTGGCCATCGGGCGGGCGCTGATGGGCCGGCCGCGGGTGCTGCTCTTGGACGAACCCAGCCTCGGCCTTGCCCCGGTCATCATCCGCGAGGTGTTCGATGCGCTGATCCGTCTGAACCGCGAGGGGATGACGATCTTCCTCATCGAACAGAACGCGCGGCTGGCGCTGGAAACCGCGCATGACGCGGCGATCATCGAGCAGGGGCGCATCGTGCATCGCGGTGCGGCCAAGGCGCTGGCGGACGATCCCGTCGTCGCGGACCACTATTTCGGGCGTGCGGCCGCGGCGCATTAGGCGGGCGGCCATCAAACCAATCCGCGGCCAGACCGCGGCAACTTCGGGAGGAAACATGAACATCCTGCGCAGAACCCTTCTTGCCGGTGCGGCGGCCCTGCTGGCCAGCACCGCCATCGCCTCGGCGGAAACCTACAAGATCGGCGTATTCAACGCGCTGACCGGCCCCTATGCCTTTGGCGGCGTGCCGATCCAGGACGCGATGCGCCAGGCGCTCGAGGAAGCGAACGCCAGCGGCGAGCTCGGCGACGTGAAGCTGGAAATCGTCGAGGCCGACAGCGCCTCGGACAAGGGCCAGACGATCACCCTGGTCAGCAAGTTCGCCCAGGCCGACAACGTGCTGATGATCCTCGGCCCGACCACCAGCCTCGAAGCCTCGGGCGGCGCGCCGGTGGCGAACGAGCTGAAGGTGCCGATGCTCGTCATCGGCTCGTCGACCGCGACGCTGGATGCGGGCCCGTGGTCCTTCAAGGTCCAGTCCGTGGGCGGCGACATCATGGGCAGCCTCGTGGACTACACCGTCGAGAAGCTGGGCGCAAAGAAGATCGCCATCGTCTTCGACCGCGCCAACGACGGCTTCGTCGGCCAGAAGGATGCCTTCAAGAAGGGCCTCGAGGCGGCGGGCGTGGAAATCGTGTCGGAAGACGGGATCCTGTCGTCGGACACCGACTTCCTCGCGCTCGGCACCAAGCTGGCCTCGTCGGACATCGACGCCTTCTTCGTCGCCGCGCCGACCGAGGTGGGCGGCAACTTCGTGCTTCAGGCGCGTCAGGCCGGCTTGCCGATGGACGTGACCTTCGTCGGCCCGTCGACCTTCGCCACCCAGTCGCTGATCGACACCGCCGGCGGCGCGGCCGAAGGCGCGATCATCCTGTCGGACTATTTCGTCGGCACCCCGGGCGAGCGGAACGAGAACTTCGTCAAGAACTACGAGGCCCGCTACGAGCGTGCGCCCGACAACTGGGCGGCGATGGGCTATGCGCTCGCCCAGATCGCGGTCGAGGCGATCAAGAAGGCCGGCCCCGAGCCGACCCGTGAAAAGGTGCGCGATGCGCTGGAAAACATCGGCGAAGTGCCCACCATCATCGGCAACGGCACCTGGTCGATGAAGGAAGGCCGCCACCCGATCTACGGCGCGGCGATCCTGACGGTGAAGGACGGCGCGTTCACGCTGGCGCCCTGATGCATCCAGCCGCCGCCGGGCCCCATGCCCGGCGGCGGTTGTCCCCCGCAACGGTGAATAGCCTTGCAACCGGATCCGCTAGACTGCCGGCAGACGCAATGAGAAGGATGTTTGCGGATGCGCTTCAAGGACAAGGTTGTCATCATCACCGGCGGCGGTTCGGGCATGGGGCTGGCGGCAACGCGGCTCTTTGCCGGCGAGGGCGCCATCGTCGCGGTCAATGACGTGAAAGAGGCGACCGCCGCCGCCGCCGTGGCCGAAGTCACCGCCGCGGGCGGCCGCGCCATCGCCATCCCCGGCGACGTGAGCAAGCGCGAGGTCGCCGAATCCTCGGTCGCCAGGGTGGTCAAGGAATTCGGCCGGGTCGACATCCTGCTGAACGTGGCCGGCATCGCCACCATCCAGCCCGCCGAAACCTATGACGCCTGGGACCGCATCACCGGCGTCGATCTCGACGGCCCCTTCTACTGGTCGCAGGCCGCCGCGGCGCAAAGCATGCTGCCGAACGGGTCGGGCAATATCGTCAACGTCTCGTCGCTGGCCGGCCATGTCGCCTATCCGGGCGACGTGGGCTATATCGCGGCCAAGGCCGGGGTTCTGGGCCTGACCCGTTCGCTCGCCATCGAATGGGCGCGCAAGGGCATCCGCGTGAACTGCGTCAGCCCCGGCTTCACCGATACCCAGATCATCCGCGACATGGAGGCGATCGACCCCAACCGCTTTGCCGAACGCAAGAAACGCATCCCCATGGCCCGCGCCGCGCAGCCCGAGGAAATGGCCAAGGCGATGGCGTTCCTCGCGTCGGACGATGCGTCCTACATCACCGGAGTGATTCTGAACGTCGACGGCGGCCAGCTGGCGCTGTCGTCGGGCTGGTCGCCGGCATAAGGGGGCGGGCATGCGTTTCAAGGACAAGGTGGTCGTGATCACCGGCGCGGGGTCCGGCATGGGCCGGGCCGCCGCGCGGATGTTCGCGGCCGAGGGCGCGGTGGTCGCGGTCAACGACTTCAACGCCGATACCGCCGCCGCCGCGGTGGCGGAAATCGAGGCCGCGGGCGGCCGCGCCTTCGCCATTCCGGGCGATGTGGCGGATGAAACCTTCGCGCAATCCGCCATCGCCGAGGTCGTGCAGCGCGTGGGCCGGGTGGACATTCTGGTGAACAACGCCGGCGTGTCGACCATCCAGCCCGCGACGGAATATCAGGCGTGGCGGCTGGAAATGGGCGTGAACCTCGACGCGCCCTTCTACTGGAGCCGCGCCGCCGCGGTGCAAAGCATGATCCCGAACGGCGGCGGCGCGATCGTCATCGTCGCCTCGAACGCCTGCTTTGCCGCCTTCCCGGGGGATGTGGGCTATATCGCATCCAAACACGGCGCGGCGGGCCTGACCAAGGCGCTGGCGGTGGAATGGGCGAAGCACAACATCCGCGTCAACTGCGTCGCCCCGGGCCTGACGGAAACCCCGATGGTGAAGCAGGGCGAGGAAAAGGACCCCGAACGCTTCAAGGTGCGCCGCGCGCGCATCCCCATGGGGCGTACCGGCAAGCCCGAGGAACAGGCAGAGGCGATGCTGTTCCTCGCCTCTGACGCGGCGTCCTACATCACCGGGCTGATCATGAACAACGACGGCGGGCAGATGGCGCTCTACTCCGGCTTTTCGCCGCAGTGACGCCTGCGCCGCCCGCGACCAACCCAGGGAGGGTTTGACATGAACGAACATACCAAGGCATCCGCGGGCGGCTGCCCCTTTTCGGGGCGGGGCGCCACCTTCAGCGCCCTTTACCACGAGGGGCTGTGGGACGAACTCGCAGAGGCGCGGCAGGAAGAACCCGTGTTCTTCTCGCAGTCGGACGATTACTGGATCGTCACGCGCTATGACGACGTGATGAGCATCCTGCACGACCACGAACATTTCTCGGCCGAGAACACCTCGGACAGCGCGACGCCGATGCATGCGGACGCGCTGAAGATCATGAAGGATGGCGGGTTCACCGCCGAAAAGGTGCAGTCGAACTGCGACGGCGAACGCCACCAGCGCATCCGCGACGTATCGTCCAAGGTGCTGAACCTGCGGGCCTTCGCCGCGCTGGAACCGAAGATCCGCGAATTCGTGAACGAGGCGCTGGACCGGCTGGAAGGCCGCGACACCGCGGAACTTCTGTCCGAAGTCACCTACGAACTGCCCGCGCGCGTGATCTTCCAGCTGCTCGGCATCCCCGAGGAGGACATGGAACAGGTCAAGGCCTGGTCCGGCACCCGCACGACGATGAACTTCAGCCCCTCGACCTACGATCAGCAGATCGCCGGGGCGAAGGACATGGTGGATTACTGGCAATACTGCGTGAACCACGTCAAGGAGCGGATCGACAACCCGCGCGACGACCTTGCCTCGAAGCTGCTGGAAATCCGCGGCGGCGACGACAACGTGATCACGCTGAACGAACTGATCACCGTCTTTTACGGCGTCGCCTTCGCGGGGCACGAGACGACGACGACCCAGATGACCAACGCCCTGCGCGCGCTGCTGACCTACCGCGACCAGTGGGAGGCGATCTGCGCCGACCCCAAGCTGATCCCGCAGGCGGTGGAAGAGGCGTTCCGCTATTGTGGCGCGGTGATCGGCTGGCGCCGGCGCGCGATCCAGCCGGTCGAGATCGGCGGCGTGATGCTGCAACCCGGCGAGCCGGTGATCATGTCCTTCGGATCGGCCAACCGGGACGAGGCGCAGTTCCCCGACCCCCATACCTTCGACGTGACGCGCAAGAACGCGCGCAAGCATGTGACGATGGGCAACGGCAAGCATGTCTGCCTCGGCGCGCCGCTGGCGCGGCTCGAGGTCAAGATCCTGCTCGAGGAAATCACCCGCCGCTTCCCCGGCCTGCGCCTGATCGAGGACGCCCCGGTCAGCCATGTGAAGACCTTCGTCTTCAACGCCTCCGAATCGCTGCACGTCAGGCTGCGCTGAGCCATGGCGATGGACTATGAATTCGTCGATGTGACCACGCCCGGGGGGCTGACGCTCCGGGCGGCGGTGACGGGGCAGGGGCCGCTGGTGGTGCTGGTGCACGGCTTTCCCGAAAGCTGGTATTCCTGGCGCCACCAGATCGGGCCCATCGCGGCGGCCGGGTTCCGCGTCGCCGCCTTGCAGGTGCGCGGCTACGGCGACAGCGCGAAACCGCACGACGTCGCGGCCTATGCGATCACGGAACTGGCCGGCGATGTGGCGGCGCTGATCGACGCGCTGGAACCTTCCGGCAAGGCGATCCTGATCGGGCACGACTGGGGCGCGGTGATCGTGCAGACGACGGCGCTGGTGCATCCCGAAAAGGTGCGCGCCATCGCCTCGCTGTCGGTGCCCGCCTTCATGCATTCGCCGCGCAAGCCGTCGGACATCTGGGCGGAAATCTACGCCGACCGCTTCTACTACATGCGCTATTTCCAGGACGAGGGCGTGGCAGAGGCGGAGTTCGAGCCCGACCTTGCCCGCTTCGTGCGGGTGTTCTTCCTGTCGTTGTCGGCGCAGGGCTCGATGACCGACAACGGGCTGTTCCGGCCCAAGGGCACCACGCGGCTGCTCGACGGCCTGCCCGATCCGGGGACGAACCTGCCCGCCTGGCTGTCGCAGGAGGATGTGGATTACTACGCCGCCGCCTTCCGCAAAAGCGGCATGCGCGGCCCGCTGAACCGCTATCGCTGCGTGGACCGCGACTGGGATCTGATGGCCCCCTATGCCGGCCGGATGATCGACCAGCCCTCGCTGTTCATCGCCGGTTTGCAGGAGCCCACGCGCTACATGGTGCCGGGGGTGGACCGTTTCGACAACCCGGTGCCGCGCTTTACCGATTGCCGCGGCGTGCATCTGCTGGACGGCGCCGGCCACTGGGTGCAGCAGGAAAAACCGCAGGAGGTGACGCGGTTGCTGGTGGATTTCCTCAAGGGGATCTGAGCCCGCCCGGCCCCTGGCCCAGCGGAGGGTGCGGGAGCCTCCGGCGGGGATATTTGGGGACAGAAAATGAACAGGCGCGCGCCCTTGCGATGAAGGAGGGCGGCTTCATCTTTTCACAAATACTCCCGCCGGAGGCCGCTGTGCTTTTCACGCGCAGGGCGGGCCGGGCAGGGGCGAAAGGGGTGCCATGCAACGCGGATATGTGACGACATCGGTGGGCCAGCTGCATTATGTGCAGGCGGGCGCGGGGCCGGATCTGGTGCTGATCCCGCATGCGGGGCGGTCGGGGCGGATGTATGCCGCGCTGGTCGCGGAACTGGCGGCGGATTTCCGGGTGACGGTGGTGGATGTGCCGGGCACCGGGCGGTCGGCACCCCTGCCCGAGGGCGCGACGATGGCGCAGATCGGCGGCTGGTATGCCGAGGCGCTGGCGGGCCTCGGCCTGGCGTCGGTGGACCTTTTCGGGCTGCACGGCGGCAACAAGGTGGGTGCTGCGATGGCGGTGCGGCACCCGGGGCTGGTGCGCCGGTTCGTCTATGCCGGGCAGTCGCACAGCATCATCCCCGACAAGGCGACGCGCGACGAGATCTTCCGCCGCACGCCTTCGATCCAGTCGGTGTTGGGGGCGGTCGATCCGCTGGCGCATTGGGCCGGGCAGTTCCGCGAAAACGCCGCCTTCTGGTGGGACGACGCGCTGCTGGCCTCGCTGGCCGATCCGGCGGCGCGGCGCCGCGTGGTGGACCGGGTGATCGACAATCTGGAGGCTTTCCAGGATCGCCCGACCTTCTACCGCGCGGCCTTTTCCTATGACATGGAGGCCGACCTGCGCGCGCTGGCCATGCCGGTGCTGGTGCTGGAACTGACGACGCCGAAAGAGGACCGCGAGGTCGGCCGTCAGGGCGCGGCGGTGGCGGCGCTGATCCCCGGCGCGCGGCTGGAGGTGCTCGACAGCCCCGATACCTATGCCGTCACGCTGGAGGATCGCGCGGCGGAGGTCGCGGCGATCCTGCGCGGGTTCTTCCGCGGCTGAGGCTCACCCGCCCGCGTCATCCCCGAGGGTGACAGACGGGGCGCGGCCCCGCCCCTATCCTGCCCCCATCCGAAGGGGGAGCATGCGATGAGCGATCTGGCCAAAGTCTGGGATGTGCCCGCGGCGACCTGTCCCGCGGGCAGTATCGGGCATGACTTCCGCCCCTTCGACCATCACGCGATGCATGCCACGCTGGCCCGCGCGCGCGAGGCGGAGCCGGTGTTCTATTCGCCCGAACTCGGCTATTGGGTCGTCACGCGCTATGCCGATATCCTCGACATCCTGCGCGACCCCGACCGTTTTTCGGCCGCCAATGCGAACACCCCGATTTCCCCCCTGCCGCCCGAGGCGCTGCGCATCCTGCAAGAGGGCGGCTATGCGCTGGAAGGCGTGCAGGTCAACGTGGACCCGCCCAAGCACACCCGCATCCGCGCCGTGGCATCCCAGGCGATGGGGATGAAACGGTTCGTGGGGATGGAACCCGACATCCGCCGCATGGTGCGCGAGATGATCGAGGCCTTCCGCGGCGAGGACCGGGTGGATCTGATGCCGGCGCTGACCTACGGCCTGCCGGCGCGGACGATCTTCACCCTTCTGGGCATCCCGGACGAGGATGTGCCCAAGGTCAAGGCCTGGGCCACCGACCGGCTGTTGCTGAGCTTTTCGCGCCCCACGCGCGACCAGCAGATAGAGGCCGCGCGCAATCTGGTGGCGTTCTGGAACTACTGCGTCGGCCATGTGGCCCGCCGGGTGGAGGACCCGCAGGACGACTATGCATCCGACCTGCTGCGGCTGCGGGGCGGCGACGACAATGTGCTGACGCTGAACGAGGTCAATTCCATCGCCTTCGGCCTGCTGTTCGCGGGGCACGAGACGACGACCAGCCAGGTGACCAACACGCTGAACGCCCTGCTGTCGGAACCCGGGCTGTGGGATGCGGTGGTGGCCGACCCCGGGCTGATCCCCAATGCGGTGGAAGAGGGGCTGCGCATGTATGGCGCGGTCGCGAACTGGCGGCGCATCGCGAAAGAGGATGTGGAAATCGCGGGGATCAGGATCCCCGCGGGCGGGCCGATCCTGATGTCCTTCTGCGCCGCGAACCGCGACCCCGGGATGTTCCCCGATCCCGACCGCTTCCGGCTCGACCGGCCCAACAGCCGCCGGCACCTGACCTTCGGCAACGGGATCCACACCTGCCTCGGCGCGCCGCTGTCGCGGATCGAGATGAAGGTGATGATCGAGGAACTGGCCGCCGCCTTTCCCCGCTTGCGCCGCGCGCCGGGTCACCCGGTCGATTACGCCCCCGCCTTCGCCTTCCGCGTGCCGGACCGGTTGTGGGTGGACCTGCGGGGCTGAAAACGGCCCCCGCAGGGCCGGGGGCGGAACAGAATGAAAGGACAAGACATGATGCAGGGCCGTTTCCAGCCCCCGGCGCGACAGATCGTCTATTACGGCCGGCCGCTGGCCGAGGCGCTCGACCAGGCGCTGAAGGATCTGTGGAGCTCGCAGGCCGTGGTGGTGACGAACACGTCGCTGGCGCAACCGGGGCGGCTGCTGGAAAAAGTCACTGCGCCCCTGGGCGAGATCGTGACCAATGTCGTCACCGGCGTACGCGAAAACTCGCCCCGCGCCGATGTGATCCGCATCGCGGGCTCGCTGCGCGGGCGCGGGACGGAATCTCTGATCGCCGTCGGCGGCGGGTCGGTGATCGAGGCGGCGAAGGCCGCGCGCATCTGCCTGACGAACAACGTCGCCGATGTCGAGGACATGGACCGGCTGAAGCGGGTGACGACCGCGGCCTCGCCCCGGCCCTATCTGATCGCCATCCCGACCACACTGTCGGGGCCGGAATTCACGCCCTTCGCGGGCATCCTCGACGAACGGACCGGGGTGAAGGACGCCTTCTTCCACACCGACCTTGCGCCCGATGTGGTGATCCTCGACCCCGAGGCGACACGCGACACGCCGGCGCGGCTCTGGGCCGCCACCGGGGTGCGGGCGGTGGACCATGCGGTGGAGACGTGGTGTTCCACCAATGCGTCGCCCTACGGCGACGCGGGCGCGCTGGCGGCGCTGCCGCTGCTGGCCCGCGGGCTGGTGGCGAGCGTGGCGGATCCCGCCGACATGGCGGCGCGCAACGACTGTCAGGTGGGGGCTTGGATGGCGATCCAGGGCGGCACCGTGGGCGTGGTCCATGGCGCGAGCCACGGCATCGGCCATGCGCTGAGCGGGGTGACGGGGATGAACCACGGCATCACCTCGTGCATCATGCTGCCGCATGTGCTGCGCTGGAATGCGGCGGTGAACGCCGACCGGCAGGCGGTGCTGGCGGGCGTTCTGGGCCAGCAGGGCCGGCCGCTGGCGGATGTGATCCACGACCTGATCGGCAAGCTGGGCGTGCCGCAGCGCCTGCGCGACGACGGCGTGCGCGAGGATCAGCTGGAGGCAATCGCGGATCTGGCGCTGACCAACTTCCGCGTCAAGGCGAACCCGCGGCCTTTCGACCGCGACGCAATGCTGGGGGTGCTGCGCGCGGCCTGGTGACGCCCGGCGGCGCGCCTGTATCGGCGTCGGCGGCGGGGGTTTCACACCCCCGCACCCCCGTGGGATATTTTCAGACAGAAAGTGAAGCAGGGGCGGGTTTCCCTTAGGGAAGAGCGTGGCGCTGCTTCATCTTTTCCCAAATACTCCGGAGGTCCGGGGGCTGGCCCCCGGCGCTGCGGGTTGCGCCGGGGATGCCGCTCAGAGGATCTCGAAGATCTCGTAGATCGCGGCCTCGACGGTGCGATAGCCCGCGCCGATGGCGAGGATGTCGTTGAGCCGGGCCAGCCGCGGGGCGGCGGTCTCGAACTGCACGATGGTGCGGAAATAATCCTCGCCATAGGCCACGGCCGAAGAGGTGCGATAGCGTTCCATCACCTCTGGCGGGCCGTTGCGGCGGCCGATATAGGTCATGTAGACCAGTTCGCCCCGGTCGGTTTCCAGCACCAGCCGCACATCCAGATGCATGCCGCCATCGGGCCGCATGGTCAGGAAATCGCCCCCGCCGGGCAGGATGCGGCCGCGCATCTCCTTGCCGTCGAATTCCCCGCCGGTCACGAACACCACGCGCCGCTGATGGCCCAGGGGGTGCGGCCCGATATGGGTGTGCCCGTTGCCGGTCTCGCATTGCATGCGGAACAGGGGTTTGAGTTTGACTTCGACCATGGCGTCCTCCTGTGGCTCGTGCCGCGAGCCTAGGGGACGGCGCGCGCGCGATGGTCCCCGGGATCGGGGACAGACCGGGGGCCCTGCGCGGCTAGGGTTCGGCAGGGCCCCCGGGCGGGGCGATGGAGGATGGACATGATCGACTACGGGCTGAAGGATCGCGTGATCTGCATCACCGGCGGCGCCTCGGGCATCGGCCGGGCGGGGGCGCTGACGGCGGCGCGCAACGGGGCGCATATCGCCATCATCGACCTGCGGCAGGAGGACATCGACCGCACGCTGGACGAATGCCGCGCCTTCGGCGTCAAGGCCACGGGCTGCGCGATGGACGTGCGCGACGCCGCGGCCACCCGCGCCGCGGCGGAACGGATCGAGGCCGAACTGGGCCCCGTCCGCGGTCTTTACGCCTGCGCCGGGATCTCGCGCGCGCATCTGGCCAGCGATTTCGTCGAATCCGATTTCGACGACATCATGGACATCAACACCAACGGCGTCTTCCTGTCCTGCCGCGAATTCGGGCGGCGGATGATCGCGAACGGCGGCGGGTCCATCGTCGCCATCAGTTCGGTCGACGGGATCGGCGGGCATCCGGGGCGGCTGGCCTATGCGGCCTCGAAACATGCCGTCATCGGGCTGACGCGCACCTTCGCGCTGGAATGGGGCCGCCACAATGTGCGCGTCAATGCCATCGCGCCGGGGCTGGTCGACACGCCGCTGCTGCGCGCCAACATGCCGAAACCCTTCATGGAGGACATCGCCGAACAGCGCACGCCGCTTGGCCGGATGGCGCAGCCCGAAGAGATCTCGTCGGTCGCGCTGATGCTCCTGTCGGATGCCTGCTCCTACGTCACCGGCGCGGTGGTGCCGATCGACGGCGGGCTGACGTCGGGCTATTTCACCCGCGGGCAGGGGGCGGATCTGGCCTCGAACAAGCTGCTGGAAGCGGGGGTGTACACGGCATGAGCAGGCAACTTCCCGTCGCCGACGATCTGGAATGCCGCAACCTCGTGTCGCGCTACGCCCATTACGCGGATGCAGGCGAACTGGACCTTTTCGCCGATCTGTTCCTGACCGACGGCGTGTGGCGGCGCGAGAACGTGCCGCCGAAGGAACATGGCGGCTCTGGCTTGCCGGCCGAGGACAAGGTGGGCCATGCCGCGCTGAAGGAGATGATCGACACCGCGATCATCAAGCAGTTCAACCGCCGCTTCCGCCACCAGTTCACCGATGTCCTGATCGAGCCCGGCGACAGCCCCGATACCGCCAAGGGCCGCGCGCGCGCACTGATCACCGACTGGCGCAGCGGGCCGGGCAAGATCGCCATGTGCGGCAACTACACCTTCGGGTTCACGAAGACCCCGGCAGGGTGGAAGTTCTCGCTGGTCTCGATCTACGTGTTCCCGGATTGAGAGCATCCGGGACGGAGGCGCCGGCGGACAGGTCGGCGGCCTCCGGCGGGGATATTTAAGGACAGAAAGTGAAGAAGGGCCGGGTGGGAAGTCCGGCCCTGCTCATTTTCTGTCTGCAAATATCCCGCGGGGGCGCCGGCTGGTGCGCCACGGGTTCAGCCTTCGCGCAGGCCGGGGTTCGGCATCCCGTAGGCGATGGGGCGCAGCACGTGCACATCCGTGCCGCGCAGCAGCGGCCGGCCGTGGGTGCCGCGTTCCGCGTCGCGGGTGGCGAGGATGCCGGGGTCGGTCTGGTGGGCGCGGCTGGCGGCGACCCAGTGGTCGGCGTCCTCCCATGCGGTCAGGGTCACGGCCTGGTTCATGCGGGTGCCGAACCATGTCGCGAACACCCCCAACACCCGCCCGCCCCGCGCCTCAAGGAAGGGCAGGTCGGTTTCCGCCAGCGCCTGATGCACGAGGTTCGGGTCGTTGTTGAGCGTATCGTGCAGGGCCAGCACATGGGTGCCGCCCAAGGGGGCGTCGTCGCGGAAACGGTCCCAGACGGGCGAGGGGCGCAGGATGAAGATATGGCTGCGTTCCACCCGCGGGCGGCCCTGATAGCTGGCGGCGACGGCGGCGGACCAGTCGGGGTCGGCGTAGAACGATTTCCACGCCGCCATGCGCGCGTCGAGGCTGCGCCAGCGCAGGACATAGGCGTAGAGCGGCGAAAGCGGGCCGGTATGGCCCTCCCAGATGCCGAGCGGCCGCGGGATACCGTGGCGCGCGAAGAGCGGCAGCGCCGCGCCCTGCATCAGGTCGTGGAAGGCGGGCATCCGGCCCGGCACCATCTGGTAGAGCCGCAGTTCGTAGAAATCGTCGATCTGCACCGGCGGGGCGAGGGGGGGCGGGGCGAGGGGGGCGGTGGTCATTTCGCGCCTCCGAAGGTCTGGCCCAGATTGGCGGCGGGCATGTTGAAGGCCATGGGTTCCATCAGCCAGCTGTCGGCGACGCCATAGACGGGGCGGCCATGGCGGACGGTCTCATCCTCGCGCCGGGCGATGATGGCGGGGTCGGCATCCGCCGCCGCCCATCCGCGCGCCTGCGTGGCGGCATCGGGCCAGGCGAGCATCAGCACGAACTGCGGCCGGTTGGGGCCGATCACGACCTCCCACAGGCCCAGAAGCCGCGCGCCCTGCGCCATCAGCGCCGGAAGGTCGGCCTGTTCCAGCGCCGCCGCGGCCTGAGCCTGCGCGCCGTTGACCACGGGCAGCAGGCGCAGTTCGTGCACCCCGCCCACGGGCCCGCCCGCCGGTTCGGCCAGCCGTTCCCAGGCGGGCAGGGGATCCATCAGCCAGGTCTCGATCGAATCCACCAGCGTCATGCCGTCGGTCAGCTGTGCCCGGCGCGCGCGCCAGAACGGATCAGTCCAGAACCGGGGGAAGTTCGCGTCGCGCTGCGCGAGGCTGTCCCATTTGATGATGTAGAGAAACCCCGGCATCTGCCGCCCGCTATGCGCTATCCAGGACCCGAGCGGCCCCGGCACGCCGTAGCGGTGCCAGAGCGTCTCGCCCGCCCCGGGCGGGCCGCCCGGGACCTCCGGCGCGCCAGCGGCGGCCATGTCATGGACCAGCGCCAGCTCGCTCGCCATCCGCCCCGAGGCGACGGCGTAGAAACGGAATTCGAACATCCCTAGTTCTCCACCGCGCCTTCGCCGACGAGGAAGCCCTCGAAGGCGGATTCGAAGGCCAGCGGGTTGAAATATTCCTGCATGCGCTGGATCTTGCCATCCTTGAGGTGGAAGAACCAGACATACCGCTGGTCATAGATGCGCCCGGTTTCGGGGACGATCGAGGTGCCGCCGACCTCTGCGATGATCAGGTTCGGGTCGGTGGACTGGTGGATGGCGTGGATGCGGAACACCAGATCGCGGCGGTTTTCCAGCACGGTGCGGTAGTGAAACACGATCCGGTCGCGCCCCTCGAACCCGGGGGCGAGGCCGTCCTTGCCGGGCATGAAGGGGTTTTCCTGTTTCGCATCGGCGTTGAAGAGCCCCCCCCAGGTGTCGAAATCCTTGGCCATCAGCGACTGGTAGAAAGTCAGCACCAGTTGTTCGTTCGGCGTCTTGGCGGTCAGTTCGTCGGCGCGCGGCGCCTCGGGTTCCGGCTCCACCGGCACGTCGGGGGCGGAAAATTCGGGGAAGGTGTTGCGGAACACCAGCGGGTTGAAATGTTCGCGGTTCTGCACGATGCGCCCGTCGCGCAGGTGGAAGACGAACACATATTGCTGGTCATAGCGCCGCCCGGTGTCGCCGACGATGCTGTTGGCGCGCACCTCGGCCACGATCACGTCGGGGTTTGTGGTGCGGTGCAGCGCATCGACCCAGAACACATGGTCCCGCCGCTTGGGGATCGAGGCGAGGTAATAGGCCAGCAGCGTGTCCTTGCCGCGCCAGGCCGGTTGCAGGCCGGGGATGCCCTTGTAGAAGGGCATGATCTGTGCGGCGTCCTCGGCCCAGATGTCCTTGAACCCGTCCAGGTCCTTCTTCATCAGGTTGGTGTAGAAGCCCAGGACGGCGGCTTCGTTGGCGTCCTTCGGGGTGATCTGGTCGGCGCGGGTCATGGTGGTCTCCCTGTTGTGTTGTCTCAGCGGTGCGCGGCTTCCCAGGCGCGCAGGTCGAAGCCTTCGGATGCGGCTTCGGCGGGGCCGGGGCGGGCGCGGCCGGCGAACAGCTTGCGCCCCACCATGAAATCGCCGGCGCGGTTCACGGATTCGAGTGCGATCAGGTCGTCGCCGCGATAAAGCAGGTTGGTGAAGCTGCGCGTCGCCGGATCGCCGAGGCGGATCACCCGGTCGTGGCCGTCCGACAGACCCACCATCTGCAACTTGAGGTCGCCCTGATCCGACCAGAACCACGGCACGGCGGCATAGGGCGCGCTTTTGCCCATCAGCCGCGCGGCCAGTGCCCGGCCCTGGTCGGCCGCGTTCTGCACGGATTCGAGCCGCAGGCACCGCCCCCCGGCGGCGGCGCAGGGGAAACAGGCGACATCGCCGATGGCCGATACGGCGGGGTCGGAGGTGGCCAGCGTCGCATCGACCTCGACCCCGTTCGGGGTGGGCAGGCCGGAGGTGAGGGCGATTTCCGCATTCGGCATGACGCCGATGCCGAACACCACCAATTGCGCGGGCAGGCGGCGGCCGTCGGACAGTTCGATCCCCGCGACCTTGCCGCCCGCGCCCTCGATCGCGCGGATCCCGGTATTGGGCAGCAGCGTCACGCCCCACCCCGCATGCGCCGCGGCGAAGAAGCCCGACATGTCCACCGACACCGCCCGGCCCATCACGCGCGGCGCAAGCTCGATCACCTGCACCCTTTTGCCGAGCGCCGCGGCCACGGCGGCGAATTCCAGCCCGATGAAGCCCGCGCCGATCACCACCACGTCTTCTGCGTCATTCAGCCGCAGGGCCAGCGCATCTGCATCGGCCAGCGTGCGCAGGCCCATCACGCCCTCGAGGTCGGCCCCGGGGACCGGCAGGGGCCGGTTGCGCGCGCCGGTGGCGATCACCAGATGGTCGTAGCCGTGCCGCCCGCCGCCCGCCAGCGTCACCTGCCGCGCGCTGCGGTCGATCGCCGCCACGCTATCGTGGATCAGATCTATCGCGTTGTCGGAAAAGAACTTTTCCGGCTTGAACTGCAACCCCGCGCGATCCGTCTTGCCCAGCATATAGGCCTTGGACAGCGGCGGGCGCTGATAGGGCAGGCCGGGTTCGTCGCCGATGAGGACGATCCTGCCGTCATAGCCTTCCTGGCGCAGAGAGGCCGCGGTCTGATAGCCGGCCTGGCCGGCGCCTGCGATGACGGTGGAATGCTGGGTCATGTCCTGTTTTTCCGTTGCATGTCAGCCGTTTGCATGGCCCCGCGGCCGCGTCGGGGCAGGGGGGCGGGGCCCGTCCTGCCGCACTATGCCCCGTGCGCCCGCCCCGATCTTCCCCAACCGAGGGGACAGACCGTCCCCGGGGGCGGGGATAGTGCGGTATCGTCGTGCCGGGCTATTCATGCCCCAGGCCCGATTGCCGAAAAGGAGCGCAGGATGACCGCAAGCGTTGAAGCCAGGGATCGCATCACCGCCCCCGTACTGGATATGGACCCCTATTCGGTCGAGAACATCACCTCGCCCTACGCCTTCCAGACGGCGTTGCGCGACATCGGCCCGGTCGCCTTCATCCCGAAGCACGGCGTCTATGCCGTGGGCCGGCACGCCGAATGCACCGAGGTGTTCAAGGACCACGAACGCTTTTCGGCCAAGGCCGGGATCGGCATCCAGGACATCCGCAAGCCCGGCGATTTCCGCGTGCCCAACCGCATGCTGGAAAACGACCCGCCGAGCAGCACCGCCATCCGCGGCGTGGTGACGAAATACCTGTCGCCCATCGTGATCCGCCGCTGGAAGGAGCATTTCGAAAAGCTCGCCACCCCCTTCGCCGAGGAAATCGTCGCCCGCGGCAGCATCGACGGGGTGGAGGATCTGGCCGAGGCGTGGATCCTCAAGGTCTTTCCGCAGGCCGTGGGCATCGACATGCCCCGCGAACAGATCCTCGCCATCGGCGAGATGCGCTTCAACCAGAGCGGCCCGCCGAACGAGCTTTACCGCAAGGCGATGGAACGCGCGAAACCCCATATCGAATGGTTCGAGCACAGCGTGACGCGCGAGGCCGCCAAGCCCGGCTCGATCGCCGAAAGCCTGTTCGAGGCCGAAGAGCGGGGCGAGTTCCCCGAACCGGGCCTTGCGTCGAACATGGTCCGTTCGCTGATCGGCGGCGGCAGCGATTCCACCATCGCCGCCCTTGGCCACACGCTGCACTATCTGGCGCGCGACCCGGCGCAATGGGATCTGCTGCGCGAGGATGCGAACGGCCGCGCCAAGCTGGCTTTCGAGGAGGCGATCCGCATGGAGCCCGCCTTCATGGTCACTTACCGCACCACCACCGGGCCGGTGGAACTGTCGGGCGTGTCGCTGGACGGCGACACCAAGATCGGCATCTTCATGGGTGCCGGCAACCGCGACCCGCGCAAGTTCGAGGACCCCGACCGCTACGACCTGATGCGCAACTCCACCGG
Source organism: Ruixingdingia sedimenti (assembly GCF_031432425.1). Classification (NCBI taxonomy): domain Bacteria; kingdom Pseudomonadati; phylum Pseudomonadota; class Alphaproteobacteria; order Rhodobacterales; family Paracoccaceae; genus Ruixingdingia; species Ruixingdingia sedimenti. Next base: position 253,219 of record NZ_JAVKPH010000001.1, on the reverse strand, counting down.
CGTGCATGTCGGCTTCGGGCAGGGGGCGCATACCTGCATCGGCCAGATGATCGCCCGGATCGAGGCAGAGGCGATCCTCAAGGCGCTGTCCAAACTGGTGTCGCGGATCGAGCTTGACGGCGAGGCGCGCTATCGCCCCATCAACCAGATGCGGATGCTTGACATTCTGCCGCTGCGATTTACTTCCGCCTGAGCCCGGCGCTGCAAGGAGGACAGACCCAGCAATGACCGAACAGCTTGACATGACCAGGGCGCCGCCGGTGCTGGATATCGACCCCTTCGCGGTCGAAAACCTGCGCGATCCCTATCCCTTCTATGCGGCGCTGCGCGATACCGCCCCGGTCGTGTTCATCCCGGCGCACAACATGTATGCCGTGGGCCGGTACGAGGAAACGCGCACCGTGATGACGGATTACGCGCGCTTCACCTCGGAAGGCGGCATCGGCCTGTCCGACATCCGCAAGCCCGGCGCCTGGCGCACGCCGAGCCCGATCACCGAGGTCGACCCCCCGCGCCACACGCCGATCCGCGGCGCGCTGACCAAGGTGCTGTCGCCCATCGTCATCCGCCGGTGGCGCGAGGTCTTCACCGAAGAGGCCGAACGCCAGGCCGAGGCGCTGCCGAAGAACGTCGATCTCGACGCCGTGCGCGACATCGTGCAGCCCTATGTGCTCAAGGTCTTTCCGGATGTGCTCGGCATCGACATGCCGCGCGAATATTTCCTGCCCCTGGGCGAGATGAACTTCAACCAGCTCGGCCCGAACAACGACCTGACGAAACGGTCGGTCGCGGATTCGGCGTCGATCCTGGAAAAATACGCCACCTATTTCGACCGGTCGAGCATGATCCCCGGCGGGCTTGGCGAACAGATCTATGCGGCCGAGGATCGCGGCGATTTCGCCCCGGGCACCGGCGGCGTACAGGTGCGCACCTTCCTGCGCGCGGGGGTGGACACGACGATTTCGGGCATCGGCTGGGCGCTTTACTATCTGGCGACGAACCCGGACGAATGGGCCAAGGTCAAGGCCGACCCTTCGCTTGCCAAGAACGCCTTCGAAGAGGCGATCCGCCTGTCCGGCCCCGCATCCTGCATCTTCCGCACCACGGTGGCGGACATGGAGTTTTCGGGCCTGCACCTGAAGGGCGACACCAAGGTGGGCTGTTTCCTGGGCGCGGCCAGCCGCGACGGGCGCCAGTTCCCCGAGCCCGACGCCTTCCGCGTCGAACGCGAAAGCGCAGGCATCCACATGGCGCTTGGCGCCGGGGCGCATATCTGCATCGGCCAGAACATCGCCCGGCTGGAGGCCGAATGCATCCTTTCGGCGCTGGTGCGCCGGATCGACCGTATCGAACTGACCGGCACGCCGGCGGTTCACCCCATCAACACCCTGCGCACGCTGGAAACCCTGCCGCTGCGCCTGGTGGCTCACTGATCAAGGAAAGAGGTTAACCACATGCCCAAAGTCACCTTCATCAACCCCGACGAAAGCCGTGTCGAACTGGACGTGCCCGTCGGAACCAGCCTGATGCGGGCCGCCACCGCGCACGGGATCGAGGGGATCGTCGGCGACTGCGGCGGGGGGCTGACCTGCGCCACCTGCCACGTGCTGGTCATCGACGACGCCTTCCTCGCGAAATCGGGCGAGGTTTCCGCCAACGAGGACCAGATGCTCGACTTCACCGCGATGGGCCGCATGCCCAACAGCCGGCTCAGCTGCCAGGTGGTGATGTCCGACGATCTGGACGGCATCGTGGTGCGGATCGCCGATCCGCAGCTCTGACCCCTTCCAGGGGGACGAATCAGGCGGGGCGGCCGGGCAACCGGCCGCCCCGTTTTTTTGCCCCCGATCACGGGATTCTGCGCGTTTCTGCCGCAGTTTAGCCCTGCGCCGAATCGTTTCGAGAATGTTACACGCAGGGGGTGCCGCAGGGTCGGAAAACCGCCTTTCCGACCCCCGAAAAATGGACATGTTGCACCGCAGAATGTGTTTGCAGTCAAATCATGATGGGAATGATCAACAATTTTTTCAAAATAAAACAATAAGATGACAATGCTGCTTTGCGGCATTGTTTTGGCATTGAAAAAGTTTCACTTTGTAAGCAATACTTCCTCAGGACGCGCGCCCCGACAGGCAGACGCAGCTACCCGGAGGAGGATGGGATGAACGTACTTCTGGACTTGACAGGACCTGCCTCGACTGTCGCATCCCGGCCCGCTGCGCATGACTTCACCGGCGTGGTCGAGGCGATCGGCACCGCCGATCTGGCCGACCGGCTTCTGACCTTCTTCGCCGGGTTCGACGGCGCGGACCATTGCGCGCTGTTCGAACTGCGCGGGTTCGAATTCACGGAAATCGCCGCCGCCGAAGGCGCCGATGCCGCCGTGGTCGCCCGCAGCGACCTGAACGTCTACGAGGTGAAGCGGCAACTGAGCATGGTCGGCAACATGGGCGCGCGCGTCGATGTGGCGATGGTTCCGGCCAGCGACCCGATGGACCCGGCCGCCAAGCGCCAGCGCATCCTGATCTGCGCCCGCCGCGCCGATGCCGCCTATTGCATCCGCGTGCTGCGCCCGGCCGGGGCGGCGGCGCTGTGCGACCAGGGCCTGGGCATGCTGCAACAGGTGGCCAACATGCTGATCTCGGTCGTGTCCAAGCACGCCGACCTGACGCTGCGCCGCCCGAACCTGACCCCCGCGCTCTGCTCGCTCGAGGAAATCGAGGACTGCATGACCTCGGGCACCGACCTGTCCAAGCGCGAGGGCGAGGTCTGCGCCCGCATCCTTTACGGCCTGTCGTCCTACGGCATCGCGCTGGATCTGGGCATCGGCAAGGAAAGCGTGATGACCTATCGCAAACGCGCCTACAGCCGCCTCGGCATCGGCAGCCAGCGCGAACTGCTGATGTGGTATCTGGCGATGTGGAGCAAGCGGCAGGCCAGCCGCCGGCCCGAGGAAGCGGCCGCCTGAAAACGGGATCGGCGCGGATCGGCCGCGCCATCGGAAATACGGCAGGGCAGGCGCGGTTCACCGCGCCTTTTTTCATTTTATTTCCGATGCTTGCATGATCCGGCGACAAAAGCGGCAAGATTGTGCCATGTGACGGGGACAGCCTTCGCGATGCAAGAAAATTAGCGTCTGCCCACCCCCGGGAGGAACAAACGACAATCGCGGCAGGGGGAAACGACTGGCATGCGGACCTCCGCGCCCTGCGCCTAGCCGGGCCGTGACGGCCGTGAGAGGGAGACGACAATGAACATCGCAAGGAAATTCACGGCTGCGGCCGCCGCGGCGGCGACTGCGGCCCTGCTGGCCGCCCCGGCGGCGGCCACGGACCTGCGTTTTGCCACCGGCTTTGCGCCCAATTCCACCGGCGAAAAGGGCGCGCTGGCCTGGGCCGACCATGCGCGCGACATCTCGGGCGGCGATCTGAACATCCAGGTCTTTGCGCAATCGCTGCTGAAGTTCACCGAAATGTCGGGCGGCGTGCGCGACGGCATCGCCGACATGGGCATGGTGCTGTTCCCCTACTTCCCGGCGGAATATCCGAACTCGACCATGATTTCGGAACTGACGATGCTGTTCGCGTCGATGAACACCGGCGACAGGGGCGGCATCGCCTGGGCGGGTGCGCTGACCGAATACATCACCCAGCATTGCCCTGCCTGCGTCGAGGAAATGAAGGCGCAGAACCAGATCTACACCTCGAGTTCGTCCACCGAATACCTGCTGATGTGCACCAAAGAGGTGAAGTCGCTGGCCGACATGCAGGGCATCCGCCTGCGCGCGCCCGGCGCCCAGTGGACCCGTTGGGCGCAGAGCGTGGGCGCCACCACCGTGTCGATCCCGCAGCCCGAGATCTTCGAGGGGCTGACGCAGGGCATCCTGGACTGTTCGCTTCAGGGCGCGGCGGAACTGGTGGACCTCAGCCTGATCGACGCGGTGAAATACATCGTGCGCGACGTGCCGGGCGGCGGATTCGGCGGCACCGGGCAGGTCAACGTCAATATCGACACCTGGCAGGCCCTGACGCCCGAACAGCGCACCGACCTGCTGAAATCCGCCGCCTATCACGGCGCGGTGGTCAGCTGGAACTATCACGTCAACAACAAGGCGGCGCTGGAAAAGGCGGCCGAAAAGGGCATCGGGATCATCGACCCGGCCGACGACCTGCGCAGCCATACCGTCGCGTTCATCGAGAATGACCTCGCCAATATCGCCAGGAACTATCAGGAAAAATACGGCCTGAAGGATACCGAACAGGCGGTGGCCACGTTCAAATCCATCTTCGAACGCTGGACCGGCCTCGTCGCCGATGTCCAGAGCGCCGAGGAACTGACCGATCTCTACTGGAACGAGGCGCTGTCGAAGGTCGATGTCAACGCCTACGGCTTCTGATCTGCCGTGATCCCCGGCCCTGGCCCCGGCCCGGGGCCGGGGCCCTGCCGCAACCCCCAGAACCCAAGAGGTGAGACCGTGACTGCACTGGGTGCGCTGATCTCCAGGGTCATTGCGCTGTTCACCAATCTCGGCAGCCTGTTCGTCATCGTCATGATGGTGCACATCGCCGCCGACGTGGTGATGCGCTATGTCTTCAAATCCGGGCTGACGGGCACGATCGAAATCGTGACCAGCTATTACATGATCATCGTCGGCTTCTTCTCGCTGTGCTTCACCGAAGAGAAGAACCGCAACATCTCGGTCGAGCTTTTCGCCGACATGATGCCGAAATGGGTGCAGAAGCATCTCGACGGGCTGGCCTATCTGCTGTCGATTCTGGTGTTCGCGGCGCTGATGGTGCGCAACTGGGAAGAGGCGCTGAAAAAGCACAAGGTCCACGCCTACGTGACCTCGGGCGACACCAACATCCCCGTCTGGCCGGCCTATTACATCATCCCCCTGGGGACGGCGCTGGTGCTGGTGGTCGTGCTTTACAAGTTCGTCTGTTACCTCACCGGGGCGAAGTCCGGGCTCGACACCAGCCTTGACGAGGTAGACCCGGACGTCCAGCCCGGAGAAGCGGCATGAGCAACATCGACATCGGTTTCACCTGCCTCGGCCTGCTGCTGGTGCTGCTGGCGCTGCGGGTGCCGATCGGCATTTCCATGATCGTGGTGTCGTTCGGGGGCCTGTGGTCGCTGACCAGCTGGAAAGTGGCCTGGGGCGCGATCGGCGTGGTGCCGTTCGACTTCACCGCGAACTGGGTGCTGAGTTCGATCCCCATGTTCCTGCTGATGGGCTTCATCGCCTATCACGCGGAACTGACCAAGGGATTGTTCGAGGCGGCAAGGGTCTGGCTGGCGCGATTGCCGGGGGGGCTTGCGATTTCGGCGGTGTTCGGCTCGGCCATCTTCGCCGCGATCTGCGGGTCGTCGGTCGCCTGCTCGGCGGCCATGGGCCGGATCGCCGTGCCCGAGATGCTGAAAAGCAACTACAGCGCAGAGCTTTCCACCGGCACGGTCGCCATCGCCGGTACGGTGGGCGCGCTGATCCCGCCGTCGATCCTGCTGATCCTTTACGGCGTGATCGCGCAACAGCCGGTGCCGCAGCTGTTCATGGCCGGCTTCACCGTCGGTATCGTCAGCGTCGCGGGCTATGTGCTGGTCATCCTGCTGCGGGTCTGGACGAACCCGTCCGTCGCCCCGAAGGTGCGCCGCGACGTGACGGCGGCCGAACGGCGCGCGGCGCTGTGGGATACCTGGCCGATCCTGCTGGTGATGGCGGGCATCTTCATCGGGCTGTTCGGCGGCATCTTCACCGCGACCGAGGCCGGCGGCGTCGGTGCCTTCATGGCCACCGTCGTGGGTCTGATGAAGCGCACACTGACCTGGAAACGGTTCCGCGCCGCGGCGCTGGAATGCCTGCTGACCACCAGCGCGCTGATCATCATCGGCCTGGGGGCGAGCCTCTTCACCCGGCTTCTGGCGATTTCGGGCATCGGCTCGGTCATCTCCGACGCCATTCTGGGCGTGTCGGAAAGCCAGCTGGTGATCCTGCTGATGATCGTGGTGGTCTATCTGGTTCTGGGCTGCTTTCTGGAACCGATCGGGGCGATCCTGCTGACGCTGCCCATCGTGCTGCCGGTGATCAAGGCGGGCGGGCACGACATGATCTGGTTCGGCCTGCTGCTGGTGAAGCTGCTGGAAATCGGCATGGTCACGCCGCCCGTGGGGATGAACGTCTTCGTCATCAAGGGAATCGTCGGCGACCGGGTGAAGCTGGCAGAGATCTTCAAGGGCGTGATGTGGTTCCTCGTGATGGATCTGGTCGTCGTCGGGCTGATGATCGCCTTCCCCCATGTGGTGCTGTGGCTGCCCAAGGTCGTGTTCGGTTGAGGGGCGGGGCGATGGCGGATCATTACGAAAGCTTCCGCGCAGAGGTGCGCGCCTTTCTGGCGCGTACCCTGACCCCGGAAATCCGCGCCCGCGCCCGCCGTCAGGCGGGGGTGGCCGCGGAACGCGATCTGGGCATCTGGTGGCACAGGACGCTGCATGCGCAGGGCTGGTCCGCCCCGGCCTGGCCGCGCGAATACGGCGGCCCCGGCTGGGACGTGGTGGAACGCCACATCTTCGAGGAAGAATGCGCGCTGGCCGGTGCGCCGCAACTGTTCCTGGGCGGGCTGCAACTGGTCGGCCCGGTCCTGATGGCCTTCGGCACCGAGGCGCAGAAGGCGTTCTTCCTGCCCCGGCTGCTGTCGGGCGACCATTACTGGTGCCAGGGCTTTTCCGAACCCGGTTCCGGGTCCGATCTGGCGTCGCTGCGCACCGCGGCGGTGCGGGACGGCGATCACTACGTGATCAACGGCGGCAAGATCTGGACGACGCATGCCCATTGGGCGAACTGGATCTTCATGCTGGTGCGCACCTCGACGGCAGGGCGCCCGCAGGCCGGCATCACCTTCCTTCTGTCGCCGATGGACGCGCCCGGGATCACCGTGAGCCCGATCCGGTCGATGTCGGGCGAACACGAGGTCAACCAGGTCTTTTTCGACAACCTGCGCGTGCCGGTGGAAAACCGGGTGGGCGACGAAAACCAGGGCTGGGCCATCGCCAAGTACCTGCTGGAATTCGAACGCGGCGGCAGCTACGCCGCCCCCGCCCGCGTCTCGCTGGAAGAGGCGCGCGCCGCCGCCACCCGGGCCGGGGATGACCCGCCGCTCTGGGGCGATCCCTTCTTCCGCCGCCGCTATGCCGAAACCGAAATCGCGATCCTCGCGCAGGGCTGGACCGAAAAGCGCGTGATCGCGGGGCTCGCCGCCGGGGGCAACCCGGGCGATGCGATGGCCTCGGTGCTCAAGGTCCGCGGGTCAGAGGTGCAGCAGCAGGCGGCCGAACTGGCCGTGCTGGCGCTTGGCGAGGCCGCCATCCCCGACCAGCGCGCGGCGCTGGAACCGGGCAGCGAGGTGCCCGTGATCGGCCCCGACATCGCGCTGCGCCCCTCGGCGCGGCACATGAACCTGCGCGCGGCCTCGATCTTCGGCGGCTCGAACGAGATCCAGCGCAACATCATCGCGCGGCTGACGCTGAACAGCCGCTGACCCTGCCGGCCACGGCGCCCCGCCGGCCGCATTCTGTAAGGAGACCCCCATGCGCATCTTCAATTCCCCCGCCGAACTGGAAACCGTGATCGGCCAGAAGCTCGGCCCCTCGGACTGGGTGACGGTCAGCCAGGAGATGATCGACCGTTTCGCCGACGCCACCGGCGACCGGCAGTGGATCCATGTCGATGTGGAACGCGCCAAACGCGAGGCGCCGGGCGGAACCACCATCGCGCACGGCTATCTTACCATGTCGCTGATCGGCGTGCTGCAACCGCAGATCTACAGCGTCAAGGCGGCGCGCACGCTGAACTATGGCATGAACAAGCTGCGCTTCCTGAACGCGGTCCCTTCCGGCGCGCGGATCCGGCTGTCGGAGGTGGTGAAATCGCTCGAACCCGCATCCGGCGGGCTGCGCGCCACGACAGAGATCACCATCGAGATCGAGGGGCAGGAGCGTCCCGCGCTCGTCGCCGAGATCATGTTCCTTTACTTCGCCTGACCGGCGGCCCTGGCTGGAGACCCGATATGGCACAGACCCCCGACCCGGCGGCCGACCGCGCCGCGCGCAATGCCCTGACCACGGTGGGCGACGTCCTGCGCCATCACGCGCGCTGGCGGGGCGACCGCACGGCACTGCTGTTCCAGGACGATGTCGTCAGCTTCGCCGAATGGGACCGCCGCGCCAACCGCATCGCCAACGGCCTTGCCGCGGCGGGCTGCGGGGTGCAGGCGCGCATCGGCTATCTGGGCAAGAACGATTCGCGCTATTTCGAGGTGATGATGGCCTGCGCCAAGGCGGGCATGGTTCTGACCCCGATCGGCTGGCGTCTGGCGTTGCCGGAAATCCTGTTCCTGCTGGCCGATTTCGATGCCGAATTCCTGTTCATCGGCACCGACTATCTGGACTACCTGCCGGAAATCCGCCGCGCATGCCCCAAGATCCGCGACGTGGTGATCGTGGGGGCGGCGGCGGGCGACGTGCCGGGCTTCGACGCCTGGCGCGACGGGCAGCCGGACACCGACCCGGGCGTGGCGGTCGGGCCCGATGACGTGGTGTTGCAGCTGCATACATCCGGCACCACCGGGCGGCCCAAGGGGGCGATGCTGACGCATCTGAACGTGCTGGCGATGGCGCGGCATGCCGAAACGGGCGAGTTGACCGAATTCACCGACGCCGATCTGGTGCTGGCGCCGCTGCCGCTCTTCCACAGCGGCGGCACCTGTTGGGCCCTTTACGCGCCCTATGTCGGCGCCGCCGTCTGCACCACGCGCGAGGCCAACAGCGCCCATGTGCTGGAGGCTTTTGCCCGCTTCCCCGTGACCAAGGCGGGGCTGGTGCCGGCGGTGATCCAGCAGATCCTGAACGACCCCGGCTTCAACCCCGACCTGTTCCGCCACCTGAACCTGATCGGCTATGGCGGTTCGCCCATCACGGTGGAACTGCTGCGCGAGGGGATCCGCAAGTTCGGCCCCATCTTCGTGCAGATGTTCGGCATGACGGAAACGACCACCGTCGGGTCCACCCTCATGCCCGAGGATCACGACGTGAACCGGCCGGAACTGCTGACCTCCTGCGGCAGGGCCTATCACGACATGGAGATCCGCATCATCGACGCCGAGGGCCGCGACCTGCCCCCGGGCGAGACGGGCGAGATCCTGTTGCGCGGGCCGTCGGTGATGAAGGGCTATTACGGCCGGCCCGAGGCGACGGCAGAGGTGCTGCGCGACGGCTGGTACCATTCGGGCGACGCCGGCTATCTGGATGCGGGGGGGTATCTCTATATCCGCGACCGGATCAAGGACATGATCATCTCGGGCGGTGAAAACATCTATCCCGCCGAGGTGGAATCCGCCCTGTCGGAACATCCCGCGGTGCTGGAATCCGGCGTGGTGGGCGTGCCGTCCGAACGGTGGGGCGAAGAGGTGAAGGCCTTCGTCGTGCTGCGCAACGGCCAGCAGGCGACGGCGGAAGAGTTGATCGCCCATTGCCGCGCCCGCATCGCGCATTTCAAATGCCCGAAATCGGTGGACTTCCTGCCGGCGCTGCCGCGCAACCCCTCGGGCAAGATCCTGAAACGCGAATTGCGCGCGCCCTATTGGGCGGCGGATCGCAAGATCGTCTAGGGGGCAGGCGTGGGGTTCGAGCTTTCCGACGAACAGGCGATGCTGCGCGATGCGCTGGACAGGTATCTGCGCGATGCCGATGCGCTCGGGCTGGCGGCGCGCGACCCGGGCGTGCAGCGGCGGATCTGGCAGGGGCTGGTGGACGACATCGGCGTGATCGGCGCGGCCTTCGCCGAAGAGGCGGGCGGCTTCGGCGGCACGCAGATGGACGTGTTCGCGGTGATGGAGCCCTTCGGCCGCCATCAGGCCCGCACGCCCTATGTCGCCGTGGTGATGCTGGCCGCGCTGCTGCGCGACCTGCCCGACGCAGCACTGGCGGCCAAGGCGGCAGAGGGCCGCCTCATCCCCGCCTTCGCGCATGGCGAGGGCGGGCGGTTCGACCTGACCCGTGCCGCGACCGTGGCGGAACCGGCGGGCGAGGGCTGGCGGCTGACCGGCCACAAGGCGGTGGTCCTGTCGGGGCCGCTCGCCACCCATTTCGTCGTCACCGCGCAGGTGGCGGGTGCGGGGATGACGCTGTTTCTGGTCGATGCCGGGGCCGAGGGGCTGGCGCGGCAGGACTACATGGCCGTGGATGGCCAGTCCGCTTGCGACCTGACGCTTGCCGCCACGCCGGCCCGGATGCTGGGCGCCCCGGGGCAGGGGGTGGCGGCGCTGGCGCCTGCGGTGGATGCGGGGCTTGCCGCCCTGGGGGCAGAGGCCGTGGGCATCATGGCGGGCCTGATCGAACATACCGCCGCCTACATGCGCCAGCGCCAGCAGTTCGGCCAGCCGCTCGCCGCCTTTCAGGCGTTGCAGCACCGCGTGGCCGATATGGTGATCGCGCGCGAACAGGCGCTGTCGATGGTGCATATGGCGCAGGACGCGCTGGAACGCGGCACCGGGGCGGAAACCCGCGCTGCCTGTGCCGCGATGAAGATCGTGGTGGACCGTTCGCTCCGCTTCGTCAGCCAGAATGCGGTGCAGCTGCACGGCGGGATGGGCATCACCGACGAACTGGCGATCAGCGGCTGGTTCCGCCGCGCGATGGTCATCGCCGCCAGCTTCGGCAGCGAGGACGACCACTTCCGCACCTACGAGGCGCAGGCCGCCAGCATGCAGGACTGACCGATGGGCTATCACAACATCCTCTACGAGGTGGCCGAGGGCATCGCCACCATCACCCTGAACCGACCCGACCGGCGCAACGCGGTCTCGCCCGCCATGATCGAGGAAATCGTGGACGCGCTCGACCGCGCCGATGCCGACGATGCGGTGCGGGTGGTGATCTTTGCCGGCGCGGGCAAGGTGTTCTGCGCCGGGGCCGACCTGTCCGAAGGCGACAAGACCTTCGATTATGCCGCGCAGGGGATGGCATCGCCCATCCGCGCCGATGGCGGCATCGACTATGCCCATCCGGCGGTGCGCGACGGGGCGGGGCTGCTGACGCTGCGCATCTATCGCTGCCTCAAGCCCGTGGTCGGCGCCGTCCATGGCGCGGCGGTGGGGGTGGGGGTGACGATGCTTCTGCCGATGGACCTGCGCATCGCGGCAGAGGGCACGCGGTTCGGCTTCGTCTTCACCCGCCGCGGGATCGTGCCCGAGGGCGCCTCGACCTGGTTCCTGCCGCGGCTGGTGGGCATGGGCACGGCGGCGGACTGGATGCTGTCGGGGCGGCTTTTCCCGGCGGAAGAGGCGCGCGACAAGGGGCTGGTCGCCACCGTGACGGGGCCCGAGGGCGCGCTGGCCGCCGCCCGGGCCTGGGCGGCAGAAGTGGTGGCGCAGACCGCGCCGGTGTCGGTCGCGCTGACGCGGCAGATGCTGTGGCGCATGGCGGCGGCGGACCATCCGATGGCCGCGCATCGGCTCGACAGCCGCGGGGTCTATGTCCGCGGCCGGCAGGCGGATGCGCGCGAGGGCGTGACGGCCTTTCTGGAAAAGCGTCCGGCCGTTTTCCCGGACCGCGTGTCGGCGGACATGCCGGACTATTTCCCCTGGTGGGACGAGCCCCCCTATTCCTGAGACCGGAGTCTATCAAGCTTCTGCCCTGCCGGTCTGACTGGCGAAGGCGCGTGCCTTCGCCACATCCTGCGGGTTAAGCTTGTCCGGCCGGGGGCCCCGAGCCCCCGGCCAGCGCCCGCCCCGCCCATGGCGGGCGCTTCTCGCCCGCCGGGGCAGGCGCTGGCCTTTCCGGTATTCCCGGCATCACCGTCCCTGATGGCACCGCCGCGCGAACGGGCGGGGGAAACGCAGTGCGTTTCCTGATCCCGCCCGGCCCGGCGTCGGTGCGCCCTTTTGTGTGCGGGGCGTTTGCCCTTGGACGATCTTGACGAAACGATCCTCTGCGCGGCGGCATCCAGGTAGAAGCACTTTTCCTTCCTGCGGCATGCTTTGGAACAAAAAATCTCGATATATCTTATAGAGTATATCCTGGCTTCACGCAGGAGGTGCCCCATGCCCCATGGATGTTCCGACCCCGATCTTGCCCGGCTGCTGACCGCCCCCGCGGGGCCGTCGCCCGTGGTCTCGCGCCTGATCCGGGCGCTTGCCCGCCGGATGCGGGGGCAGGGATGACCGAGCTTCCGGTGATCGCCCCCGCCCGGCCTGCGCCCGATACGGCGCTGCATGTGCTGGTCATCGGCGGCGGGGCCAGCGGCGTGCTGATGGCGGCGCAACTGCTGCGGCAGGACCCGCGCGCCCGCGTGACCATCGTCGAGGCGGCGAACATGCTCGGTTGCGGCCTTGCCTATTCGACCCGCGACCCCGACCACCTGCTGAACACCCGCGCCGACAACATGAGCGCCTGGCCCGACGACCCCGGCCATTTCGCGCGCTGGCTGGAGGGGCGGACGGACGGGGGCGATGGCGTCTTCGTCAGCCGCGCCACCTATGGCGCCTATCTGGGCGGCCTGCTGGACCCTTGGCGGGCGGGGGGGCGGCTGGCCTGCCTGCGCCACCGCTGTTTGCGGGTGGAGGAAGGGGCGGCAGGCGTCGCCGCGCATCTGGACGACGGGCAGGTGATCCGCGGCCATCTGGCGGTGCTGGCGACCGGGATCTGCGTGCCGCCCCCCGACCTGCGCGGCATCGTGACCGGCGGGTGGGAAGATCCGGGACCCATCGACCCCGACGCCCGGGTGATCATCGTGGGGTCGGGCCTGTCGATGGTGGATCAGGTGCTGTCGCTGATGAAGGCGGGGCATCGCGGGCAGATCGTGTCTATCTCCCGCCGCGGCCTGCTGCCCCGGCCGCATGCCCCGGGCCGCCCGCTGACGCTGCGGGCCGAGGATATTCCCCTGGGCGCGCCGGTAAGCCGGCTGTTGCACTGGCTGCGCGGGCTGGCGCGGCAGGCAGAGGCGGGGGGCGGCACCTGGCGCGATGCGGTGGACGGGCTGCGCCCGCATCTGGCGGCGGTCTGGCAGGCGCTGCCGCAGGCCGAACGCGCGCGGTTCCTGCGCCATGCCGTGACCTGGTGGGAGGTGCACCGCCACCGCATCCCCCCGGCCTCTGCCGAACGCATCGGCGCGGCGCTGGCCAGCGGGCAACTGGCGGTGCGGCGGGGCAGCTTCCTGCGCGGCGGGCGTGGCGCGGATGGCGGCATCCGCGCGTTGGTGCGGTTGCGGGGGCATGCGGATCCGGTCGCGCTTGGCGCGGGGCGGATCATCGACTGCCGCGGCATCCGGCACGATCCGGCGCGGAACGCGGGGCCGCCGGTGGCCGACCTGCTGGCGCGGGGCCGGGTGCGGGTGGACCCGCTGCGCCTGGGGCTGGAGGTGACGGCGGATTGCCGGCTGGTGGATGCGGGGGGCCGCGCCTCGGCCCGGATCCTCGCCATCGGGCCGGTGTCGCGCGCGGCGTTCTGGGAAATCACCGCGATCCCCGATATCCGCGGCCAGACCGCGCGGCTGGCGGCGGGGATCCTGACGGGGGCGTGATGAACGGCACGGGGCGGGGGATCGACCCCCGCCCTGTGCCGGGCGCCAAGGCGCCGTGGGGTCAGACGAGTTCGGTCGGCAGGGCGGCGAAGCGCGCCTGATGGTGGGCGATGTCGCCCAGAAGGGTTTCCACCACCAGAAGCCGCTTGAAGTAATGGCCGATCGCCAGCTGGTCGGTCATCCCCATCCCGCCATGCAGCTGCACCGCATCGCGCCCGATCAGCCGCGCCGCGCGGCCCACCTGCACCTTGGCCGCCGACACCGCCCGGCGGCGTTCGTCGCCATCCTCGGGCGGCAGGGCAGAGGCGTAGAGCGTGATCGCCCGTGCGCCTTCCAGCGCCACGCGCAGGTCCACCACCCGGTGCTGGATCACCTGGAAATCCCCGATGGGCTGGCCGAACTGCTTGCGGACCTTCACATAATCCAGCGTCTGGTCGATCAGCGCCGCCATCGCCCCGATGCCTTCGGCGCACAGCCACAGCACGCCGGAATCCGCCGCCGCCTCTATCGCCGCCAGCCCGCCGGCGCCCAACCGTTCGGCGGGGGCGTTGGTGAAGGCGATGTCGGCGGCCTGCCGGTCGTCGACGGTGGCATAGGTCTGCATCGCCACGCCGGGGCCCGCGGGATCGACGAGGAAGGCTGCGACCTGCGCGCCGTCCTGCCCCCCGTCCTGCGCCAGAACCACCAGCAGATCGGCCGTGCCCGCATCCCAGACCACGATCTTGCGGCCCGTGATCATATGCCCGCCGCCCGCCGCCGCCGCCCGCACCTGCGGCGCGTCGAGCGCAAAGCGGCTGCCGGTTTCGGCATGGGCGAAGGCCAGCCGCAAATCGCCCGCCGCGATGCGGGGCAACAGCGCCTCCTGCTGCGCCGGCGATCCGGCGCGGGCGATCAGTTCGGCCCCCAGAACGGCGGTGGAGAGGTAGGGTTCCATCACCAGATGGGCGCCGAACGCCTCTGCCAGCAGCATCCGTTCCAGCTGCCCCTGGCCGATGCCGCCCATGTCCTCGGGGATGGTCAGGCCAAGCCAGCCCATGTCGGCAAAGCTCGCCCAGTTGGCGGGCGAAAACGGCGGGCGTTCGGCGGCCAGCTTGCGCCATGCCTCGAACCCGTAGCTGCGCCGCAGCCAGCCCGCCACGCTGTCCTTCAGGATCGCCTGTTCCTCGGTCGGTCTGAAATCCATCACATTCCCCTTCAGGCGCCGGCCCAGATGAGCTTGGACAGGATGTTCTTCTGCGTCTCGGACGAGCCGCCGTAGATCGTGGCCGCGCGCAGGAACAGGAACTGTTCCATCTTGCCCTGCGCGATGTCGGGGGCGGGGGGGCTGACCTGCGCGCCATCGGGGCGCGGGTCGTAGGCAAGGCCCGCCATCCCCATCGCCTCGATCGTTTCCTCCAGCACCGCCTGCAACAGATGCGTGCCCTTGAGCTTGAGGATCGAGGCGGACAGCATGTTGTCCTCGCCCTGGTCCATTTCCCAGGCGACGCGCAGGCCCATGCGCTCGACCGTCACCATCTCGATCTCCAGCCCCGCCACGCGGTCGCGGAACCGCGCGTCCTCGGCCAGCGTGCCGCCGCCGGGCAGGGGGATTTCGGCCGCGATCTGGCGCAGCCGTTGCAGGCGGCGCTTGGTGCGGGCGATTTCCGCGATGGAAAAACGTTCGTGGCCCAGAAGGAACTTGGCATAGGTCCAGCCCATGCCGGGTTCGCCCACCAGCGCATCGGCGGGCACGCGCACGTTGTCGAAAAAGGTCTCGTTCAGGCTGTGGGCGCGGTCGATGGAGATGATCGGGCGCACGGTGATGCCCGGCGTGTCCAGCGGCAGCACGAAGAAGGAAATCCCCCGCTGCGGTTTCACCGTCTGGTCGGTGCGCGCCAGCATGTAGATCATGTTGGAATGATGCGCGAGGCTGGTCCAGATCTTCTGCCCGTTGATGACCCAGCCGTCGCCGTCGCGGTCGGCCCGGGTGCGCAGGCTGGCAAGATCGGACCCCGACCCCGGTTCGGAAAAGCCCTGCGCCCAGTAATCCTCGCCCGACAGGATGCGCGGCAGGATGCGCGCCTTCTGTTCCGGCGTGCCATAGGTGTAGATCACCGGCCCCACCATCGGGATACCCTGGCCGCCCATCAGCGGCAGGGGGCCGTCGGCCATGCAGTATTCTTCATCGAAGATATACCGCTGCACCGCGGTCCAGCCGGTGCCGCCGTATTCCCTGGGCCATGACGGCGCGCCCCATCCCCTGGCATGCAGGATGCGTTGCAGCCGCTGCATCGACGCGGGGTCGATGTGCCACAGGCGGCGGGCGGTGTCGGTGATGTCCGCGGGCAGGTTCGCGCGCAGCCAGGCGCGGACCTCGTGGCGGAAGGCGATGTCCTCGGGGCTGAGGTTCAGGTCCATGCGGGGGCCTTTCGGAAAGGGCCCGCGCGGCCGCATCGGGCCGCGCGGGCGGGCGGCTTACTTGCCGAGCGTGTCCAGACGCTCCTGCATCTTGCCCTCGGTGCCCGCGGTGGTCGGGTCGGCGGTGGTCAGGTCGGCGATGCGCGCGAAGGCCTCGTCGAACATCTCGACCGTGACGGGCTTGGTGTAGTCGAACTGCACGCCCCTGGTTTCGAAGTAGTGCACCCGGCCGAATCCGCCCGCCGCGGCGGTGATGACATTCGCCGTCACGTCGCAGCGTTCGCTGGCCAGCCACGCCACCGCCGGCGACACCAGCCCGGGGTCGAGCTTCTTCATGAAGTCGTCGTCCATGCCGAGGTTGTCGGTCATCCGCGTCAGCGCGCCGGGCGAGATGGCGTTGATCAGGACGTTGTTCTTGCGCCCTTCGATCGCCAGCACCCGCATCAGGCCCAGCATCCCTTCCTTGGCCGAACCATAGGCGGTCTGGCCGAAGTTGCCCGAAGTGCCCGCCACCGAGGTGGTGAAGATCATCCGGCCGTATTGCTGTTCGTTCATCAGCTTCCACGCCGCGCGGGCGGTGTGGACGGTGCCCCAGTAATGGACGTTGAACACCGCCTCGAAATCGCTCAGTTCCACCTTGGCGAAGGATTTGTCGCGCAGGATGCCCGCGTTCGCGACAAGGATGTCGACCTTGCCGAAGGCGTCGACGGCGGTCTTGATGATGTTCGCGCCGCCCTCGGCACTGGTCACGCTGTCGTAGTTCGGCACGGCCTCGCCGCCCATGGCCTTGATCTCGGCCACCACCTTGTCGGCCGCGGCATGGTCGCCGCCGACGCCGTTGACGCTGCCGCCCAGATCGTTGACCACGATCTTGGCGCCCTGTTTCGCCAGCAGCAGCGCATGCTGCCGCCCCAGACCGGCACCCGCGCCGGTGATGACGGCGACCCTGCCGTCGAGCCTGAGTGTCATCGTTTTCTCCTTGCTGTCAGTGTGTTGGCGCCTCAGCCCCGGGCCGCGGGCCTGAACATGGGCGTGGCGGTGCCGTCGATGTCGTGAAAGACGACCTCCACGGGGTCGTCGATGGCGAGCCTGTCGAAGTCGCAATCGACGATGTTCGTCATCAGCCGCGGGCCCTCGTCCAGCGTGACGAAGGCGATGGCATAGGGTTCGCCCCGGCGGGTGACGGAATATGTATAGATCCGCCCGCGGCCGGAACATTCCACCCAGGCCAGCGCGCTGCCCGCGCAGAACGGGCAGATGGTGCGCGGATAGTGGAAATTCTCGCCGCAGGATATGCAGTTCTGGATCAACAGCTTGCCGGAGGTGGACTGCCAGAAGGGCGCGCTGTCGCGTTCGGGGGTGATGGTCATGGTTCAGACCCTTTCCAGAATGAGCGTGGCCGACCCGTGCCGGGTGCCCAGATAGCCGCCCGTGCCATGGGCCAGCGCCAGATCGCAGTTCTTCACCTGCACCGCCGGATGCGCCTCGCCGCGCAACTGGCGCACGGCCTCGATCACCTTGGTCATGCCGCCGCGGTTGCCGGGGTGGTTGGAACACAGGCCCCCGCCATCGGTGTTGAAGGGCAGCCGGCCCACGCCCGAAATCAGGTTGCCGTCGGCAACGAAGGCCCCGCCCTTGCCCTTTTCGCAAAAGCCCAGATCCTCCAGCGTCATCAGCACGGTGATGGTGAAGCTGTCGTAGATCGAGACATATTTGATGTCGTTCGGCGTCACGCCCGCCTCGGCGAATGCGCGCGGGCCCGACCAGACGCCGCCCGAAAAGGTCATGTCGTGCTTGCCGCCGTTCATGTGCTTGATCGCCGTGCCGCCGCCGCGCACCTTGATCAGCGGGCGTTTCAGGCTGCGGGCGATTTCCGGCGCCACCACCACCAGCGCACCGCCGCCGTCCGAGATCACGCAGCAGTCCAGCCGGTGCAGCGGATCGGCGATCATGGGCGAATTCACCACATCCTCGACCGTCACCACATCGCGCAGCATCGCCTGCGGATTGTGCTGCGCGTGGTGCGAGGCCGCGACCTTGACCCAGGCCAGCTGTTCGCTGGTGGTGCCGAATTCATGCATGTGGCGGCGCGCGCACATGGCGTAGATATTGGCGATCGTGTGCCGGTAGGGCAGTTCATAGGGCACGTCCGGGGTGACGGGGTCGTCGAAGAACGCCCCCTCGCCCTTGGGGTGCACGCCCACGCGCGGCATGCCGGCCAGCGTGATCAGCGCCACCTTGCACTTGCCGGCCGCGATGGCCTGCGCGGCATGGTCCACCGCCAGCACATAGGACGACCCGCCGGTATCGGTGTTGTCGACATAGGCCAGCTTCGACAGCCCCAGATATTCCGCCATGTTCATCCCGCCGAGCCCCGGCGCGTCGGACGCGCAGAAGAACCCGTCGACATCGGCCATCGTCAGCCCGGCGTCCGCCAGCGCGCCCGCGCACATTTCCGCATGCAGTTGCGGCAGGGTATAGCCCACCGCCTTGCGCGTGGGATGTTCATAGGCGCCGACGATATACGCCTTTCCGTTGATGCTCACATCGTTCTCCAGGGTTGGGTGCCGCGTCAGACCTTGCGGAAATCCGCGGGCCGCTTTTCGCGGAAGGCGGCGACGCCTTCGGCGGCCTCGGGGTCGAAGGTCGCGGCGAATTGCAGTTCGTCCTCGAGGTTCAGCTGGTCCTCGAACCCGTTCACCGGGCTTTGCCAGTAAAGCCGCCGGATCCGGCCGAGCGCGCGCACCGGCCCGTCGGCAAGCTGCCGCGCCAGCGCCATGGTGTCGTCCATGAAGGTGGCGTCGTCATAGACGCGGTTCACCAGACCCCATTCCAGCGCGGTTTCCGCCGACAGCTTTTCGCCCAGAAGCGACAGTTCCCGCGCCCGCGCCTGACCGACCAGACGGGGCAGAAGCCAGCTCGACCCGCAGTCGGGCACGAGGCCGATGCGGCGGAAGGCCTGCAGGAAATAGGCGGAACGCGCGCAGGTGATGATGTCGCCCATCAGCGCCACGCTCATCCCCGCGCCGACGGCGGGGCCGTTCACCGCGGTGACGACCGGAACGGGGCAGTCGCGCAGCGCGCGCAGGAACGGGTGGTAGACCTGTTGCAGCACGCCTTGGGCGCGCGTCGTGGTGACGGCGTTGCCGTCGCCCTCGGACAGGCTCGCGCCCGAACAGAAGGCCCGGCCCGCGCCGGTGACGACAAGGGCGCGCACGCCGCTGCCGGGTTCGGTCATGGCATGAAGCGCGGCGCTGAAGGCCGTCACCATGCCGGGGGAAAGGGCGTTCAGCACCTCTGGCCGGTCGAGGGCGATGACGCCCACGCCATTCTCGGTTCTGCTGCTGATCCAGCTGTCGCTCACATCCTGCTCCTCGGGGAAGGCGGCGGGGCGGCGGCGATCCTGCTTGCGCAAGATTAGTTCGCCGCTGCTTCGCCATGCGCATGTCTATGTCTGCAAGCTGCCAGCCGGGGCGTGAAAACCCATCCCCTCCACGAGGGACAGGTCCCGGATTCGGTGGAAAAAAATCGGCTCAGGCCCCGCGCGGGGCAAAGAGGATGACCCCGGCCCCGGCAAGGACCAGAGCCGCGCCGGCAAGATCCCAGCGGTCGGGCCGCGCGCCCTCGACCGCCCAGAGCCAGACCAGCGAGGCCGCGACATAGACCCCGCCATAGGCGGCATAGGCGCGGCCCGCGAATTCGGCGGGCGAGAGCGCGAGCAGCCAGCCGAAGGCCGCCAGCGACGCCATCCCCGGCAGCAGCCACATGGCCGAGGCCCCGCCCCGCCACCAGGCCCAGACGGCGAAACAGCCGGCGATTTCGGCAAGTGCGGCGGCGGCATAGGTGGCGATGGCGATCATGGGGCGGTCCGGTCGGGGCAGGGCGGCGCATCGTGGCGCGGATCGGGGGCGGAGGCAACGGCGCGCGCCGGGGCGGGGGCGGACAGGGGCGCCGATGCGGGCGGTGTTCGCGCGGACGGAAGCGATGCGGGATGTACCTCTGCCAGAGATGGATCGCCTTTCAGCCCCCCGCTCTGTTGGCGAAGGCGCGTGCCTTCGCCATGGACGGGGCGGGCGCTGGCCTATCCGGGTTTCCCGGCATCTCCGTCTCTCACGTCATCGCTGCCCGAACGGGATGAGCGGTGCCATCAGGGGCAGGCGACACAGGCTCGGGGCCTTCGCCCCGACGCCCATGCAGCAAAAAGCCCCGGCCGCAAAGCCGGGGCAGGGGGGTAGGTCGGGGCGCCGGTTCAGGCCGACGCGGCCGGGCCCTCGCAGACGCGCGACAGCAGGTCGCGCGCGCGGGGGTTTTCCTGCAGCACCTCGTTGGTGCGCTTGATCACCACCCAGGCGCCGTCGCGCCGTTCCAGTTCCCACCGCGAGGCCACCAGCCGGATCACCGGGAACTTGCCGTCGATCTGCTTGTAGAGCGTGCCGTGATGCGTGGCCGAGGCGCGGTCGCCGTCGATCACCACATGCGGCATCGACGACACATGGCCCGAACCCGACTGCATCAGGCCCTGGTGGAAATCGCCGTAGAACGCCTGCTTCAGCCCCTCGTGGCCCTCGAACGTGCCGATGCCGCCGATTTCATAGGTGCTGTCCTCGGCCCAGATCTTGGTGATCAGATCCCAGTTGGTGGCATCCGCCGCCGGCCCGTAGGCGCACAGCAGCTGCATGATCTCGATATAGTCCTCGATCTGGTCGAGCCGTTCCTCGATGGTCTTGGTGGACTTGGGTCTGGGCATCTGTGGTTCCTCGCTGTCGGTCGTCGGGTCAGTTCGCCGGCTGGTCGAAGCCGGGGCGCGGCACGGTGGCCAGAAGCGTGGTGCCCCAACCGCCGTCGCAGGTGATTTCCTGGCCCGAGATATAGGTCGCACGGTCCGAGGCCAGGAAGCAGATCGCATCGGCGATGTCCTGCGGCTGGCCGATGCGGCGCATGGGCACCGATTTCTCGCGCCGTTCCTTGACCGCGGGATCGCGGTAGATCACGGCGGACATGGGCGTCATCACCATCGCCGGGCTGACGACGTTGGACCGGATGCCCGAGGGGCCCCATTCCATCGCGATGTTCTTGGACAGCATCATCACCCCGGCCTTGGACACCGAATAGGCGCCCGAGGTCGGCTGCGGCACGACGCCGGCGACCGAGGAGACGTGCACGATGCTGCCGCCGCCCTGTTCCATCATCCGCCGCCCGAACACCTGGCTACAGACGAAGAAGCCGGTCAGGTTCACGGTGATCACCGCGTTCCAGTCGGCCAGCGACAGGTCCTTGAGCGCGCCGTTGCGCACCAGGGCCGCATTGTTGACCAGGATCTGCGCCGGGCCGAACGCGGCCTCGATGGCGTCGCGGGCGGTGGTGACGCTGGCCTCGCTGGTGATGTCGGCGCTGACGGCCATGGCCTCGCCGCCGTTTTCCTTCACCAGGCGCACGGTTTCGGCCGCGCCCTCGGCATCGAGGTCCAGCACCGCGACGCGCGCGCCCGCTTCGGCCAGGGTCTGGCAGATCGCGCGGCCGATGCCGCCGCCGCCGCCGGTCACGACGGCCACGCGGCCGGAAATGCCAAGCCAGTCACTCATGGAAAGTCTCCGGGTTTTTCAGGGAAAGGCCCGCCCGGGCCGGAAGGTCTGCCGGGGGCGGGCCGGAAAGGCCGCGGCGCGGGCCCCTGCGGGCCCGCGCCGTGGAAGATCAGTGTTCGTACCGCTTGCGGACGTCCTGGGCCAGCTGGATCATCGCCTGGACCAGATCCCGGCCCTCGGCCTTGGCCTTTTCCTTGGCCTCCACCCACATGCGGAAGTCTTCCTTCGCGTGTTCGGTGTGGTTGTTCCAGTCCTTGTCCAGCGGCGTGGTGATTTCCAGGCGCACGCCGTTGGGGTCGTGGAAGTAGATCGACAGGATGATGCCCTTGTGGTCGGTCGGCCCCACCACGTCGAGGCCGTTCGAGGTCAGCCATTCGTGCCATTTCATCACCTCGGCGGGCGACGACACCTCCAGCGCGATGTGGTTGAACACGTCATAGGCCGGATGGGTCGATTTCGCCGGCGGCGGCAGGCCGGGCGATTCGAAGAAGGCGAAGGTGGACCCGTCCTGCATCTTGAAGAAGATGTGGAAATACGGAAAGTCGTCGCCGGTGGACGGGACCTTGTCGTCGATGACGGTGCTGGCGATCTCCATCCCCATGATGCGGGTGTAGAAATCGTAGGTCGCCGCGACGTCATGCGTCACCCAGGCGGCGTGGTTCAGCATCGTCGGGGTCAGGCCCGGGTTCTTGGGGCCGGTCAGCCGCGGGGCTTCGAGAGTATCAGCCATTTCGAGTTTCCTCGCTTCATGTGTTCCGGTGATCCGCAGGTAAAGCGTCCCGCGGACCGTTCAAGGGCGGGCAGACGATTCCCCCACTCTGTCCTGTTTAGCCCGGCTGCGCGCCGGGTATGTCCCCTGCGTCTGGGACCGCACCCGCGGGCGGCTCTGCCCCCGGTTCGGCGGCGTCATGGAGCACCCCGGCGGATCCGTTGCCGGGCGGGGCGGTGGCCAGTCCGTGACCCAGCAGCACGTCGAGCCAGCTGGCATCGTCGGGCAGCACCTCGACCGAACGTTCCACCAGGATGCGCATGGCGCGCCGCATCACGGCGACCTCTTCGTCCGACAGGGCCGCGATCAGCGCCCGTTCGGCGGCGTAGAGCACGGGGACGATTTCGTTATACACCTCTTCCCCGCGTTTGGAGAGGCGGATGAGCGCCCGGCGGCGGTCGGCCGGGTCGGTGCGGCGCAGCACCAGCCGCTTGCCGCCCAGATGTTCCAGCGCCCGGCTGATCGACACCTGGTCGAGCGCGGTCATGTCGGCCAGCGCCTTGGCCGACAGCGGCGCATGCGTGCCCAGGATCGCGATCAGCCGCCACCCCGTCACGGTCAGCCCGTAACGTTCCGAATACATCTTCTGCATCATGTGGCTGACGCGGTTCGACACCACGGCAAAGGCATGCGGCAGGGAGTTTTCGGGAAGGAATGTCTTTTCCGGCAGGCGGTACCGCTGCAATTGCGAGTCGATCGCCTCGTCCGCTGCCCTGTTCTTTTTCGGCCTAGCCATACACCACTCGGTCGATGTCCGGTTTGACCGGGGCGTGCCGGTCCTTGAACATCTTCGTATCCCCCACGCGCCAGCAGTGATGTAACGCTTTAGAGGGACAGCACCCGCACTCAAACCCCTTTAGCCACCAAAGGGTGAGAATTCGCCGGTGTGTGGACGTGCCGTCACGTCCTGCCCCGGCACAATGCCGACCAGAGGTGCCCCCGTGCAGGACAGACCCACCATGCCGAACCACGAGATCGAATTCAGCTGGCTTCACCTGCAATACGAGGAAAAGGCCGCGTTTACCGAAACCTACGGGTTCGCCGGCAACCAGGGCGCGGTCAATCTGGAAGGCATCCTGATGCGCCCGAAGGGGGTCCCTTCGCGCACGCTGACGATCTACATGCACCCGACCTCGACCCTGCAACTGCTGCCGGTGCCGCGCGCGATGGTGGCGGCGGGGGCGCATGTGCTGTGCGCCGCCAGCCGCTATGCCAAGAACGACGCGGCGCTGATCATGGAAAAGGTGCTGCTCGACCTCGGCGCCTATGTGCGGCACGCGAAAGAGGTCATGGGCTATGAGAAGGTGGTGATCTGCGGCTGGTCGGGCGGCGGGTCGCTGGCGCTGTTCTATCAAAGCCAGGCGGAAAATCCCACGATCGAGGATACGCCCGCGGGCGATCCGGTGAACGTGAAGGGCGCGGGGCTGATCCCGGCGGATGCGCTGATCTTCCAGGCCGCGCATATCTCGCGCGCGCAGCTGCTGCTGGACAGCATCGACCCCTCGGTGACGAACGAACTCGACCCCGACACGCGCATCCGCGAACTGGACATCTACGACCCCGCGAATCCCAGCCAGCCGCCCTATTCGGCCGATTACATCGCCCATTACCGCGCCCAGCAACGCGCGCGGGTGGACCGGATCCGGGCCTGGGTCTGGGACACGCTGGAGATGTTGAAGAAGCGCAACACCGGCGAGCTGGAACGCGGTTTCGTCACCCACCGCACCTTCGCCGACCCGCGCTTCATCGACCCGACGCTGGATCCCAACGACCGCAAGCCGCGCTGGTGCTACATGGGCAACCCCGAAACGGTGAACACCGGGCCGGTCGCCCTGGGGCGGTTTTCCACGCTGCGGTCGTGGCTGTCGCAATGGTCCTACCAGGACAGCCGCGCCAACGGCGTCGAATGCGCCAAGCGGATCAACGCGCCCTTCCTCGCCATCGAGAACAGCGCCGACGACGCCGCCCCGCAGCCGCATACGCCTGCCATTTTCGCCGCCGCGGCCAGCCGCGACAAGACTTTCCACGTGATCCAGGGGGCCACCCATTACTACGCCGGCCAGCCCGACAAGATGGCCGAGGCCGTCACCCTGCAACGCAGTTGGTTGCAGGCGCGCGGGCTGCTGGAATCCTGAGCCCCCAAGAAGAACCCGAACACCGGAGTAACCAATGACCACCATTCGCGTTCCTGTCCTGATCGTCGGGGCCGGCGGCTGCGGCCTGACCTCTTCCATCGCGCTGTCGGAACTGGGGGTGAAGTCGCTTCTGGTCGAGCGTCACCCGACGACCGGCCGCCTGCCCAAGGCGCGCTATGTCAACCAGCGCACGATGGAGGTCTTTCGCCAACTGGGGGTCGCCGATACCGTCTATGCCAAGGCGATGCCGCTCAGGCATATCTCGCGCATCCGCTGGTGCACGACGCTGGCGGGCGACGGGCCGCTGGACCGGCGCGAGTTCTTTTCGATCGACAGTTTCGGCGGCGGCAGCCTGACGCATTATGCCAAGGACAGCCCCTGTGAAAGCAACCTCTATCCGCAGGTGCGGCTGGAACCCCTGCTGATCGAACAGGCGCAGGCCCGCAATCCCGGGGGGCTGCTGTTCAACCACGAACTGACGGCGATGGTGCAGGACGACCAGAAGGTCACGGCCACCATCCACAACCGCGAGACGGGCGAGGATTTCACCGTCGAGGCCGACTATCTGATCGCCGCCGACGGCGGGCGCACCATCGGCCCCATCGTCGGCAGCGAACTGCGCGGCAAGCGCAATCTGGTGGAAATGGTGACGGTCTATTTCCGCGCCGACCTGTCGAAATACTGGGACGACGACTATGCCATGACGACATGGTTCGTGAACCCCGGTGGCGGATCGTGGAGCAGCGGTGTTCTGGGCAAGCTCGGCCCGACGAAATTCGACCGCCATTCCGAGGAATGGATGTTCCACTTCAGCTTCCGCCCCGACGACCCGGCGCGGTTCGACGAAAGCTCGCTGGTGCCGCGGATGCGCGACCTGATGAAGCTGCCGGGGCTGGAACCCGACATCATCGGCATCGGCCACTGGACGGTCGAGGGCGTGCTGGCCGACCGTTATCGTTTCGGCCGGGTGTTCCTCGCGGGCGATTCCGCCCACCGCCACCCGCCGACCACGGGCCTTGGCCTGAACTCCGCCGTGCAGGACGCGCATAACCTTGCGTGGAAGCTCGCTGCGGTGGTGAAGGGGCAGGCGAGCGACGGTTTGCTGGACAGCTACGAGGCCGAACGCCGGCCGGTGGCGGCGCGCAACGTGTCCTGGGCGCTGATGACGTTCGAGAACCACGCCCTGACCGATACCGTGATCGGCCTCGTGCGCGGCGACAAGGACGCGAGCGAAAAGAACTTCGCCATGTTCTTTTCCGAAACCGACGAGGGCCGGACCCGGCGCGCGCGCATGCGCCATGTGCTGGACGTGCAGCGCATGGAATGGCAGGCGCATGATCTGGAACTCGGCTTCGACTATGCGCAGGGCGGCGGCGCCATCGTGCCCGACGGCACGCTTGCCCCGGTGCGCGACCCGATGGGCGGGATCTACACCCCCGTCACCCGGCCCGGCCACCGGCTGCCGCATGCCTGGCTGGAAAAGGACGGGCAGCGGGTGTCCACGCTCGATCTGGCGGGATGGGGGCGGTTCGTCCTCATCACCGGGGCGCGCGGCGGCGCATGGGAGGAAGCGGCGGCGCGCATCGCGGCCGAACGCGGCGTGACGCTGGAAATCGCCCGCATCGGCGACGGCGGCACCCATGCGGATGCCGACCGCGCCTGGACCGGCCTGCGGCAGGTGAACGAGGACGGCGCGATCCTCGTGCGCCCCGACAACCACGTCGCCTGGCGGTCGACCGAACTGGCCGCCGACCCCGAGGCGGTGCTGCGCGATGCCTTCGCGCAGGTGCTGCGCCACTGACATTTCCGGCCGGGGCCCCGCGCCCCGCCGGCCCGAATATGGAGATGCCCCGATGAACCTCTTCCACCTGCTGGACCAGGCGGCCACACGGTTTCCCGACCACGGCGCGGTCTACCTGGGGGCAGACCGCGTAGCCACCTATGCCGAACTGCGCCTGCGCAGCCTGCGGCTGGCGGCGGGCCTTCAGCGCGACTGCGCGCCCGGCGCGCGGATCGCGGTCTTTTCCGAGAACTGCCCCCAGTATGTGGAACTGATGTTCGGCATCTGGGCGGGTAGCATGGTCTTTGCCCCGATCAACGCCAAGCTGCACCCCAAGGAGGCGGTCCAGATCCTGGAGGATTCGGGGGCAGAGATCGCCTTCGTATCCGCAAAGCTGGCCAGGGGTCTGGCGCCCGAACTGCCGGGCAGCGGCGCCGCGGCCTGCCGGCTGGTGGTGGTGGGCAGCCCGGATCACGAGGCGATTCTGGCGCCCGAGCCGCTGGTCCATGTCGCCTCGGACCCCGAGGCGCTGGCCTGGCTCTTCTTCACCTCGGGCACCACGGGGCGGTCCAAGGGCGCGATGCTGTCGCACCGCAACATGATGGCGATGACGGTGGCGCATCTGGCCGACATGGATTCGGCGGATGAAACCAACAGCCTGCTGCATGCCGCGCCGATGTCGCATGGATCGGGGCTTTACATGCCCGCCTATGTCGCGCGCGGCGCGCGGCAGGTCGTGCCGGTATCGGGCGGCTTCGATCCCGAGGAGTTCATGGATCTTTGCGGCATCCACCCGGGCGTCGCGGTGTTCTTCGCCCCCACCATGGTGCAGCGCCTGCGCGTCCATGCCGAAACCACCGGCCGGCGGCCGCAGAACCTGCAAACCGTCATCTACGGCGGCGGACCGATGTATCTGGAGGAAATCCGCAAGTCGCTGAAGATCTTTGGCAATGTGTTCGTGCAGATCTTCGGCCAGGGCGAGGCGCCGATGACCATCACCGGCCTGCGCCGGCGCGACTATGAGGGGGCGGACGATGCGCTGCTCGGCTCGGTCGGCTATCCGCGCTCGGGCGTGCAGGTGGCGGTGGTCGATCCCGACGGTACGCCGCTGCCGCCGGGCGAGGTGGGCGAGGTCATCTGCCGCGGCGACGTGGTGATGGGCGGCTACTGGAACAACCCCAAGGCCACCGCCGAGGCGCTGCGCGGCGGTTGGCTTTATACCGGCGACATGGGGTCCATGGACGAACGCGGCTGCCTGACGCTGCGCGACCGTTCCAAGGACGTGATCATTTCGGGCGGCACGAACATCTACCCGCGCGAGGTGGAAGAGGCGCTGCTGAAACATCCCGGGGTGGCAGAGGTCTGCATCGTCGGCCAGAAACATGCCGAATGGGGCGAGATCGTGGTGGCCGTGGTGGTGCCCGAACCCGGCGCGGCGGTGGAACCGGCGGATCTGGACGCCCATTGCAACGCCCATATCGCGCGCTTCAAGCGGCCGAAGAAATACATCTTCGCCGAGAGCCTGCCCAAGAGCAACTACGGCAAGGTGCTCAAGCGCGAACTGCGCGAACAGCTGCCGCCGATCGAGGCATAGGGGGCCGCGATGAACAAGGGTTTTGACCTGACCGGCCAGCGGGTGCTGATCACCGGCGCGGGCGGCACGTTGGGCGGCGCCACGGCGCGGGCCTGCGCGGCGATGGGCGGCGATCTGGTGCTGGTGGACCTGAAGGCGCCGCAGGCGCTGGCCGACGAACTGGCGGCGGCGGGCGCCACGGTGCGGGCCCACGCGCTCGACAGCACCGATGCGGCGGCGGTCGACGCGCTGGTGGCGGGGCTGGGAACGCTGGACGCGCTGGCCGATGTCGCGGGGATCTATGCGGGCGGCGACTGGCTGGCGGGCGGCGAGGGCTGGGATGCCCTGCTGGACCGCACGATGGACGTGAACGTCAAGGGCCCGGTCAACCTGATGCGCGCGGTGCTGCCGCGGATGATGAAGCAGGGATGGGGGCGCATCGCGCTGACGACCTCGCTGGCCGGGCGGAACGCGGGCACCACGCTGGCGACGGAACCGGCCTATGTCGCCTCCAAGGGGGCATTGCAGGCGCTGGTGCGCTATTTCGCGCGGCAGTCGGCGGCCCATGGCGTGGTGGTCAATGCCGTCGCCCCGGGGCCGATCAACACGCCGATGACGCGCGCGTCGGGCCAGCCCTTCGACTTCGACCGCCTGCCCACCCGCCGCTTTGGCGAGCCTGCGGAAATCGGCTGGCCGATGGCGTTCCTGTGTTCGCAGGGCTGCACCTACATGACCGGGGTGGTGATCGACGTGAACGGCGGGCAGCATTTTTCCTGACCCCCTGTCCCCAAGCGCGGGGATAACGCAAGGGCAGGGGGCGGGCGACGATCCGCCCCGACCGAAGGCCAGGGAGGGCGCCGGATGCTGATCGTGCTGGGATTCTACAAGCGCAAACCGGGGCTGAGCCATGCCGAATTCTCGCGCCACTGGCGCGATGTGCACGGGCCCCTGATCCGCAACCACCCGGTGATCTCGACCTACATGCGCCGCTACCTGCAACACCACCTGACGCCCGGCACGGGGTTTCCGGGTGTCGGCGCGCTCGACTACGACGGGTTTTCGGAAAGCTGGTGGGACAGCCTGGAGGCCCGGCAGGAGGCGCACGGGCTGGAGGATTTCAAGCAGCTGGTGATCGAGGACGAGCGGCAGTTCATCGACATGGACGCCACCCGCATCCTGATGTTCGACAACCAGAACGTGGTGATCGGCACCGACCATGCCGCCGAATGGATGGCGCGGCGGGGCTGAGGAGAGGGATGATGAGGGGGTTGCAGGGCCGCGCGGCCATCGTCACCGGCGGGGCGCAGGGCATCGGGCGGGGCATCGTCGAACGGCTTCTGGCAGAGGGCGCGCTGGTGCTGGCGGTGGACCGCAACGCCGAGGCCCTGGCCGGGCTGCCGGCGCAGGAACGGCTGCGGACGCTGGCGCAGGACCTGACCGCAGAGGACGCGACCGAGGCGGCGGTGGCCGCCTGCCGCGACGCCTTCGGCAAGGTCGATATCGTGGTCAACAACGTGGGCGTGGGCAATGCGCCGCCGGTGCATGAAACCACGGATGCGATGTTCGACCATTTCCTGAACCTCAACCTGCGCGTGACCTTCCGGCTGTCGCGCGACGCGCTGCCCGAACTGCGGCGCACGCGCGGGGCCATCGTCAACATCGCCTCTTCGGTGGGGCTGTCGGGGTATCGGCGGTTCGCGGCCTATGCGGCGGCCAAGGCGGGCGTGGTGGCGCTGACGCGCAACATGGCGGCGGATTATGGCCCCGAGGGCATCCGCGTGAACGCCGTCGCCCCCGGCATCATCGCCACGCCCCTGACGGCGGCGCGGCTGGATACGCCGCGGTTCCGCGCCACGATCCTCGGCACGATGCCGCTCGGCATGACCGGCGCGCCGGAGGATATCGGCGCTGCGGTGGCGTTTCTCGCCTCGGATGACGCGCGGTTCGTGACCGGGCAGGTGCTGGCGGTGGACGGGGGGCAGACCGCCTCGACCTATGTCAGCGAGGAAATGGTGGCCGCCTGGGAAGCATCCCAGCCGGTTTGAACATAACGAAAGGAAGAACCAGATGCGCATCGCACTCATTACCGGCGGGGCCGGGGGCCTTGGCTTCGCCACCGCCGAACGCTTCGTCAAGGACGGCATGACCGTGGTCATCGCCGAACTCGACGGCAAGCTGGCCGACGAGACCGCGGCGAAACTGCCCGGCAAGGGCCACCGCGGCGTGCAGATGAACGTGGCCGACGAGGCATCGGTCGCCGCCGCCTTCGCCAGGGTGGAAAAGGAAGTCGGCCCCATCGCGGTGGTGGCGCATTATGCCGGCATGGTCGGCGAGGGCGGCCTTGCCAAGGGCATCGGCATCGCGGAATCGACGCTGGACGAATGGGAACGGGTGAACGCCGTGAACGGCCGGGGCACCTTCCTCGTCATCCGGGAAATGGCGCGCCACCGCAAGGAAAAGCCGGTGGAACATGGCCGGATCATCACCACCTCGTCGCTGGCGGCGCAGGCGGGCGGCTTGCAGTCCGGCGGGGCCTATTCGGCGGCCAAGGCCGCGGTTCTGGGCCTGACGAAATACGCCGCCCGTGATCTGGCGCGCTACGGCATCACCGTGAACAGCATCGCCCCCGGCCCCATCGACACCCAGATGCTGGCCGCCGCGACCCCGGCCAGCGCCGGCGGGGCCAAATACAACGCCATCGACTCCATCCCGCTGCGCCGGGTGGGCGAGCCGTCGGAAATCGCCGGGGCGGCGGCCTTCCTCGCCTCGGTCGAGGGCGGCTATGTCACCGGCGCGACGATCGACGTGAACGGCGGGCTCTACCTGCGCTGAGGCGGGCCGGCAAGCGAAGGAGGCTGGACATGACGGAACTGATGAAGGCTGGCGTGTCCAGCGAAAACGGGCTGCGCATCGCCGAGGTCCCCCGCCCCGCGCCGGGGCCGGGGCAGGTGCTGGTCAAGGTCGCGGCGGCGGGGATGAACCGCGCCGATCTCAACGCCGCCAAGGGCGCGGGGGTGGCCACCAAGGGCTCGCTCGGCAGGCCCATCGGCATGGAATGGGCCGGCGAGGTCGCCGAACTGGGGCAGGGCGTGACCGGGTTGCGCGTCGGCGACCGGGTGATGTGTTCGGGCACCGGCGGCTATGCCGAATATGCCGTGGCCGATGCCGGGCGCACCATCGCGCTCGGGGATGCGGGGTTCGACCTGCAACAGGCGGCGGTGCTGCCCTTGGTGCTGATGACGGCGCATGACGCGGTGGTGACGAACGGGCGGCTCGCCAAGGGCGATGCGGTGCTGGTGCAGGGCGCCAGTTCCGCCGTGGGCCTGATGTCGATGCAGATCGCCGCCCTTCGCGGTGCGCGGATGATCGCGGGCACATCCGGCAACGCGGCCAAGCGTGTGCGGCTGACCGAATTCGGCGCGACCCATGCGCTCGACCCCGCATCGGGGGATCTGGAGCGCGTGGTGCTGGACGCCACGGGCGGCAAGGGGGTCGAACTGGTCGTGGACATGGTGTCGGGCGCCTCGGTCAACGGATCCATGCGGATGGCGGCGGTGCGGGGGCGGATGGTCAACGTGGGCCGGCTTGGCGGCGCGGTGGCGGAATTCGACTTCGACCTGCACGCGGCCAAGCGGCTCGACTATATCGGCGTGACCTTCCGCACCCGCAGCCCCGAAGAGGTGCGCGCGATCGTCGAGAAGATGAAGGCCGATCTGTGGGATGATCTGCTGGCGGGCCTTCTGCGCCTGCCGACGGACCGCAGCTTTGCCCTGGCCGATGCCATCGCCGCGCATGACCACATGCGGGTGAATGCGCATTTCGGCAAGATCGTGCTGGTCCCCTGAACGTGGAGCAAAGGATGAAAGCTTGTCAGATCAGCCCGGTGGCCGCCGATGGCGCGCTGCACCGGGTGGACCTGCCCCGCCCCGTGCCGGGGCAGGGCGAGGTGCTGGTGCGGGTGCGGGCGGCCTCGCTCAACTATCGCGACCTGCTGGTGGCGCAGAACGTCTATGGCGCGACGCTGGAACGGGTGATCCCGCTGTCGGACGGCGCGGGCGAGGTGGCGGAGGTCGGCCCCGGCGTGACCGGGCTGAAGGCGGGCGACCGGGTGGCGGGCGCCTTCTATCCCGACTGGGTGGACGGGCCGATCACCGCGGGGGCGCGCGTCCGCTCGCTCGGGGCGAACATGGAGGGGATGCTGGCCGAATATGTCGTCCTGCCCGCCCATGCCGCGATCCCGATCCCCGATTACCTGACCTGGGAAGAGGCCGCGACCCTGCCCTGCGCCGCGCTGACGGCCTGGCATGCGCTGTCGGTCGTCGCGAATGTCCGCCCCGGCGATACGGTGCTGTTGCAGGGCACCGGCGGCGTGTCGATGTTCGCGCTGCAATTCGCCCGCATCATGGGCGCGCGGGTGATCCAGACCTCGGGCGACGCGGCGAAGCGTGCGCGGGTGACGGAGATGGGCGCGGATGCGGTGATCGACTACAAGGCCGAACCCGACTGGGACCGCCCGGTGATGGACCTGACCGGGGGCCGCGGCGCCGATGTGGTGATCGAGGTCGGCGGGCCGGGCACGCTGGAACGGTCGTTCCGCGCGGTGCGGGTGGGCGGCACCATCGTCAGCATCGGCTTCGTCGGCGGCGGGGCAGAGGTGAACCCGCGCGCCGTCATCGGCAAGAGCATCCGGTTGCAGGGCCTGACGGTCGGCAGCTGCGCCATGTTCCGCGACATGAACCGCGCGCTGGCGCTGCACGAACTGCGCCCGGTGATCGACCGGGTGTTCCCGTTCGAGGAGGCCGCCGCCGCCTATGCCCATCTGCGGGCGGGGGCGCATTTCGGCAAGATCGTCATAGCGATCTGACCGCCTTTGCGGCGGTGATGCGAAAGACCCCGGTCCCTGCGGGCCGGGGTCTTTTCTTGCCCGCCGGGGGGCGATTGACGTTCATCCCTGCCGTTCGGCTGGCGAAGGCGCGTGCCTTCGCCATCGCGATGCAGATAGCGTTGCCCCGGCCGGGGGCCCCAAGCCCCCGGCCAGCGCCCGCCCCGCCCATGGCGGGCGCTTCTCGCCCGCTGGGGCAGGCGCTGGCCTGGCCGGGTTTCCTGTGATCACGGATTTTCACGGCACCCTTGCGCGACGGGCGGGGGAAACGCGGTGCGTTTCCTGATCCCGCCCGGCCAAACCGGTGTGTGAATGCCGGTCCCGCCTCAGCCCTTCGCGGTCAGCGCCGCGCGCACGCGCCCGCCCGACAGCCCGCCGGGGATCACCGCCCCGTCGCAGGCCACGGGGACCAGCGCGCCAAGGTCGATGCCCGAATGCACGCCCATGCGGTCGAACATCCAGACCAGATCCTCGGTCGCCACATTGCCGGTGGCCCCGGGCGCGAAGGGGCAGCCGCCGAGCCCGGCGAAGGATGCATCGAACACCCGGATGCCGCAGAGCCATGCCGCATGCACGTTCGCCAGACCCAGCCCATAGGTGTCATGCGCATGCAGCGCCCACCGCGTGACCTGCGGATAGCGCGCCATCGCCCGGCGGAAGAGCGACATCACATGGTCGGGCGCCGCCCGGCCGGTGGTGTCGCACAGGCAGACCTCTGCCCCCGGGCGCATCGGCACCAGAACGTCCAAGAGCGCGATCACGTCATCCTCTGCCACCCGCCCGTCGAAGGGGCAGTCGAACGCCGTGGCGATGTTCAGCCGCATGTCCGCCCCTTCGGGCATCGCGGCACACAGACGGCCGTATTCCGCCGCCGAGTCCATCGGCGCGCGGCGCACGTTGTTGCGGTTGTGCGATTCCGACACCGACAGCACGAAGGCAAGGAAATCCGACCCCGCCTGCAACGCCTTCAGCCCGTGCTTTTCCGTGGGCACGAGGATCTGCGGCACGATCCCCGGCAGATCGGCACAGGCGGCCAGCAGGTCGGGCGTGTCGGCCAGTTGCGGCAGTGCTGCGGGCGAGACGATGGACCCGATCTCGATCCGCCGCAGGCCGGTGGCGTAAAGGCGGCGCAGGAAGTCGATCTTGCGTTCCGTCGGGATGAAGGGGCCGATGCCCTGAAAGCCGTCGCGCGGCCCGACCTCGACGATATCCACATGTTCGGCCATCAGATCACCCCTTCGCTGCGCAGTTTCGCGATATCCTCGGCGCTGCGCCCGATTTCGGCCAGCACCTCGTCGGTATGCTGCCCGATGGCGGGGCCTGTCCAGCGGATAGTGCCGGGGTTGTCGGGCACATGCGGCACCACGCCCTGATGCAGCACCGGCTGGCCGATCAGCGGGTCGTCCACCCGGCGCACCATGTTGCGGTGCTGGAACTGCGGATCGCTGGCGATTTCCGCCGCGGTATAGACCTGGGTCGAGGGGATGTCGTGTTCCTTCAGCAGCCGTTCCACCTCTGCCACCGGCAACTGGCGCGACCAGTCGGCGATCAGCTCGTCCAGCGCCACGACGTTCTTCACCCGCAACAGGTTCGAGGTGAAGCGGTCGTCCTGCGGCAGGTCGGGGCGGCCGATCAGTTTCGACAGCTTGTCGAACAGCGGCGCCGAATTGGCCGCGATCAGCATCCATTTGCCGTCCGCGGTCGGGTACGCGCTGGACGGCGCGGCGGTGGGGATGCGCGACCCGGTGGGCTGGCGCACCTTGCCGAAGGCGCCGTATTCGGGCAGCACGCCCTCCATCATCGACAGCACGGCCTCGGTCAGCGCCACGTCCATCGTGCGGCCCGCACCGTCGCCGCCCGCCCGGTCGCGCTGCCACAGCGCCGAGACGATGCCGAAGGCGGCATAGAGCCCGGCCAGCGAATCCCCGATGCTGACCCCCACCCGCACGGGGGGCAGGTCGGTCGTCCCCGGCGCGTGGTCCGACAGGTGGCGCAGGCCGCCGATCGCCTCGCCGATCACGCCGAAGGCGGCGCGGTCGCGATAGGGGCCGTCCTGCCCGTAGCCCGAGATATGCGAGATCACCAGATCCGGCCGCACGCCGCGCATCACGTCATCGCCGAGGCCCATGCGCGCCAGTTGCCCGGGGCGGAAGTTTTCCACCACCACGTCGCATTCCCGGATCAGGTCCAGCAGCAGCGCCGCCGCGCCCTTGGCCTTGAGGTTCAGCGTCACCGACCGCTTGTTGCGCCCGTGCAGCGACCACCAGACGGAATGGCCGTTGACCTGATCGCCCCAGCCGCGCACGGGGTCGCCCTCGGGCGGTTCGATCTTGATCACATCGGCGCCCATGTCGCCCAGGATGCGGGTGCAGAAGGGGGCGGCGATGAAATGGCCGATCTCGAGAACCCTCAGGCCCGTGAGCGGCCCATGTGGGGCGTTGATGGTCATGGTCGGTTCCAGATGTTGGTGGCGTCAGGGCAGGACAGCATAGGGCCATCCCGGATTTCGTCTAGGCGGCACGGGTTGCGGGGTCTGTCCTCCCCCCCGGGGACAGGGGGGCGCCTGCGGCGCCCCGGCTGAACCGTCCCGTCTTTCACCGTGACGGAAATATCCCCGCCGGAGGCTCCGGCGCCATCCCCCCGGGGCAAAGGGATCAGCCGATGCCGCCGGCCTTGGTCCAGGCGGCGGTGCGCTGATAGCGCAGGCCCATCACGATCATCGCCACCGCCACCGCCGTGAACAGCGCCAGCAGCATCGTCACCGCCGGGAAAAGGCCCATCGCATCGGCCACGATCCCGGTGGCGATGATCGGCACCGCGGCGCCGAAATATCCCGCGATATATAGAACCGACAGCACAGAGGCGCGGATGGCGGCGGGCGCGATGCGGTTCACCAGTTCCGACGCCCCCATCCAGCCGAGGCCCTGCGAGATGCCGGCCAGCACCGCGCCGACCCCGAGCCCGAAGGCTGATTGCCAGTGCAGCGTGGCCAGCACCAGCAGCAGGCTCGGCGGTGTCAGGTAGCAGCTGATCATCAGCGCGCGCATATAGGGCATGCGGCGGGCGAAAAGCTGCACCACCCCCGCGGTCGCCAGAAAGGCCACCACCACCAGCCCGCCCGTCAGCCGGCTGCCCGACCCGATCACCTGCCCCACCAGCACCGGGCCGAGCGCCAGCCACAGCCCCGTGCCGGCCCAGACCAGCACGCCCACCACCGTGGCAAAGACGAAGGGGGTGCGGATGTCGGCCGGAACGTGCAGCGTCTGGATGCGCCAGGACACGGTGGCGAAGGTGCGCCGGTTCTCTGGCCGGATGGTTTCCACATAGGTCAGCGCCAGCAGGAAACAGGCCATCAGCCCCACCAGTTGCAGCGCGAAGGGCAGCATCACCGCCAGTTCCTCGGACGCGAAATGCACCACCAGCGTCGCCAGCAGCAGCCCCGCCGCGGGCGAGGCCAGCATCGCGATCGCCGCGATGCGCGAGGCGGCACCCCGGTCGTCGGTCGGGTGCAGTTCGACCAGTGCTGCGGCGGCGGGGCCGCTCATCAGCCCGATGGCGATGCCGTTGAGGATGCGCGCGGC
Source organism: Ruixingdingia sedimenti (assembly GCF_031432425.1). Lineage (NCBI taxonomy): Bacteria > Pseudomonadati > Pseudomonadota > Alphaproteobacteria > Rhodobacterales > Paracoccaceae > Ruixingdingia > Ruixingdingia sedimenti. The sequence continues at coordinate 216,947 of NZ_JAVKPH010000001.1, read as the reverse complement.
CATCAGATAGGCCATGCCGCTGGCGACCAGATAGGTCAGGCTCGACAGCATGATGGTGAGGATGCCGATATAGATCATCGGCTTGCGCCCGAACTGGTCGCCCATCCGCCCGCCATAAAGCAGCCCCGCCGTGACGCCGAGCGGATAGCACGAGAAGATCACCGTGATGTCGGTGGTCGACAGCCCGAAGCTGCGCTGCCAGATCGGGTAGAGCGGCGTCGCAAGATGGCTGCCCAACAGCGCCAGAAAGATCACCAGCGCCGAGGCGGTATACTGGAACCCCGGGGAAAACCGCCCCTGGGCGGCAACGGGGGTAGGGGAATGCAGGGTCATCGCGGGCTCCTCGCCGGGCTGGCTGGCGGCCCGCCACGGGCGCGTCAGGGTCTTGGGCCGCCCCCGGGGCGGTGATCCCGGGGGCGGGTTAGGGGTCAGGGGTTGGCGGCGTCCACCGTTTTCGTCGTGGTGCCGCTGGTCCAGCCGCCATCGACGGCGATGGACTGGCCGGTCACATAGCTGGCATCGTCGCTGGCAAGGAAATGGATCACCGCCGCGATTTCCTCGGGCTGCGCCGGGCGTTCCAGCGCCGCGATCATATGCCCCGATTTCCCCAGGCGCGAGGCGCTGCGGATCGCCAGCGGCGTGCGCACCAGCCCGGGGCAGACGGAATTGACGCGGATGCCGCGGGGACCAAGCTCCATCGCCGCGTTCAGCGTCGCGGCCACCACCGCGCCCTTGGTCGCGCCGTATTCCACCAGCCCCGCCACGCCGGAAATGCCGGATGCCGAGGCGGTGTTGACGATCGCGCCCCCCGCTCCCATCCGCGCCGCCGCGGCCGCCATGCCATAGATCACGCCCTGCGCGTTGACCCGGAACATCTGGGTGTTGCGTTCGGGTTCCACCTCGGACAGCGGGCGGTGCAGGGCGATGCCGGCGTTGTTGACCATCACGTCCAGCCCGCCGTGCAGGCCGATGGCGTGGTCCAGCGCGGATTCCAGGTCGGACAGGTCGGACACGTCGGTCTTGCGGAAGGCGGCGCCCCAGCTTTCGACCTCTGCCCCCGAATCCGTGATGTCCAGCACCAGCACCTTCGCCCCCGCGGCAAGGAACCGGCGCACCACCGCCTCGCCGATGCCGGATGCGCCCCCGGTGACGACCGTGGACTTGCCGGTCAGATCGAACATCCGCGTGCTCATTTCGCCCCCCCGGCCAGCCGCGCCCGCGCCGGGCCGATCACCGCCGCATAGCGCGCCACCTTGGCGCCGAGCGCCCGGCCCGCCGCCAGAACCTCTGCCGACAGCCCGTCGGCGCCCGCGGTGAAGCTGAGGCCATAGGGGTTGCCGCCCGCCGCCTTGAAGGCCGCGTCGGTATAGCCCGCCGGCACGATGATCGAGCCCCAGTGATAGAACATCGTGTTCAGCGCCAAGAGCGTCGCCTCTTGCCCGCCATGCGGGTTGCCCGCGCCGGTGAAGGCGGCGACGGGTTTGTCCTGCAACTTGCCCGTGGCCCAGAGCCCCCCCGACTGGTCGAGGAACTGTTTCAACTGCGCCGCCGGCAGCCCGAACCGCGTCGGCGTGCCGAAGACGAAACCGTCCGCCCATTCCAGATCGGCGAGGTCGGCCTCGGGGGCGTTCCTGGTCGCCTCGACATGCGCGCGCCAGGCGGGACGGCTGTCGATGGCCGAATCGGGCGCGATTTCCTTCACGCGGCGCACGCGGGTTTCGGCGCCCTCGGCCTCCGCCCCCTCGGCCACGGCCTGGGCCAGGGCGTGGGTGTTGCCGGTGCTGCTGTAATAGATGATCGCCAGTTTCGTCACGGGGTTCTCCTCGATGCGCCGTATGCGGCAGCCTGTCGCAGCAAGGTTATCCCGCGCGCGCCCGGCCTGTGCACCCTTAGGCAGGGACAGACCGGGCGCCGTCAACCGCGTTTCCTGCACCCGAACGCCCGAGAGCCGGAGGATAAGTGATGGACCCGACGATGCAATCCGCCCTGCGCGACATGCTGGTGAAGGAAAAGCTGCACGAGCTGGAAATGGCCTATTGCCGCGGCATCGACCGGCGCGACCCGGATCTGATCCGCTCGATCTATTTCGAGGATGCGTTCGAGGACCATGGCGAGGCCTGGTCGGGCACCGGCTATGAATGGGTGGACTACATCTTTTCGGGCTATCTGGCGCAGTTCGAGAACACCTGCCACTACGTGCTGAACGAGTGGTACAAGGTCGACGGCGACAAGGCAGAGGGCGAGACGCACCGCATTTCCTATCACCGCCGCCCGAACGGGGAGGAGGTGACGGCGGGCTCGCGCACCTTCAACCGCTATGAATGCCGCGATGGCGTCTGGCGGATCAGCTATCGCGGCGTCACGCGCGACTGGATGCTGGAATCGCAGGCGCAGAAGCCCGACCCCTCGCAGCCCAAGCACATGATCCTGCGGCCGAGCCTGCCGGGCGCGCATGACGTGTCCTACGCGGAAATGCCGATGTTCGGCCGCGGCCCGATCTGGTGAGGTGAAGGACATGAACACGAAACCCACCCTCGCCCTGCCGGACCGGCTGAACATGACCGGGCGGCGCGTGCTGATCACCGGCGGCGCGTCCGGCATGGGGCAGGCCACGGCGCTGATCCTCGCCGAAATGGGGGCAGAGGTCGTCATCGCCGACACCCAGCCCGCGACCCGCACGCTGGACCTGCTGGCCGAAAAGGGCCTGACGGCGACGGCGATGCAGGGCAACCTGGCCGACGACGCCTTCGTCGACAGCCTGATCGCGGCGGGCCCGTGGTTCGCGCTGGCCCATTGCGCGGCGATCTTCAAGCCGCCGGCGGACATGGACCCGGTGGAGGGGTTCGAACTCTTGATGCGCATCAACGTGCGCGCCAGCCAGCGCCTTGCCACCGGCGTGATCGAGGGGATGGCGGCGCGGCGCGAGGGCTTCGTGGTCATGGTCGGATCCGCCGCCGGGCAGAACGGCGGCATCATGACCGACAACAACGAACGCTATTACGCCGAATACGCGGCCTCGAAGGGCGGCATGCACACGCTGGTCAAGTGGCTGGCCCGCCGCGCGGTCAAGCACAACGTGCTGGTGAACGGCATCGCGCCCGGGCTGGTGACATCGCCGCTGAACGCCAATGCCGGGATCGTGTTCACGCCCGAGAACTTCTTCATGCCGCTCGGCCGGCCGGGTCAGCCCGTGGATCTGGGCTGGCCCATCGCGATGCTGTGCACGCCTGCGGCCAGCTTCATCTGCGGTGTGGTGCTGGATGTGAACGGCGGATCCTACGTGCCATAAGGCAGGGACAGACCCCGCCGCAGGGTGGCGTTAGCCTTGCGGCAGACATGGCGGGGCAGCCCCGGGCTGTCCCGCACCGCCATAGCGAAAGAGGCCCGCGATGTCCGCCGTAACCGAAGCCAGCACCACCCTGGACGCCGACCTTCTCGACCCGCCGGATTTCGACTGGGATCCCTGGGCGCTCGGCAACATGCTGGATCCCTATCCGATGCACCATGCGCTGCGCGAACTGGCGCCCGTGGTCTGGCTGCCGAAGTACGAGGCCTATGCCGTCGCCCGGCACGAGGAAACCCGGCAGGTGATGACCGATTACAGCCGGTTCATGACCGGCGCCGGGACCAGCTATCAGGACATCCGCAAACCCGGCAAGTTCCGCATCCCCTCGCGCCTGCAAGAGGTGGACCCGCCCAAGCACACCCAGATCCGCGGCGTCGTCACCCGGGCCATGTCGCCGCTGGTCATCCGCCGCATGCGCGGCTTCTTCGAGGAACGGGCAGAGCGCGTCGCCGCGGATCTGGTGGGCAAGGGCCAGTTCGACGGGGTGAACGACCTTGCCATCAGCTATGTCATTTCCGCCTTCCCCGATGCCGTGGGCGTCAAGCTGGAACGCGAGGCGGCGCTGGCCATCGCCGAGATGCGCTTCAACCAGAGCTGCCCGCACAACGAATTGTACGACCCCGCCATGAAGGGCGCCGAGCCTTACATGGAATGGTACGATGCCGCCTGCCAGCGCGACGCGGTGGTGCCCGGATCCATCGCCGATCTGCTGTTCGAGGCGGAAGAGCGGGGCGAGCTGGAAGAGGGCGTGGCGTCCAACATCGTGCGGTCCTTCGTCGGCGGCGGCGTGGATTCCACCTTCAGCGCGATCAGCCACACTCTGCACCGGCTGGCGCTGAACCCCGATGCGTTCCAGGCGGTCAAGGCCGATCCGAAAAAGACCCGCAACGCCTTTGAAGAGGCGATCCGCATGGATCACCCCTTCCAGTATTCGTGGCGCACGACGACGGGCGACACGCATCTGTCGGGCTATCGGCTGAAGGGCGACACCAAGGTCACGATGTTCATGGGCGCGGCCAACCGCGACCCGCGCAAATGGGAAAACCCCGAACGTTACGACATCAACCGCGTGGTGGTGGGCGAATACCTGGGCTTCGGCATGGCCGACCACCAATGCGCCGGCCAGATGATCGCGCGGATGGAGGCCGATTCGATCCTGACGGCGCTGGTCCGGCGAATCAAGTCGATGGAACTGACCGCGACCGCCACCATCCGCCCGGTCAGCCAGATGCGGATGCTGGGCACTCTACCTCTGCGTGTGGTGGCGGAATAACCAGGGATTTCAATGGAAAAGCCCGTCCGCGCGGTGGCGTGGGCGGGCTTTTCCATGCCCGCGCGGCCGGTGGGCGGCATGGTCGCCGGACCCGACTCACCCTTCTGTCCCCGACACAAGTGACAGCGGGGCGGAAACACCGCTGTTACACCGCGAAAACCAAAACCGATGGCGGCATGGCTGCCCGGAAAAACCAACCGGAGGAGATTTTCCCATGAAGGCAATCCTGGCTGCCGTCGCAGCCGCCGCCACCATCGCCACCGCGGCTGCAAGCTGGGCCGAGACCGTGACGATGAAATATTCCTCGTGGCTGCCCGACCAGCACCACGTCAACCAGCGCGTCATGTATCCCTGGTTCGCGGAAATCGAGAAGGTGACAGAAGGCCGCGTCAAGGTCGAGGTGCTGCCCAAGATGGTGGGCACGGCGCTGAGCCAGTTCGACGTGGTGCGCGACGGCCTGGCCGATGTGTCCTTCATCGTCGCCGGCTATACCCCCGGCCGTTTCCCGCTGGCGGAAATGGCGGAACTCTCGTTCCTGGGCAACGACGCGCGCATCTTCGCGCCGATCTTCAACCGCTATTACCGCGAGCATATGGAGCCGCTGAACGAGTTCGAGGGCGTCGAACTGATGACGATCATGTCGAACGCGCCCGGCAACGTGCTGACGCTGAAAAAACCGGTGCGCAGCATCGAGGACTTCAAGGGGCTCAAGCTGCGCTCGACCGGCCCGTACACCACCGCGCTGCTGAACGCGGTCGGTGCGATCCCGATCCTGAAATCCTCGGCCGAAACCTTCGAGATGTTGACCGCGGGCACCATCGACGGCAGCCTCGCGCAGCGTGAAACCGCCAAGAACATGAACATGATCGACCTGATGGGCCATGCCACGCTGGTGCCCGGCGGCCTGTTCAGCTCTGCCCTGGCGGTGATCGTGAACCCCTCGACCTGGGCCAAGATCTCGGCCGAGGACCGCGAGGCGATCAACGCGGTGTCGCACGAGGCGCTGGCGCTGTCGATGGGGACGAGCTTCTACATCGCCGATGCGGATTCCGAGGAAACCATGCGCGCCACCCCCACGCTGAAGGTGGAAACCGCAAGCGATGCGTTCGTGGCGGAACTGAAAGAGGTGGTCAAGCCGCTCGAGGCCGACTGGGCCGAACGCGCCAAGGCCAAGGGCCTGGCCGATCCGCTGGCCGTGCTGGCCGCATTCCGCGCCGAAGTGACCGCCGCCGAACAGGCCGCGAAGTAAGGCACGCCCGCCAACCTGAAAGGGAGCGAGATGTTCAAGAAAATAGAGACACTGACGGGAATTGCCGCATCCTTCCTGCTGTTCCTTCTGATGGTCATCACCTTCATCGATGTCATCGGGCGGAACTTTCTCAACCGGCCGCTGCCGGGTGGGTCCGAACTGACGGAAATCGTTCTTGCCGGCAGCATCTTCTTTCTGCTGCCCAGCGTGGCCTTCCGCGGCGATCACATCGTGGTCGACCTCATCGACGTGATCCGCACGCCGCTGCTGGATTTCATCCGCAAGCTGCTGGTGGGGATCCTGGGCGGGGCGCTGTTCGCGCTTATCGCCTGGCGGCTCTGGATCCTGGGCGGCATGGCGCTCGGCTATGCCGACCGTACCCCGACGCTCGGTATCCCGCTGGCGCCGGTCATCTTTGCGATGTCCATTCTGGCCGGGATCACGGCGCTCTGCTTTGTCGCGCTGCTGTTCCGCCGCGACATCCATATCGGCAACGCCGAACTGGAGCGGATGCTGGAAGCCGAGGGTATCGGCGCCGATGGCGTGACGGGCGCCAAATCGGAAAAGGAGCACTGACACATGACCGTAGCAATTGTCGGCTTTCTGGCCTCGTTCGTGCTCATCTTCCTGCGCGTGCCGATCGCCATCGCGATGGGCGTCGTCGGGTTCTTCGGCTTCGGCTATCTGGTCAGCTGGAAGGCGGCCTCGACCATGGTCGCGCTCGTGTCGCGCGACAGCACCATGACCTACGGGATGGTGGTGATCCCGCTGTTCATCCTGATGGGCAACCTCGTCGCCGGCACCGGCGTATCGAAAGAGCTTTACCGCGCCGCGCAGGCCTTTCTCGGCCACCGCAGGGGGGGGCTGGCCACGGCGACGGTCATGGCCTCGGGCGGTTTCGCCTCGATCTGCGGATCGAGCGTGGCGACCGTGGTGACGATGGGCAAGGTGGCGATGCCGTCGATGCGCCAGTATGGCTACCATGACGGCCTGTCGACCGCCTCCATCGCGGCGGGTGCGACGCTCGGCATCCTGATCCCGCCGAGCGTTCTGATGGTCGTCTACGGCATCATCACCGAAACCCATATCGGCAAGCTTTATGCCGCGGGCTTCATCCCGGGGATGATCGGCATCCTGCTGTACATGGTCGCGGTGCGCTGGACCGTCTGGCGCAACCCCGATGCCGCCCCGCCCGCCGCCCGCGCACCCTGGCGCGACCGGATCCAGGCGCTCGGCGGTGTCTGGGCGGCGCTGCTGCTGTTCGTCGTGGTGATCGGGGGTATCTATTCCGGCTTCTTCACCGCGACCGAGGCGGCGGGCTTCGGTGCCTTCGGCGCCTTCGTCATCGCGCTGGTGCGGCGGCAACTGACGCTGCACAAGCTCTACGACATCCTGCTCGACAGCGCCCGGACCTCGGCCGTGCTGTTCGCGCTGATCATCGGCGCGGCGCTGTTCACCGAGTTCCTGAACTATTCGGGGGCGCATAACGCGCTGCTGGATTTCGTCACGGGCTCCGGCTTCTCGCCCACGGCGGTGATCGTGGTGATCTGCATCATCTACATCATCCTCGGCATGCTGATGGAATCGATGTCGATGATCCTGCTGACGGTGCCGCTGTTCTTCCCGGTGGTGATCGGCCTCGGCTTCGATCCGGTGTGGTTCGGCGTGCTGCTGGTGGTGCTGTGCGAACTGGGTCTGATCACGCCGCCGGTCGGGATCAACCTGTTCGTGATGCGTTCGGTCGCGCCGGATGTGCCGATCCTCAGCATCATCAAGGGCGTCATCCCCTTCATCTCGGTCGATGTGATCCGGGTGGCCATCATCGCGGCCTTCCCCGCCGTGTCGCTCTACCTGCCGAACCTGCTGTTCGGCTGATCCCGGGTGCGGCCCCGCAGGGGGCCGCACCTTTGCGCCGGTCCCGCATCACGGGTACAGACCGGCGGGCACGGGGCCTGTAGGCCCGAACACGATGCAACTGGCAGGGCCCCTCCCGGGGTCCTGCCCTTCACGTTCCAGAGGTATTTCCATGGCCGCTTCTTCCGCCCCCGCCGACCGCCCGCGCGACTGGATGCGCGTTTCGCTGCTCGATGGCCTTGTGGCGCTGGTCGCCGGCGGCGGCAGCGGCATCGGCGAATCCGTGGCGCAGACGCTGGCCCTTAACGGCGCCCGCGTGGTGGTGGGCGACCGCCGCGCCGACATGGCCGAAACGGTCGCCGCCGGTATCAATGCCGCGGGCGGGCAGGCGATCGCCGTGGCCTTCGACGTGACCGACGAGGCGGGCATCGCCGCGGCGCTGGCGGCGACGCGGGCGGCGTTCGGCGGGCTCGACATCCTGGTCAACTGCGCGGGCGTGATCGCGCCCGCGGCGCTGGAGGATGTGAGCCTCGATGTCTGGCGGCATTCCTTCGCGGTGAATGTCGAGGGCGCGCTGCTTCTGGCCCGCGCCTGCCTGCCGATGCTGCGCCAAAGCGCGCATGCCGCCGTGGTCAACGTCTCGTCGCTGGCGGGCGGGTCGGCCTATCCGAACGGCGGGCCCTACGGGCCGTCCAAGGCGGCGCTGATCTCGCTGACGCGGACCATGGCGCTGGAATGGGCGGCCGATGGCATCCGGGTGAACGTGGTCAGCCCCGGCACCACCGAAACGCCGCTGCTGCGCGCCAACATGACGCCGGAAACCCGCCGCCAGCGCGAGGACCGCATCCCCATGGGCCGGCTGGGGCAGCCGTCGGAACTGGCCGACACGATCGTCTATCTGGCCTCGCCGGCGGCGTCCTATGTGACGGGGCAGAACGTGAACTGCGACGGCGGGCTGTCGCAGGCGCTGATGGTGCAGAAGTTCCAGGCCAACAAGTGATCCCGTGGGCCCGTGCCGGGCGGGGCCCGCAGCCCCCCGGCACGGGCCCGCGCCGCCCGGCCTGCCGCACCCCGTATGCGGCCCGGGCGGTCCCCGCACCGCTGCGGCATGGCCCCAGACCGAATTGTCCACGCCCCCCACACCCCGGCCAGCGCCGACGCCCCTTGTCGCGATCTGGTTCATCATCGCCGCCTTCTTCCTGTTTTCCTGCACCGATGCCGCGGCGAAATACCTGATCCGCGATGGCGTCTACCCGCCCTTTGCCAGCTGGATCCGGTTCATGGTGCAGGGGGTGCTGGTCGCGGCGCTGTTCCGCATCTGGACCCGCCCGCGCAATTTCGGCACCCGGCAGCCGTGGCGGCATGTGCTGCGGTCCTGCCTGCTGCTGTTGTCGGGGGTGTTCAGCTTTGCCGCGCTCGACACGCTGCAACTGGCGGAATTCATCTCGATCATTTTCCTCGGTCCGTTGATGATCGTGGTCATGGGGCGGGTGTTCCTGAAGGAACGGGTGGAATGGCAGCGGTATGCCGCGGTCCTCTCGGGGCTGGCGGGGGTGCTGATCATCACCCGGCCGGGCTTGGGGGGCTTTCACATCGGCCATGTGATCGCGCTGATGGCGGTGACGACCTACAGCGGCTTTGCCGTGGCCACCCGGATGCTGGCCGCGACCGAGACGCAGGAAAGCCTGATGTTCATCCCCGCGATCATGGCGCTGGTGGTGATGGGGCCGGCGGTCATCGCCACCGGCCCGGTGCCGGACGAGCCGCTGCACTGGCTGATGATGTGCGGGCTCGGCGTCACGGGGGCGACGGGGCAGTTTCTGGTGGTGCGCGCCTACCGCATCGCCGCCGCCTCGGCGCTGGCGCCCTACAACTACCTGCAAATGATCTGGAGCGCGTCGCTCGGCTATCTGGTGTTCGGCGATCTGCCCGACATCTGGACGGTGACGGGCAGCCTGGTGATCGTGGCGAGCGGGATCTACCTGATGCACCGCGACCGTCTGGCGCGCCGCGCGGCGGGCTGACCCGGCGTTCGCGCGGGCGAAGAGGGCAGGGCCGGGGGCCAGCCCCGTTGCCTGGTGGTTCCCGAACCAGTGGCGCACCACACGCTCTCAACGGGGAAAGCGCCGCCGGTGTTTTCAGGCTGGCCCAAATATCCCCGCCGGAGGCCACCGCGCTTTCCGCCGCAGCCGCCGCCGGGGTGGGGGGCCTCACGCCCCCGCGATGATGTCCTTCGCCGCGATATAGCCGAAGGTCAGCGCCGGGCCGAGGCTAGATCCGCCCGCCGGGTAAAGCCCGCGGCTGAGCGAGTTCATGTCGAGCCCCACGGCGTAGAGCCCCTTCACCGGCTTGTCCTCGCCGTCCAGCACCCGGGCGCGTTCGTCGGTCGCAAGCCCGGCGACGGAACTCAGGTCGCCCGGGATCAGCGCGATGGCGTAGTAGGGGCCGGGGCCCACGGGGGCGACACTGGGGTTGGGCTTGTTTTCCTGATCGCCGCGGAAGCGGGAATGCGCATCCTCGCCGCGGTGGAAATCGGGGTCCTCGCCGCGGGCGGCGAAGTCGTTGAACCGTTTCACCGTCGCTTCCAGCACCGCCGGATCGGCGCCGATCTTGCCGGCCAGTTCCGCGATGGTCTGCGCCTCGATCAGATAGCCGTTGCGGATCCACTTCTTCACCGAATAGGGGAAGGGCCGCGCCAGCCCCATGCCGTAGCGGCGCAGGAAGTCGTGCCCGGCGATCATGTGGACCTTGGGCAGGCCGAGAGACTGCATGGTCATCACGAAGTTCTGGTAGCTGTCGGCCTCGTTCACGAACCGCTTGCCCTGCGGATCGACGGCGATGGAGCCGGGCATGTAGCGGTCGATCATGATATGGGGGAAGCGGCGTTCGCGCCCGTTTTCGTCCTTCACCCGCGACACCGGAATGTAGATCCCGTTCGACGGGTTGTCGGCCACCAGCCGCCCGCCCACGCCGATCCCCATCTGGATGCCGTCGCCCTGGTTGTCCTCGGGCTGGATCGAGACGTGGTGGTCGGCCAGCGGCATGAACTTCTGCCGCAATTCGTCGTTGGCGCCGAAGCCGCCGGCCGCCAGCACCACGCCGCGGCGCGCGGTCAGCGCGACCTCGCGCCCCTCGCGGCGCACGACGAGGCCGGTCACGCGGTCGTCGTCGCGGGTCAGCCGCAGGGCGGGGGTTTCGCGCCAGAGCGTCACGCCCGCGTCCAGCGCCGATTTCAGCAGACGCCCCGCCAGCGCATTGCCCGCCACCAGCCGCGTGCCGCGCCCATGGCGCGCGACCTGTGCGGCGTGGCGCAGCAGCATCCGGGTCGTATGCTTGAACCCCGCGGCCGACCGGAACGCCTTGCGCAGCGGCACCACATCCGCGCCCGCCACCTGCATCGTGTCGAACACGGTGAATTCGGTATAGGGCCGGCGCAGGTATTGCAGGTGGTCGCCGAGCCGGCTGCCGTCGTATTCCACCGCCACCACGCCGCGGTGGTTGGTCGCGCCGGGGTTGTTGGGCTGATAGTCCGGCGTCGGGCTGGCGAAGAAGCGCAGTTCGGTCGTCGCCTCCATGTGCCGCAGCATCTCGGGTGCGGCGTCGAGGAAGGCGCCGACGCGCGCGCCGTCGTACCAGTTGCCCAGGACCGCGCGCAGATAGGTGTCGGCCTGATCGCGGCTGTCCTCGACGCCCTTGGCCTTCATGTGGTGGTTGTCGGGGATCCAGGCCATGCCGCCCGACAGTGCCGTGGTGCCGCCGAACACCTTGGCCTTTTCCACCACCAGCACCTTCAGTCCCTGCTGCGCCGCCACGATGGCCGCGCACAGCCCGCCAGCGCCAGAGCCGACAACGATCACGTCGAATTCGTCCAAGGACCCGTCCTCCAGATGCACAATGACGCCCCCGGGGGCGCGCCGACGCGCTTTTCATAAGGGATGGCGCGGCGGGCCAAAGCCCCCTGCCATGGGGACTGCGCGCGGGGGCGGGCAGGTGCAAGGTGCATCCGCGAACCGGCCGAACCCCGGAGGATGTCATGACCAGCCCAGCCACTGCCCGCGCCCGCGACGACCTGCTCGAACCGCCGGAAATCGACATCGACCCCTATGCGGACGAGGTTGTCCTGAACCCCTATCCGTTCTTCGACCTGATGCGCGAGGCGGGGCCGGTGGTGCGGCTGTCGAAATACGGGGTCTATGCCTCGGGCCGCTACGAGGAATCGAAGCAGATCTTCAACGATCACGACCGCTTCATGGCCTCTGCCGGGATCGGCATCGCCGACATCCGCAAGCCCGGCGCCTTCCGCATCCCCAACCGGCTGCTGGAAAACGACCCGCCGAGCCATACCGCGATCCGCGGCACGCTGACCAAGTACCTCTCGCCCATCACCATCCGCCGCTGGCGCGACCATTTCGAGGTCGAGGCCGCGCGGCTGGCCGACGAACTGGTCGAACGGGGCCGTTTCGACGGGGTGGAGGATCTGGCCGAAGCCTATGTGCTCAAGGTCTTTCCCGAGGCCGTGGGGGTCGAACTGCCGCGCGTCGAGGCGCTGACCATCGGCGAGATGGGCTTCAACCAGGCCGGGCCCTACAACGAAAAGCACCGCCGGGCGGTGGAACGCGCGCAGCCCTATCTGGAATGGTACGAAAACAGCATCAAGCGCGAGTCGATGCGCCCGGGCTCCATCGGCGAGATGGTGCTGGACGCCGAGGCGCGGGGCGAGTTCGATCCGGGCGTGGGGTCCAACATCATGCGCGCCTTCGTGCGCGGCGGGGTCGACACCACGGTGGCGGGGATCGGTTTCGCGCTGAACCAGCTGGCGCGCAACCCCGACCAGTTCGCGCTGCTGCGCGACAATGCGGCGCTGGCCAAGAACACGTTCGAAGAGGCGATCCGGCATGAATCGCCCTCTTACGTCAACTTCCGCACCACCACGCGCGAGACCGAACTTTCGGGCTATCGCCTCGACGCCGATACCAAGATCGGCACCTTTTCCGGCGCGGCGAACCGTGACCCGCGGTTCTGGAAGGACCCGGAGAAATTCGACATCACCCGCGACGTGACCGGCATCCATGTCGCCTTCGGCCATGGCAGCCACACCTGCATCGGCCAGATGATCGCCCGGCTGGAGGCCGAATGCATCCTGCGCGCGCTGTCGCAGCGGATTTCGGCCATCGAACTGGACGGCGAGATGCGCTATCGCGCGGTCAACCAGCTGCACACGCTCGACGTGCTGCCGCTCAAGGTGACGCCGCGCTGACCCCTTTTCGGAAACTGGAGAACCTCATGAACAACGCGCAGATCGTCGGTTGGGCGCATTCGAAATTCGGCAAGTCCGAGGCCCCGGATACCGAGGCGCTGATGGGGCAGGTCGTGGACCAGGCGCTGGAACACGCCGGGGTCGGCGCCGCCGATGTCGACGCCATCTTCGTCGGCGTGATGAACAACGGCTTTTCGCCGCAGGATTTCCAGGCCGGGCTGGTGGGCATGACCAACGAGGCGCTGGCCTTCAAACCCGCGATGCGGGTGGAAAACGCCTGCTCCACCGGGTCTGCCGCGATCTATACGGCGATGGACTACATCGCCTCGGGCCGCGGCCGGATCGCGCTGGTGGTGGGGGCGGAAAAGATGACCGCCGTCAGCACGCAACAGACCGGCGACATCCTTCTGGGCGCCAGCTATCACAAGGAAGAGGCGGGCGTGGCGGGCGGCTTCGCCGGCATTTTCGGGCGCATCGCGCAGGCCTATTTCCAGCGGTATGGCGACCGTTCGGCGGAACTGGCGATGATCGCGGCCAAGAACCATGCGAACGGGCTGCTGAACCCCTATGCCCATATGCGCAAGGATTTCGACTTCGATTTCTGCAACACCGTGTCCGACAAGAACCCCTATGTCGCGGGGCCGCTGCGGCGCACGGATTGTTCGCTGGTGTCGGACGGGGCGGCGGCGATCGTGCTGGCGGATGCTGAAACGGCGGCCAGCCTGAACCGCGCCATCGCCTTCCGCGCGCGGCACCATGTGAACGACATCATGGCGATGTCGCGCCGGGCCGACCCGCTGGCCTTCGACGGCGCGCGCCGGGCCTGGGCCGGGGCGCTGGCGCAGGCGGGGGTGACGCTCGATGACCTGTCGCTGGTGGAAACGCATGACTGCTTCACCATCGCCGAACTGATCGAATACGAGGCGATGGGCCTTGCCGCGCCGGGCGAAGGCTACAAGGTCGTGCGCGAGGGGATCACGCGCAAGGACGGCAGGCTGCCGGTGAACGTGTCGGGCGGGCTCAAGTCCAAGGGGCATCCGATCGGCGCGACGGGCGTGTCCATGCATATCATGGCGGCGATGCAGGCGGACGGTTCGGCCGGCGATCTGCAGCTGCCCGATGTCAAGCTGGCGGGCGTGTTCAACATGGGCGGGACGGCGGTGGCGAACTACTGCTCGATCCTGGAAAAGGTGTCCTGAGCCTTTTTCACCCGGCGGTGCGGGTGGACAGGGCGGTGCCGGGGGCCAGCCCCGCGCCGGCTGGTGCGCCACTGGTTCGAGAACCAGCCGGCGCGGGGCTGGCCCCCGGCGCCGACAGGCACACAAGACACAGCGCGCCCGGTCTGCCGCCGGGCGCGTTGCCGTTTCAGGCGGTGATGAAATCGCGCACGAAGGGCGTGGCCGGGCGGGCGCGGATGTCCTGGGGCTTGCCGATCTGTTCGATCCGGCCCATCGACATGACCACCACCAGATCGGCCAGTTCCATCGCCTCGTCCTGGTCGTGGGTGACGAAGACGGTGGTCAGGCCGGTCTCGTCATGGATGTCCCGCAGGCCCTGACGCAGTTCCTTGCGCACCTTGGCGTCGAGCGCGCCGAAGGGTTCGTCCAAAAGCAGCATCCTGGGCTCGATGGCCAGCGCGCGGGCCAGCGCGACGCGCTGGCGCTGGCCGCCCGACAGCTGGCCGGGATAGCGCGCGCCGATGTCGGGCAGCTGGATCAGTTCCAGCAGCCGCGCCACGCGCCGCGCGATTTCCGCCCGCGGCGGGCGGGTCGCGCGGGGGCGGGCGCGCAGGCCGTAGGCGATGTTTTCCGCCACCGTCATGTGCCGGAAGAGCGCATAGGACTGGAACACGAAGCCCGCGCGGCGTTCCTGCACCGTGAGCCCGGCCGCATCCTGCCCGTCGAACAGCACCCGCCCCGTGGTCGGGTATTCGAGCCCGCCGAGGATGCGCAGAAGCGTTGTCTTGCCCGACCCCGAGGGGCCGAGCAGCGCCACCAGCGCCCCCGAGGGAATGGCGAGCGAGACGGGATGGAGCGCGGCGGTCGTCCCGAAGGTCTTGGCGATTTCGTCGATCTCGATATGCATCGGGGGCCTCCTAATGGCGGTGCGCCGCGGCGAGGGCATCGGCATGGCGGATTTCCAGCGTGGTCTTGAGCAGCAGCGTGACCAGCGCCAGCAGCGTGAGCACCGCCGCCAGACTGAACGCCGCGACCGAGAGATATTCGTTGTAAAGCATCTCGATGGTGATCGGCATGGTCGCGGTCTGGCCCCGGATCTTGCCCGAAACCACGGCGACCGCGCCGAATTCGCCCATCGCGCGCGCGTTGCACAGCAGCACGCCATAGAGCAGCGCCCACCGGATGTTGGGCAGCGTCACCGTGCGGAACACCCGCCAGCCGCTGGCGCCGAGGGTCAGTGCGGCTTCTTCCTCGGCCCGGCCCTGTTCGATCATCACCGGGATCAGTTCGCGCGCGACGAAGGGGAAGGTGACGAAGACCGTGGCCAGCACGATCCCCGGCAGGGCGAAGACGATGGGATAGCCCTGCGCCACCAGCCAGCCGCCGATCAGCGAATTGGCCCCGAACATCAGCACGATGCAGAGCCCCGCCACCACCGGGCTGACGGAAAACGGCAGGTCGATCAGCGTGATGAGGAAGGCCTTGCCGCGGAAGTCGAACTTGGTGATCAGCCAGGCGGCGGCGATGCCGAAGGCGGCGTTGAGCGGGACGGAAATCGCGGCGATGGTCAGCGTCAGCCGGATCGCCGCGCGCGCGTCGCGGTTGGCAAGCGATTCCACCGCAGCGGTGACGCCCTTGGCCAGCGCCTCGGCAAAGACCGCGGCGAGGGGGGCAAAGACCAGCAGGGCCAGCCCGCCCCCCGCCAGCAGGATCAGCGCCCACCGCGCCAGCGGGGTTTCGGTCGTCACCGGGCGGTGGCGCCGGGCAGGGGCGGCAGCAAGGGTTGTGTCAGACATGTCCGATCCTCCGCCGGCTCCAGATCTGGATGAGGTTGATGACCAGCAGCATCGCGAAGGAAATCAGCAGCATGGCGATGCCGATGGAGGCGGCCGTGTCGTTGTTGAACTCCTCCAGCTGGATCACGATCAGCAGGGGGGCGATTTCCGTCACCAGCGGGATGTTGCCGGCGATGAAGATGACCGAGCCGTATTCGCCCACCGCGCGGGCCAGCGCGAGCGCAAAGCCCGTCAGTGCGGCAGGCAGCAGCATGGGCCAGATCACCCGGCGGATGGTGTAGAACCGCCCGGCGCCGAGGGTGGCGGATGCCTCCTCGACCTCGCGCTCGATTTCCTCGACCACGGGCTGGACAGTGCGGGCGACGAAGGGCAGGCCCACGAAGACCAGCGCGATGAAGATCCCCCATTGGGTATAGGCGATCTTCCAGCCGATCCCTTTCGCCAGCGACCCGAACACCCCGTTGGGTGCGTAAAGCGCGGTCAGCGCGATACCGGCCACCGCGGTGGGCAGCGCGAAGGGCAGGTCCACCGCCGCATCCAGAAGCCGCCGCCCCGGAAAGCGGTAGCGCACCAGAACCCAGGCAAGGATCACCCCGAACACCAGATTGAACAGCGCGGCGATGAGCGACAGGCGGAACGACAGGAACAGCGCCCGCCACACCCGTTCGCGGTTGATCGTATCCCAGACGTTCTCGATGCCGAAAGTGGCGCCCCTCAGAAGAAGGGCGCCGATCGGCAACAGGACCACCAGGCTCAGCATCGTCACCGTGATGCCGAGACTGAGGGAAAGCCCCGGCATCGGCGATCGGTGGATGAGGGGGCGTGCCATCCCGTCACCTCATTTCGCGGTATAGATCTGGTCGAACACGCCGCCGTCGCCGAAATGTTCGGGCTGCGCCTTGGCCCATCCGCCGAAATGGGCGATGTCGACCAGCTCCAGTTCCGGGAAGCGCGCCACATCCTCGGGCGCCGCGGCGGATTTGTCCCAGGCGCGGTAGAAGTGCTTGAAGGCCAGCGCCTGCCCCTCGGGCGAATAGAGGTAGTCGAGATAGGCGGCGGCGAGCGTCCTGGTCGCCTCGTCCGTCAGGTTGGCGTCCACCAGCGTCACCGGCGGTTCCGCGAGGATCGACAGCGAGGGCACCACGATGTCGAATTCATCCTCGCCCAGTTCCTTCAGCGCCAGATAGGCCTCGTTTTCCCAGGCCAGCAGCACATCGCCGATGCCCCGCTGCGCGAAGGTCGTGGTCGATCCGCGCGCGCCGGAATCCAGCACGGGGACGTTCTTGTAGAGCTTGCCCACGAAGTCCTTCGGATCCTGCCCGTTCTTTTCGGCCCAGGCCCAGGCGGCCAGATAGCTCCACCGTGCCGCCCCGCTCGTCTTGGGGTTGGGGGTGATGACCTCCACCCCCGCCTGCACAAGGTCGCCCCAGTCGGTCAGGTTCTTGGGGTTTCCCTCGCGCACCAGGAACACGATGGTCGAGGTGTAGGGCGAGGAGTTGTGGGGCAGGCGCGCCTGCCAGTCGGCCGGGATCTTGCCCGATTGCGCGATCCGGTCGATGTCGGAGGCGAGCGCCAGCGTCACCACCTGCGCGTTCAGCCCGTCGACCACCGCCCGCGCCTGACTGCCGGAACCGCCGTGCGAGGTTTCGATCTGCGGCGCGGGGTTGCCGAGCCCTTCCCAGTGTTTCGCGAAGGCGGCGTTGATGTCGCGGTACAGCTCGCGCGTCGGGTCATAGCTGACGTTCAGCAGTTGCTGCGCCTCTGCCCCCGCGGGGGCCGTCAGCACGCCGAAGGCCAGCAGGAAGGCCGGCAGGCTGTTGCGCAGGAACCGCGTCACGGGCCAGCCGGTCAGGCGTTGCAGGCCGGTCGAGATGGTGACGCGGCCGTCGGCGTGGTCCTGCACCTTGTCGCCCTGGGCCAGCACGCGGCCGGCGATGGTGATGGTGGTCAGCATGGGGATGGTCCTCGAATGGAATGCGGTGTGGCGGAGGGCGGTCATTGCACGCCCCCGGAATGCAGGCGGGCGACGCGGGTTTCCCAGTGCCGGGGGTCGCGGTTGCGCAGCAGCGCGCCGGCGGTCGCCTCGGGGTCGGCGCTGAACAGGCGCAGGGGGGCGCCGTTCACGCGGTGGGTCGCCCCGGTGCGGCGGTCGATGAGCGAGACCATGAACATCGCGCAGCGGGCATCCATGGTCACGGGCGTTCCGGTCAGGGCGGCGGGGGTCACGGCGATCATCTCGATGCTCCTTCGGTGCGGGGCGGCAGGTCCGTCTGCCATGGGTTTAATATCTACCGGAGAAGTCGTGTTTATCAACGGAATTAAAACGTCTAATTTTGTCGTGATTGGAGAAGGATTTTCTCCGCCCCGCGCGGCGGGGCCGGCGGGGTGGTCAGGAAATGTATAAGGATGTCAGGTGATTGCCGGTGTATCGGCCAGCATCGGCGGCACACCCTGGCGCAGCATGTCTTCGAGCGTGAGCGATTCGATGATCAGCAGGTAGGACCAGAACACCTCGGCAAAGACCTTGCGGATGCGGCAGGTGGCCTCGTCCGTGCAGTCCTCGCACCGCTGATAGGCGCGCCGCGACAGGCAGGGCAGGGGGGCGATGGGCCCGTCGATCAGGCGCAGCAGTTCCGAAATCGACACGTCGGACGGTTTCTTGATCAGGCTGTAGCCGCCCGACCGCCCCCGGGTGGAGGCGATGACGCCGGCGTTGCGGATTTCCAGCAGGATATGTTCCAGAAACCGCTTGGGCGTGCCGGAGCGGCGGGCGATCTCTTCGATCGTCAGCGGCTCCGGCGCTTCCTTCCCGGCCTCGTCGGCCAGAACCAGAAGCGCCTTGAGGGCGTATTTCATCTTCTGCGTGATCATATCCTCAGACCTACGGCCTGTGCGGGAAGGAATCAATGTCGGCCGGGGGTTTGGCGGGCGAAATTCCGGTATCCGGGGGGTACGGGATATATCACGATAAACAATGTAGACATTAATGTATTTTTCCGCCATCCTGAACCCCCCGCCCGCACCGCTGCGGGCCAAAGACAACGGGACGTTTGGATGGACGCGCTGGACCTCATCGACCGCAAGATCGTGGCGGAACTGATGCAGGACGCCACCCTGCCGCTGGCCCGAATCGCCGAACGCGTGGGCCTGTCGCAGACCCCCTGCTGGAAACGCATCCAGAAGCTGGAGGCGGCGGGCGTGCTGACCGGACGGGTGGCGATGGCCGACCCGGCCAAGCTCGGTTTCGGGCTGACGGTCTTTGTCGGCGTCGAGGCGCCCGACCATTCCACCGAATGGCGCGACGCCTTTTGCAGGACCGTCGCCACCATCCCCGAGATCATGGAGGTCTACCGTATCGCGGGGGATCTGGATTTCCTGCTGCGCATCGCCGTGCCGGACCTACCGACGCTCGACCGGATCTACCGGCAACTGACCGACGCGGTGGCGATCCGCAACGTGACCTCGTATTTCACGATGGAGCGGGTCAAGTACACGACCGCCTATCCCGTCGATACCCGCAACCGCTGATCCCCTACCACCGATTCTGGGGGTAAACCACAAGGGACAGAGTTCTCCACAGGAAATCGCACCAGATTTTGCTTTACAGGCTTCTGCTTTGGGCACACCATATCTAGTATGTGGGTGTCCGGCAGATGCCGCTGGTTGCCGGGCGCCCAGTCTTGGGGGGCGTGGCCCCGGACATCAGAGTGAGGCAGGCATGTCGCTTTCCGAAGACTACCTCCTGGCCGACGAGATCCACCCCATCGACGTGGTGGAATCGCTGGCCGCGCATCACGACTGGGAATTCGACCGCGTGACGGACGACCAGATTGCCATGGCGGTCGAGGGGCAGTGGCGGACCTATTCGCTTACCCTCGCCTGGTCGGCGCGCGACGAGGTGCTGCGGCTCATCTGCACCTTCGAGATGGACCCGCCCGAGGCGCGGGTACCCGCGCTGCATGCGCTGCTCAACCGGGTGAACGACGAATGCTGGGCCGGGGCCTTCGCCTGGTGGGGCGAACAGCGGCTGATGGTCTGGCGCTATGGGCTGGTGCTGGCGGGCGGGCAGATGGCGGGGCCGGAACAGGTGGGCCGGATGATTTCCGCCGCCGTGGCGGCCTGCGAACGTTTCTACCCCGCGTTCCAGCTGGTCAGCTGGGCCGACCGCACGCCCGAGGACGCGATGCAGGTCGCCATTGCAGAGGCTTACGGGCGCGCCTAACCTCCGCCCCGCCTGAACAGGGAGGGGTGCGATGCAACAGGATATGGTGGCCCGGCGGGGGCTGGTGCTTCTGGGCTGTGGCAAGATGGGGTCCGCCCTGCTGGAAGGCTGGCTGGCGCAGGGGCTGCCCCCCGCATCGGTCTGGGTGCTCGAACCGCATCCCTCGGACTGGCTGAAGGGGCTGGCGGCGCAGGGGCTGCATCTGGGCGGCGACCTGCCGCCCGACCCGGCGGTGGTGCTGATCGCGGTCAAGCCCCAGATGATGGGCAGGGCGCTGCCGCAGATGGCGGGCTATGGCAACGGCAGCACGCTGGTGGTGACGATCGCCGCCGGGACGCGGATCGCGGCATATGAGGCGCTTCTGGGTGCGGATACGCCGGTGGTGCGTGCCATGCCCAACACGCCCGCCGCCGTGGGCCGGGGCATCACCGCGATCTGCGGCAATGCCCGTGTGACCGGGGACCAGATGGCGCTGGCCGAATCGCTGCTGTCCGCCGTGGGGCAGGTGGTGCGGCTGGAGGGCGAGCATCAGATGGATGCCGTCACCGCCGTGTCCGGTTCCGGCCCCGCCTATGTGTTCCACATGATCGAGGCGCTGGCAGAGGCGGGCGTGGCGCAAGGGCTGGCGCCCGATCTGGCGATGCGGCTGGCGCGGGCGACCGTGACCGGGGCGGGGGAACTGGCGCATCGCGCCGCCGAATCGGCCGGACAGCTGCGCGTCAACGTCACCTCGCCCGGCGGCACCACCGCCGCCGCGCTGGCGGTGCTGATGGATGCCGACACCGGGCTGCCCCCGCTGATGCGCCGCGCCGTGCAGGCCGCCGCCGACCGCGGGCGGGAGCTGGGGGCATGAGCGCCGCGCCGCAGATCGCTTACGACGATTTCGCCCGCGTGGACATCCGCGTCGGCCGCATCACCCGCGCCGAGCCCTTCCCCGAGGCGCGCAACCCTTCGTACCGGCTCTGGGTCGATTTCGGCGACGGCATCGGCGAGAAACGGTCCGCCGCGCAGATCACCGTGCATTACCGGCCCGAGGATCTGGTGGGCCGGCAGGTGCTGGCGGTGGTGAACTTTCCGCCCCGGCAGATCGGCAAGGTGATGTCCGAGGTGCTGGTATTGGGCGTGCCCGATGCCGATGGCGCGGTGGTGCTGCTGCGCCCCGATGCCGAGGTGCCGTTGGGCGGAAGGATGTTCTGATGCCCCGCATCCTCATCACCCGCCGCCTGCCCGATACGGTGCTGGAGGCCGCCCGCGCCCGGTTCGAGGTGGTGCTGAACGACAACCCCGCGCCCCTGACAGAGGAAGGCGCGGCGGCGGCGCTGGCGGATTACGACGCGATCCTGCCGACGCTCGGCGATGCCTTCACCGCCGGGGCCTTTGCACGGGCGGGGGCGGTGCGCTGCCGGCTGCTGGCGAATTTCGGCGTGGGCTACAATCATATCGACGTGGCGGCGGCCAAGGCGGCGGGGGTGGCGGTGACGAATACCCCCGGCGCGGTGACGGATGCCACCGCCGACATCGCCATGACGCTGCTGTTGACGGCGGCACGGCGGGCGGGCGAGGGCGAACGGCTGGTGCGGGCGGGCGCTTGGACCGGCTGGCAGCCGACGCAGATGCTGGGGCGGCAGGTCACGGGCAAGCGGCTGGGTATCGTCGGGATGGGCCGGATCGGGCGGGCGGTGGCGCGGCGGGCGCATCACGGCTTCGGCATGCAGGTCGCGTTCTTCAACCGCTCGCCCGTGGCCGACGCGGGCGTGCCCGCGCGGCAGGTCGCGACGCTGGCAGAGGCGATGGCGCAGGATTTCGTGGTGATCGCAGTGCCGGGCGGGGCGGGGACGCGGCACCTGATCGGGGCCGCGGCGCTGGCGGCGATGCCTGCGCATGGCGTGCTGGTCAATGTCGCGCGCGGCGATGTGGTGGACGAACCGGCGCTGATCGCGGCCCTGGAAGAGGGCCGGATCGCGGCGGCGGGGCTCGACGTCTACGAATACGAACCCGAGGTGCCCGCGGCGCTGCGGCGGCTGGAGAACGCGGTGCTGCTGCCGCATCTGGGCACCGCGGTGCTGGAGGTGCGCGAGGCGATGGGGATGATGGCGGTGAAGAACCTCATCGCCTGGGCCGAGGGCCGGCCGCTGCCGAACCCGGTGTAGCAGACCCGGGAAGGCTCCCGCCCGTTGACGCCGCCCTTACGGGCGGCATCCCCGGTTGGGGGTGGCGCCGCGCGATGCGCGGCGCGGTCGGGCACGGGATCAGCCGCGTGCGCCGTGCGATTGGCGGGGTTTCGCATCGCGCCGGGGCGGTGCGGAACCGCCGGGGCGGGCCGCGGGTTTGGCCGAGGCGGGCTTGGGCGCCGGTTTGGCCGCGGGTTTCCCCGCGCCCGCCCCCTGCCGCGCCGGTTTTGCGCCGCCCCCGCCCCCGCGCCGTTGCTGCTGCGGCCGGCGGACGGGCGCTGCCGAGGGTTCCACCGCATGCGGTGTACCGCCCGCGATGGCCAGCGGCTGGCCCGTCACCTTCTCGATCGCGCGCAGCTCCTCCATCTCGGCGGGCGCGCAGAAGGCCACGGCGCGGCCCGAGGCCCCGGCCCGCGCCGTCCGGCCGATGCGGTGGACGTAGTTGTCGGGCACGTTCGGCAGGTCGTAGTTGTAGACATGGCGGACGATCGGAATGTCGATCCCGCGCGCGGCCACATCGGTCGCCACCAGCACCTTCAGCGTGCCCTCGCGGAATTCCTTCAGCGTGCGTTCGCGGTGGTTCTGGCTTTTGTTGCCGTGGATCGACCCGGCGGCGAAGCCCCAGGAATTCAACAGCTTCATCAGCTTTTCCGCGCCATGCTTGGTGCGCGAAAAGACCAGCGCCGATTCGGCCGGATGCTGTTGCAGATAGCTTTCCAGAAGCTTCGCCTTGTCGCCCTGGTTGGTGAAATGCACCGCCTGGTCGATGCGGTCGGCGGTCTTGCCGGGCGGGTTCACCGCCACCTTGACCGGATCGCGCAGATAGGTCTGCGCCAGTTCGTCGATCAGCTTGGGCATGGTGGCCGAAAACATCAGCGTCTGCCGTTTGTGCGGCAGATGGCGGGCGATCTTGCGCAGCGCATGGATGAAGCCCATGTCGAGCATCTGGTCGGCCTCGTCCAGCACCAGATAGCCGGTGTTTTCCAGACTGACGGCGCGGCGGTCCAGCAGGTCGATCAGCCGCCCCGGCGTCGCCACCAGCACATCGGCGCCGCGCGCCAGGCGTTCCGTCTGCTTGTTGATCGAGGCGCCGCCGGTGACAGAGGTCACGCGCACCGGCGTGCCCTTGGTGAAGCCTTCCAGATGTTCCGCGATCTGCGCCACCAGTTCGCGCGTGGGCGCAAGGATCAGCGCGCGCACGTTGCGCGGCCCGGGCGGGTGACCGATGTCCAGCAGCCGGTGCAGCAACGGCAGGCCGAAGGCCGCCGTCTTGCCGGTGCCGGTCTGTGCCAGCCCCATCAGGTCGCGGCCCGCCATGACATGGGGGATCGCCTCCAGCTGGATCGGCGTGGGGGTGGTGAAGCCGGTCTTTTCCAGCGCAAGCAGAAGTTTCGGGGAAAGGCCGAGGCCGGCGAAAGTGGTCATGAAAATCTTTCCGGGCGGGTTGCCGCCGCTGGTCCGCCCCGTGGGGGGCGCAGGGTGAAGGCCGCCGCGCGCCGGGGGACCGCATGTCCGCAAGGCCGCAACCGCCGTGGTACCCCTGCGTGATGGTGGGAACCTTTGTCCGGGCCGTCAGGTGCTCACGCGGCACGGGCCTGGGGACGGAACCGAGATGGGGCATATCGGGGGCGAAGTCAATGCCGCGCATGCCGGGGGGCCGGGGAAGGGCGCGTGCGCCTGGGGAACGCACGCGCCGCCTGGGGATGCGCGCGCGCCAAGGATCGCGCGCGCAGTCGGACCGCCCAAAGCCGAAAATCTATACTGTTCCTTGACACACGATCCGGGATGTTCTCTACCGTGCTGCCTGCCCGGGATTGCCTGTTTTTCGACAATTGATCGCAGGCGCAGAAAGTTTTTGAAAGGAAAGTGATGATGACACCCAGGCGCGGGGCCGGGGAGGAATTTCAGGCGGTGCTGGAACGCGGCTGGCTGGCCGGCATGCCGTCCGGCTTTCAGGCCGCCGTGCTGGAACAGGCGCGGCTGGTGCGCTATGAGGCGGGCGAGTTCACCCATCACATCGGCGACAACCCCGGCGGCATTTTCGGCATCGTCAGCGGCAGTTTCGGTGTCATGGGGCTGAACCGCATGGGCGGGCTGACCCTGGGCGACATCCTGCGGCGCGGCAGCTGGTTCGGCCACGGGCCGATGTTCACCGGCAGGCCCCGCATGCTGGCTTTCCGCGCGATGGAACCGACGGCCGTGGCCTATGTGACGTTGCAGTCGGTCGAGGTGATCTCGCAGCGGTTGGCGGGGGCGGGGAGATGTTTCGCGCAACTGCCGGAATACAACATGAACATCTATGTCGAGGTTCTGGGCGACCTGCTGATCCGCCGGTCGGATCAGCGGATCGCCGCCGTTCTGCTGCGGGTCAGCGGGGCGACGGCGGGCGTGTATCCCCAGGAGACCGGGGATTGTGCGGTCACGCAGTCGGATCTGGCGGAAATGGCCAATGTCTCGCGCCACACGATGAACGCGGTGTTGAAGGATTTCGCGGCGCGCGGCTGGATCCGGCTCGGCTATGGCCGGGTGGCGGTGTCCGACGCGGCGGGCCTTGCCGCCTTCGTGACCGAAGAAAACCCGGGCGCGCGCGGCCTGTAGCGCGCCCCCGGGGGGCTCAGCCCTGCAAGGTGCGCACGCCGTAGCCCTCGGCCCGGGCCTTCATCGCCGCCACCGCGGCGACCGATGCCGCGGCGGTGGTGAAATAGGGGATCTTGTCCATCAGCGCCACGCGGCGGATGTCGCGGCTGTCGGAAATCGCCTGGTTGCCCTCGGTCGTGTTCATCACCAGCGCGATGGTGCCGTCCTTCAACTGGTCGACGATGTTCGGCCGGCCCTCATAGACCTTGGCCACCGCCGTCGCGGCAATCCCCTGATCGGCCAGCCATTTCGCGGTGCCGCGGGTCGCCACGATCTCGAACCCCATGCGCGTCAGGTCGCCCGCGGCCTCGGCCAGCGCGGGGGTCTTGTCGGCGTCCTTGACCGACAGGAACACCCGGCCCGCATCCGGCAGGATCGTCCCCGCCCCCATCTGCGCCTTGAGGAAGGCGAGCGCGAAGGTCCGGTCCCAGCCCATCACCTCGCCGGTAGACCGCATTTCCGGGCCGAGCAGCGGGTCCACGCCGGGGAAGCGGGCGAAGGGCAGCACGGCTTCCTTCACCGAAAACCATGGCGTGATCGGGTCGGCCAGCGTCAGCGGGTCGGCCAGCGGCAGCGCGTCGTCGGGGCCGACGCCATCGGGATAGGCCGCGCGCAGCGGGAAGGCCGACAGGGGTTCGCCCGCCATCAGCCGCGCGGCGATGGAGGCGATGGCGCTGTCCGTCGCCTTGGCGACGAAGGGCACGGTGCGCGAGGCGCGGGGGTTCACCTCCAGCACATAGATCACGCCGTCCTTGATGGCGAACTGCACGTTCATCAGCCCGACCACGTTCAGCGCCCGCGCCATCAGTTCGGTCTGGCGTTTCAGTTCTTCTACCGTGTCGGCCGAAAGGCTGTGGGGCGGCAGGCAGCAGGCGCTGTCGCCCGAATGGACGCCGGCCTCTTCGATATGTTCCATGATCCCTGCGACATGGACGTTCTGCCCGTCGCAGAGCGCGTCCACATCCACCTCGATCGCGCCCGACAGATAGCTGTCCAGCAGCACCGGATTCTTGCCCGAAACCTGCACGGCGGTGGTGATGTAGCGTTCCAGCTGCGCATCGTCGCGCACGATTTCCATCGCCCGGCCGCCCAGAACGTAGGACGGGCGGATGACCAGCGGATAGCCGACGCGCGCCGCGATCTCGAACGCCTCGTCCCGGCTGTGGGCGATGCCGTTGACGGGCTGTTTCAGGCCCAGATCGTTCAGCAGATGCTGGAACCGCTCGCGGTCCTCGGCAAGGTCGATGGCGTCGGGCGTGGTGCCGAGGATCGGGATGCCCTCGTCCTTCAGCGCCTGCGCCAGCTTCAGCGGCGTCTGCCCGCCGAACTGGACGATCACCCCGTGCAGCGTGCCGTTTTCCTGTTCCACCCGCAGGATTTCCAGCACATGTTCCAGTGTAAGGGGTTCGAAATACAGCCGGTCCGAGGTGTCGTAGTCGGTGCTGACGGTTTCCGGGTTGCAGTTGACCATGATCGTCTCATAGCCCGCGTCGGTCAGCGCATAGCAGGCATGGACGCAGCAATAGTCGAACTCGATCCCCTGTCCGATCCGGTTGGGGCCGCCGCCCAGGATGACCACCTTCTTGCGGTCGCTCGGCCGGGCCTCGCATTCCACCTCGTCCATCGCGGGGGCTTCGTAGGTGGAATACATGTAGGGGGTCTGGGCCTCGAATTCGGCGGCGCAGGTGTCGATGCGCTTGAAGACGGCCGTCACGCCCAGATTGCGCCGCGCGCGGCGGATCTGCCCTTCGTCGCGCCCCGTCAGTTTCGCCAGCCGCGCATCGGTGAAGCCCATCATCTTGAGCCCGCGCAGCCCCGCGGCGTCGAGCGGCAGGCCGTTCTTGCGGATGCGCGCCTCGGTTTCCACGATTTCGCGGATGCGGGCCAGGAACCAGGGATCGAAGGCCGTGGCATGCTGGATGTCGTCGTCCGACAGGCCGTGGCGCATCGCCTGCGCGATGATGCGCAGCCGGTCGGGCGTCTGTTGCGACAGCGCGGCGGTGATCGCGGCCTTGTCGGGGGCGCCGGGGATCGCGATCTCGTCAAAGCCGGTCAGGCCGGTTTCCAGGCTCGCCAGCGCCTTTTGCAGCGATTCATGGATGGTGCGGCCGATCGCCATCGCCTCGCCCACCGATTTCATGGCGGTGGTCAGCAAGGGTTCCGACCCGGGGAACTTTTCAAAAGCGAACCTCGGGATCTTCGTGACCACATAATCTATGGTGGGTTCGAAGCTGGCGGGTGTCACTTTCGTGATGTCGTTGTCCAGCTCGTCCAGCGTATAGCCCACGGCCAGCTTGGCCGCGATCTTGGCGATGGGGAAGCCCGTGGCCTTGGACGCCAGCGCCGAGGACCGCGACACCCGCGGGTTCATCTCGATCACCACCATGCGGCCATCGGCGGGGTTGATCGCCCACTGGACGTTGGACCCGCCGGTTTCCACCCCGATCTCGCGCAGCACGGCGATAGAGCCGTTGCGCATGATCTGGTATTCCTTGTCGGTCAGCGTCAGGGCCGGGGCGACGGTGATCGAATCGCCCGTGTGCACGCCCATCGGGTCCACGTTCTCGATGGAACAGACGATGATGGCGTTGTCGGCGCGGTCGCGCACCACCTCCATCTCGTATTCCTTCCAGCCCAGAAGGGATTCGTCGATCAGCACCTGCGCCACCGGCGAGGCGTCGAGGCCCGAGCGCACGATGCGTTCATAGTCGTCGCGGTTGTAGGCGACCCCGCCTCCCGTGCCGCCAAGGGTGAAGGCCGGGCGGATGATCGCGGGCAGGCCGATGTCTTCCAGCGCCTTCATCGCCTCGGTCACGCCGGCGGTGACGTCATACTTGCCATTGGCCAGTTTCGGCGCCGCGATGATGGTGGCGCGGGGGTTTTCCAGCCCGATCCGGTCCATCGCCTCGCGGAACAGCTTGCGGTCTTCTGCCATTTCGATGGCCTGCCGATTGGCCCCGATCAGTTCGACCTTGTACTTTTCCAACACGCCCATGTCGGCCAGCGCCAGCGCGGTGTTCAGCCCGGTCTGCCCGCCCATGGTGGGCAACAGCGCGTCGGGGCGTTCCTTTTCGATGATGCGGGCGACGACATCGGGGGTGATCGGTTCGATATAGGTCGCATCCGCCAGCCCCGGATCGGTCATGATCGTCGCGGGGTTGGAGTTCACGAGGATCACGCGATAGCCTTCCTCGCGCAGGGCCTTGCAGGCCTGCGCGCCGGAATAGTCGAATTCGCACGCCTGCCCGATGACGATGGGCCCCGCGCCGATGATCATGATGGATGTGATATCGGTTCTCTTCGGCATGTCTCGGTCCCCATCGCGCAAATTGCCGGGGTTATAGACGGTGCCGTCACGGGCGCAAGTCCCGTTGCGACCTTGTACGGCGCCCCGGGCGTTGCGATATGCTGACGGCAGGGGTTGGCGGGGTGCGGCGATGGGGCAGGGCAGGCTGTGGTTGCGGGTGGAATTCGCGGCGCTCTATCTGCTGGCACCGGTGACGATGGCGCTTGTTCTGCCGCCGCGGGCGCTGTTTCCGATGCTGTTCCTGCTGACGGGGGTGGGGCTGGTGCTGCTGCACCGCACGCCGGGGTTCAGTTGGGCCAGCCTTCTGCGGGGCCGCGTCCGGTGGGGGCAACTGGCGCTGTTCACCCTGGGCACCGCGCTGCTGGCCTGGGCGGTGCTGCGCTGGATGGCGCCGGGGCAGGCGTTCTTCCTGCTGCACTACCAGCCCGAACTGCTGGCGATGATCTGGGCGCTTTACCCGGTGCTGTCGGCGCTGCCGCAGGAAATCGTGTTCCGCCCGCTGTTCTTTCGCCGCTATGGCGTGATCCTGCCCGGGGGGCCGGCGATAATGGTGCTGAATGCGGCGGTGTTTTCGCTGGCGCATCTGATGTACTGGAACGCGGTGGTCGCGCTGATGACCTTTGCCGGCGGGCTGGTCTTTGCCCATGCCTATCACCGCCAGCAGTCCTTTCCGCAGGCGGTGCTGTTGCACAGTCTGGCGGGGAACGTGCTGTTCACCGTGGGCCTGGGGATCTTCTTCTATTCCGGGAATGTGGCGCGGCCGTTCTGACCCGGCCGCGCCCCCGCTATTCCGCCGCGCGCAGCGCCGCCCGCGCTTCGGGGACATAGAGGTAGTCCCGCGTCAGCGGCACGGCCTCCTGCCGGCGGGCCAGCTGGATCTGGAACACGCATTGCCCGCCGTAACGGAAGCTCATTTCCGAGGCGACGAGGTAGAACCGCCACATCCGGCAGAAACGGTCGTCGTAAAGCGCGCGCACCTTGTCGATGTTCGCCTCGAACCGCATCTGCCAGTGGCGCAGCGTTTCGGCATAGTGCAGCCGCCAGATCTCGACATCGGTCTCGACCAGCCCCTCGCGTTCCACCGCCGCCATGGTTTCCGACAGCGCCGGGCAATAGCCGCCGGGGAAGATGTACTTGGTGATCCACGGGCTGGTGGACCCGGGTGGCGAAAACCGCCCGATGGTGTGGATCAGCGCCACGCCGTCCGGGTTCAGCAGCTTTTTCATATGGCGGAAATATTCGCGGTAATGCGGCGCGCCGACATGTTCGAACATGCCGACGGAAACGATGCGGTCGAAGGTCTCGCGCACGTTGCGATAGTCGGTCAGGCGGAATTCCACCCGGTCCGACAGGCCCGCCGCGGCGGCGCGTTCGGTGGCCACCTTGTGCTGTTCGGTCGACAGCGTGACCCCCAGAACCTGGACGCCGTAATCGCGCGCCAGCGTCAGCGCCATGCCGCCCCAGCCACAGCCGATGTCCAGCACCTTCATCCCCGGCTCCAGCAACAGCTTGCCGGCGATATGCGCCTTCTTGGCCGCCTGCGCCTCTTCCAGCGTCACCTCGGGGGTGCGGAAATAGGCGCAGGAATATTGCTTGTCGGTGTCGAGGAACAACTCGTACATCTCGCCCGACAGGTCGTAGTGATGCGCCACGTTGCGCCGCGCCTTGCCCGTCGGGTTGAATTGCAGGATCGGTGTCGCGATCTTGCGGAACATCCGCAGCAGGCCCGGCCAGGTGCCCGCGCCTTCGGGGAAATTGCCCAGAAGGACCTGCAACAGCCCGTGCAGGTCGTCGTTTTCCACCGTGATGGTGCCGTCCATATAACCCTCGCCCATCACGATCTCGGGCGAGAACAGCAGCCTGCGCGGCAGGTCTTCGTCATGGAACGCGACGCGGACCTCGGGCGGCTGACCGTCGCCATAGCGCAGCACCGTTCCGTCCACGAGCTGGATGATAAGCGTCCCGCGGTGCAGGAAGCTGCCGACCATACGGTCGAAAAGCTTTGTCCACATGGAAGCAGCCATGCCTTGTCCCCTGAAATTGCCAGCGATTCTCTGACCGCTCGGACAAAAGGTTAAGGGATTCGTTCCCCGGGGTGAAGCACCTGCACTGTTCCGGGGTGCAGAGTGCGCTTGACTTCACCTGCGGCAGCGGCTGTATCGGCGCGATACGCCCAAGCCTCGGGAAAGGGGAAGACCATGCACGCCTATCGCACCCACACCTGCGCCGACCTGCGCCATGCCGATGTGGGGCGGAACGTGCGCCTGTCGGGCTGGGTGCACCGGGTGCGCGACCACGGGGGGGTGCTGTTCATCGACCTGCGCGACCATTACGGCATCACCCAGGTGCTGGCCGATGGCGACAGCCCGGCGCTGGCGGCGATGGAAAAGCTGCGGTCCGAATTCTGCATCCGCATCGACGGCACGGTGAAGGCGCGCGACGCGAGCCTTGTGAACCCCAAGCTGCCCACCGGCGAGGTCGAGGTCTATGTGACCGCGATCGAGGTCCTGGGCCCGGCGGACGACCTGCCGCTGCCCGTCTTCGGCGAACCCGACTACCCCGAGGAAACACGGCTCACCTACCGTTTCCTCGACCTGCGGCGGGAAACGCTGCATGCCAACATGATGCTGCGGTCCAACGTGGTGCGGTCGATCCGCAACCGGATGTGGGATGCGGGCTTCAACGAATTCCAGACCCCGATCATCACCGCCTCCTCGCCCGAAGGGGCGCGCGACTTCCTCGTGCCCTCGCGGCTGCATCCGGGCAAGTTCTACGCCCTGCCGCAGGCGCCCCAGCAGTTCAAGCAACTCCTGATGGTGTCGGGCTTCGACAAGTATTTCCAGATCGCGCCCTGTTTCCGCGACGAGGATCCGCGCGCCGACCGTTCGCCCACCGATTTCTATCAACTCGACATCGAGATGAGCTTCGTCACCCAGGACGACGTGTTCGCCGCCGTCCAGCCGGTGGTCCAGGGGTTGTTCGAGGAATTCGGGGGCGGCCGCCGGGTGGATGCCGACTGGCCGCGCATCGCCTATCGCGACGCGATGCTGTGGTACGGCACCGACAAGCCCGACCTGCGCAACCCGATCAGGATGCAGGTCGTCAGCGAACATTTCCGGGGCTCGGGCTTTGCGATCTTTGCCAAGCTGCTGGAAAACGAGGGCACCGAGATCCGCGCCATTCCCGCCCCCGGCGGCGGCAGCCGCAAGTTCTGCGACCGGATGAACGCCTTCGCGCAGGCGCAGGGCCTGCCGGGGATGGGCTATATCTTCTGGCGGGAGGATGGCGGCCAGATGGAGGCCGCGGGCCCGCTGGCCAAGAACATCGGCCCCGAACGCACCGAGGCGATCCGCCAGCAGCTTGGCCTCAAGGTGGGCGATGCGGCCTTCTTCCTCGGCGGCAAGCCCGAGACGTTCGAGGCCGTGGCCGGCAGGGCGCGGGTGGAAATCGGCCGCGAACTGGGCCTGACCGAGGAAAACACCTTCCGTTTCGCCTGGATCGTCGATTTCCCGATGTACGAAAAGGACGCGGAAACCGGCAAGATCGACTTCAGCCACAACCCGTTTTCGATGCCGCAGGGCGGGCTCGACGCGCTGATGGGCGACCCGCTCGAGGTCGTGGCCTATCAGTACGACCTTGCCTGCAACGGCTATGAACTGATCTCGGGCGGCATCCGCAACCATACGCCGGAGATCATGTTCAAGGCGTTCGAACTGGCGGGCTATCCCAAGGAAGAGGTCGAAAAGCGGTTCGGCGGCATGGTCAAGGCGTTCCGCTATGGCGCGCCGCCCCACGGGGGCTGTGCGGCGGGGATCGACCGCATCGTCATGCTGCTGGCGGACGAGGCGAACATCCGCCAGGTCATCCTGTTCCCGATGAACCAGCGGGCCGAGGACCTGATGATGGGCGCGCCCTCCGAACCCAGCAACGAGCAATTGCGCGAACTGCGCCTGCGCGTGATCCCCAAGGACGCCTGACCCGGCAGAAGCCTGCCGATCACGCGCCCGCGTGCTGCGCGGGCGCGGGCGGCGTGTTAGCCTCTGCCGTGACGGAGGTGCAGCATGCTGACACGCGACGGAATCGCCGCGATGCGATTCGGCTATGGCCCCCACGGCGGGCGCCTGCCGCAGGGCGATATCGCCGCCGGGCTGGCAGGCCCCGACCGGATGGCCGCCGCCCTGCCGGGGCCGGGCACGGATGCCGTGCTGGCCGAACGCGCGCAACTGCTGGAAATCGTCCGCCGCGGCCGCGAAAATCCCAAGGCCGTGGCCGATGAACGCAGCGCGCAGACCGACCGCATCCAGGAGATGTTCTTTACCGCCGCCCGCCGCGACCTCGCGCGTGCGGTGGTGGCAGAGGACGGGTTCCGCGAACGGCTGGTGCGGTTCTGGGCCGACCACTTCACCGTCCGCGCACCCGCCGCAGCGGATCGCCCGCTTGTCTCCGCCTTCGTCGATGACGCGATCCGCCCGCATGTCGCGGGGCGCTTCGCCGACATGCTCGCGGCGGTGGCGATGCATCCGGCGATGCTGCTCTACCTCGACCAGCGCGCCTCGGTGGGGCCGAATTCCCCGATCGGGCGCAACCGCGAACGGGGGCTGAACGAGAATTTCGCCCGCGAACTGCTGGAACTTCACACCCTCGGCGTCGGTGCGGCCTATGACCAGCGCGACGTGCGCGAACTGGCCGAACTGCTGACCGGCCTGACGGTGGACGCGGACGGCGCCTTCGTCTTTCAGCCGCGATGGGCCGAACCCGGGGCCGAAACCGTGCTGGGGCAAAGCTATGGCGGCAAGGGCGCGGCGGTGCTGGACGACATCCTGCGCGTTCTGGGCGATCTGGCGGTGCGGCCCGAAACCGCCCGCCATATCGCCGGCAAGCTGGCGGTGCATTTCGTTTCCGACACCCCCGACCCGGCGCTGGTCGCGGCGCTGGCCGCCACCTGGGCCGATACCGGGGGCGACCTGCTGGCGGTGTCGCGCGCGCTGGCGGCGCATCCCGCGGCATGGAAGGCGCCGCTGGCCAAGCTGCGCCAGCCCTTCGATTTCATCGCCGCCGGGCTGCGCGCGCTGGATCTGACGGCGGAACAGGTGACGGACCTGCCGCGCCCGCGCACGCAACGGGTGTTCCTGCGCCCGATGGCGGCGATGGGCCAGCCCTGGCAGATGCCGCGCGGCCCCGACGGCTGGCCCGAGGATGCCACCGCCTGGATGACGCCGCAGGCGCTGGCCGCGCGCATCACCTGGGGGATGCAGGTTCCCGGGCTGCTGCGCCGTCCGCTGCCCGACCCGCGGCTGTTTCTGGATGCCGCGCTGGCGGGGGTGGCCGACGATGCGCTGCGCACCGCGGTGTCCCGGTCCGAAGACGCCACCGAGGGCGTGGGCCTCGTGCTCGCCTCGCCCGCGTTCAACCGCAGATAGGGGGAAAGATGATGCACAGGCGTTCCTTCCTGCGCGGCGCGCTGGCCATGGGCTGTTCGGCGGCGGCGATGCCGCTGATCACGCATGCGACCTTCGCCTCTGCCCCTTGGGAAAACCGGCTGGTGGTGGTGATCCTGCGCGGGGCGCTCGACGGGCTGGACCTCTTGCGCCCGGTGGGCGACCCGGGTTTTGCCGCGCTGCGCCCGCGCATCGCCGCCGACCCGGGGGCGGATCTTGACGGGTTCTTCGCCCTGCACCCCGGACTGCCCGGGTTGCTGCCGTTGTGGAAGGCGGGGGAACTGGGCTTCGCCCAGGCGGTCGCCACGCCCTATCGCGACAAGCGCAGCCATTTCGACGGGCAGGATCTGCTGGAGGCCGGAACCGCCCCCGACGCGCCCGCGGCGCTGCGGCGCGAAGGCTGGCTCAACCGCCTGTTGCAGACGGTGCCGGGCGCGCAGGCCGAAACCGCCTTCGCCGTGGGGCGCGAGGCGATCCCGATCCTGTCCGGCAAGGCCCCGGCGCAGAACTGGGCCCCCGACGCGCGGCTGGAACTGAGCGCGCAGGGCCGGCGGCTGCTGGAAGAGGTCTATCACGACGACCCGATCTTCCGCGACGCCGCGGCAGAGGCGTTCGAACTGACGGAGCTTGCCGCCGCGATGGCCGAAAGCGGCGCCGACGATTCCGGCATGGCCGCCCCCGCCCCCACCCCCGCCCCGGCGGGCGGCCCGCTGGCAGAGGTCGACCGCTTCGCCGCCTATGCCGCCGCCCGGCTGCGCGAGGATACGCGGATCGTCGCGCTGTCGCTGGCCGGCTGGGACACGCATCGCGCGCAGATCCAGACCATCCGCCAGCCGCTGCAACGGCTGGAACGGCTGGTGCTGGCCCTGCGCGAGGGGCTGGGGCCGGTCTGGGGGCAGACGATGCTGCTGGCGATGACGGAATTCGGCCGCACCGTGCGCGAAAACGGCAGCCAGGGCACCGACCATGGCACCGGGGGCGCGATGCTGATGGCGGGCGGCGCGCTGCGCGGGGGCAGGGTGGTCGGCAAATGGCCGGGGCTGGACGAAGGCGCGCTCTACGCCCGGCGCGACCTGATGCCGACCTCGGACGTGCGGGCGCATGCGGCCTGGGCGATGCGGGGGCTGTTCGGGGTGGACCGGGCGGTGCTGGAACGCACGGTGTTCCCGGGGCTCGACATGGGCGGCGACCCCGGTCTGCTGCGTTGAACGGCGGCGGGATGCCGCGGGCGCGCCGGGGCGCTGCCCCGGACCCCGGGATATTTGGATCACGGTGAAAGACGAGGGCGCCTCCTCAGCAGGGGAAGTACAATCCGCATCTTCAGGCTGGCCCCAAATATCCCCGCCGGCGGCCCCCGCCCCTTCCACTCTCGCCACCGCCGGGCGCAGGGCACCTCTTCTTCACTTTCTGTCCTCAAATATCCCGGGGTCCGGGGCAGGGCCCCGGCGCTGTCCTCTCCCCATGGACTGCGGATCCGGGGCGGTCCGGGCAAAGGCGCCCGGTGCATGGTGCAGGCGTTCGGCCAGAAGCGAGGCGAGCGGTCCGGTGCCGCCGCCGCCCGCCAGCTGCCCCGCCGCGCGTTCCAGCGCGCCATCGCCCGCGCTGCGCGCCACGCCGGACAGGAACTGCGCCAGATAGGCCCGCCCCGCGGCATCCGGGCGGGTGGCGATCAGTTGCGCCGCGCGCGCCAGATCCTCGTGCAGGGCCAGCGCGTCGGGGGGCGGGGCGGCCGGCGGGTCCGCGCCGGGCGGGCCGCGCCCGGGCAGGATCGCGCGCAGCGCCGCCTGAAAGGCCGCCAGCCCCGCCACCGGCTTTTCCAGAAACCCCGCGGCGCCCGCCCGCAGCGCCGCCGCGCGGGCGCCGGGATCGCCGCTCATTCCCAGAACCGGCGGCGCATCCGGCCCCGCGCGCGCCAGTTCCGCGATCAGCGCCGTGCCCGGCCCGTCGGGCAGGCCCAGATCGACCAGCACCGCATCGGGGCGGTAGCGCGCCAGAATCCGGCGCGCATCGCGCAGCGTGCCCGCCCGGCGCAGCCGTGCGCCCGACCGTTGCGCCATCAGCCGCAGCGCCTCTGACGCGAAGCGGCTGTCCTCCACCGCCAGCAGCACCAGCCCCTGCATCGGCAGCGCAGGCGCGGGCGGGGCGGGGTGCACGGGGTGCGGCACGGGGGGCGGCGGCAGCGGGCGCATCGGGGCGAACGGCAGTTCTGGCATCCTCGGGCCCTCCGGCAGCGCGATTCAGCCCCCAGTTTGCCCCGTGCCCCTTAACCGCAGGTAAACGCCGCCCCTTGCCAGCCGGGCCCCCGCGCCGCATAACGCCCCCGACCATCCAGCCCGGAGCCCGCCATGATCGGACGTCTCAACCATGTCGCCATCGCCGTCCCCGACCTTGCCGCGGCGGCGGATCAGTACCGCAACACGCTCGGCGCCGTGGTGCGCGATCCGCAGGACGAACCCGACCATGGCGTGACGGTGGTGTTCATCGAACTGCCGAACACCAAGATCGAATTGCTCTACCCCTTGGGCGACAATTCCCCCATCGCCGGGTTCCTCGAAAAGAACCCTTCGGGCGGCATCCACCATATCTGCTACGAGGTCGACGACATCCTCGCCGCGCGCGACCGGCTGAAGGCCGCGGGCGCGCGCGTTCTGGGCAATGGGGAGCCGAAGATCGGCGCGCATGGCAAGCCGGTGCTGTTCCTGCATCCCAAGGATTTCAACGGCTGCCTGGTGGAGCTTGAACAGGTATGAGCATCACCGCCGCCGCCGTCCTGTTCCTCGTCTGCTGGTTTCTGGTGTTCTTCATCGTGCTGCCGCTGCGGCTGACCACGCAGGGCGAGGCGGGCGATGTGGTCGAGGGCACGCCGTCGAGCGCGCCCGCGGGTTTCATCGTGCGGCGCAAGGCGCTGATCACCACCGTGGTGGCGGTGGTGGTCTGGGCGGTGCTGTCGGGCATCATCCTGTCGGGTGTGGTCAGCGTCAGGGATTTCGACTTCCGCGGAACGATGCATCCCCGACCAGCCGATGATAGAGGTGAGTGAAGGTCGCCACCCCCAGCACCGGGATCAGCAGGTTCACGATCGGAACCGATAGCGGCGCCGCCATCAGCACCCCGGCCAGCCAGACCTGCGCCGGATGGCGGCGGCGCAATTCCCGCGCGCCCTGCCGGCCGAGCCGCCGCATGGCGACCAGCGTGAAATATTCGCGGCCCAGAAGGAACCCGTTCAACCCCCAGAACACCACCGGGATGAACGGCCCCGCAAAGGCGTAAAGCACCAGCGCCAGCACGTTGAGCGCCACCAGCACGCCGAAGAAATTCGCGCTGTCGATCAGCTGGTCCATCAGCGGAACCGGGGTGGCGGGGGGCAGGCCGGGGTAATGGCGATCCTCGACCGCCTGCGCCACATCGTCGAGGAAGAACCCGGTGAACGCCGCCGCCACCGGCACCATCAGGAACACGCTGAGCCCGATCATGAACACAAGCGAGCCCCAGGACAGCAGCGTGTCGAGCCCGCCGACCTCGCCCACCCAGGGGATGGTGATGCTGTCGGGCGTCAGGATCTGGATCGCGCCCAGAAACAGCGCATAGACCCCCGCCAGCAGGGCGAAGGTCAGGATCAGGCCCAGAAACAGCACCCGGCGAAAGCGCCGGTCGCCGATCTGGCCGACCGCGCGGAGGAAATCCGCAAGGATCATTCGGACACCCAGGTGGTGATCGCGCCGATGTCGGGGCGGGGCCGTTCGGGCGGGGGCGCGGTGCGGGTGCCGATATGGACGATGCCGGCCACCCATTCCTGCGGGCCGAGGCCGAAGGCCGGTTCGGCAAAGCGGCGGTCGTGGGCGACCCAGCCGGTCAGCCAGCTTGCCCCCCAGCCCGCCGCCAGCGCCGCATTCAACAGCGACAGGCAGACCGCGCCGGCGGACAGCACCTGCTCGACCGGGGGGATGACGGGGCTTTCCCTGGGGGCGGCGATGACGGCCACCGCCAGCGGGCTTTCCGCGAACTGGCCCTGCCCCTTGGCGATGCGGTCGGGCTCGATCCCGAGCGCCGGGCCCTGCGCGGCGGCGGCCGCGGCCAGACGTTCCAGCGCCGGGCGTTCCAGCACGACGAAGCGCCAGGGTTCCAGCTTGCCGTGATCGGGCACCCGCGCGGCGGCGGTCAGCAGTTCGGCAAGGGCGTGGCGGTCGGGCGCGGGGGTGGCCAGCGTGCGCAGCGGCACCGAACGGCGGGTCAGCAGGAAGTGGCGCGCATCTTGCGGCGGGGCGGGCTGATCGGTCATCGCGGTCTCCTTTGCCTTCCCATGTCGGGGATCGGCGCGCGCGGGTCAAGCGGGACGGTCGGGCGGGATGGCCCGGCGGCCATCGGCTTGAAGACGCCGAGCCCCGCAGGGGGGCTTTCCCGAACGCGGTTCGCAAGCTATCACATCCGCGTCAGGAGTGGAGCCGCCGATGCCCCCGATGTCCCGCCGTACCGTACTGGCCATGCTGGCCTCGACCGCGTTCCTTGTCGCCTGCGGCGACCGCCCGGCCGACCGCCGCCGCGCCGATGACGACCTGCCCGCCGTCGCCCCGGGCGGGCGGGCGCTGCACGACATGATCGACCGCGCCGCCACCGATCACGGGGTGCCGGCGAAACTGGTGCATCGCGTGGTCCAGCGCGAAAGCCGCTACAACCCCGGCGCGCGCAACGGGCCCTATTACGGGCTGATGCAGATCTCGGCCGAAACCGCACGGGTGATGGGCTATCGCGGCCGGCCCGAGGGGCTGCTGGACGCGCGCACCAACCTGCATTACGGTGTGAAATACCTTCGCGGCGCCTGGCTGGTGGCGGACCGCAACCACGACCGCGCGGTGATGTGGTATGCGCGCGGCTATTACTACGAGGCCAAGCGCAAGGGCCTGCTGCGGGAAACCGGGCTGAAATCCTGACCGGCGGCCGGGCGGAGAGGGCGGCGCCGGGGCGCTGCCCCGGACCCCGGGATATTTGGGCCAGCCTGAAGATAAGGGGCGCGCCCTTTCCCGGAAGAAAGCGCCCCCGTCTTTCACCGTGATCCAAATATCCCGGGGGCGCCTGATGGTGCGCCACTGGTTCGAGAACCAGCAGGCCACGGGGCTGGCCCCCGGCGCTGTCCTCAACAGGGGCACAACGGCCGCCCTTGCACCCGGCCGCCACGCCGGGCACCATCGCCGGATGGATGACCCCGACCTCACCACCCTCGCCGAACCGGGCGCAGAGATCGCCGTGCGCGTGACGCCGCGGGCCTCGCGCAATGCGGTGGTGGTGCAGGACGGCCAGGTGCGGGTGCTGGTCACCACCGTGCCCGAGGACGGCAAGGCCAACAAGGCGGTGGTCAAACTGCTGGCCCGCGCGCTCGGCATCGCGCCTTCGCGGCTGGAACTGGTGCGCGGCGCCACGGCACGGGACAAGACCTTCCGGGTGCGCTGACCCTATTCTTCGGCTGCGCCGGGCCGGGGCACGCGGCGATAGATCCCCTCGGGCAGGTCCAGCGCCGCGGCAAGGTCGCGCAACTGCGTCAGCGACAGGGTGATCTGCTGCACCTCTTCCGTCTGGGGGTCGAGCTGTTCCAGCGTCACGCAATCGTCGAAGGCGTTGATCGTCACGTCCTCGACCAGATAGGGGCCGCCCTCGTCCACCAGGGTGATGACGGTGGCGTCGAATTCGTGCTCGATGGTGAACATGGGTCCTCCTGTTTTCCGCGATCATGGCATGGCGGCGCGGGGCGCGGAAGGCGGCTCACATCCTTGCGACGGCGTGGCGGGTGGCTGGCGGCGGGGACGGGCGCGTATTATCCTGGCGCCAGAGGCAGACCCCGGGGCATAGCCGGGGCCAGAGCATGAGGAATGCCATGAACCGATCCTTGCGTGGCCTGATGGCGGCGCTGGTGCTGGCGGTGCCGGCGGGCTGCGGCATGACCGTGGCGCCGGATGCGGGCCATGCGCCTGTCGCCCAGGCCTGCCGCCCCGCCCCGGGCGTCATCCCCGCGGGCCTGACGCCCGCCGCCACCTTCGCCGCGGTCGTCGCGCGGGTCGAGCCGGTGGCAGAGGCCGCCTGCCGCGAACGCGCGCCCTTTGCGGATTGCGATTTCCTGATCGTGGTCGACGACCGGCCGGATGCGCCGCCGAACGCCTTCCAGACCCGCGACCCGGCAACGGGACGGCCGGTGATCGCCTTCACCGCCTCGCTGATCCGCAGCGCGGCGAATGCGGATGAACTGGCCTTCGTTCTGGGCCACGAGGCGGCGCATCACATCGCCGGGCATCTGGACCGCCAGCGCGACACGGCGGTCGCGGGCGCGATGGTGGCGGGGGCGCTGGCCGCGGCGCTTGGCCAGCGCGATGCGGGCAGCCTGCGCACGGCGCAGAACATCGGTGCGACGCTCGGCGCGCGGACCTTCTCGAAGGATTACGAACTGGAGGCCGATACCGGCGGGACGGTGATCGCATGGCAGGCGGGGTTCGACCCGCTGCGGGGCGCGGCCTTCTTCGACCGGATGCCCGACCCGGGCAACCAGTTCCTCGGCACCCACCCGCCCAACAGCGCGCGGATCGACACCGTGCGGCGCACGCTGGCGGTGCTGGAAGGCGGCGGGCGCGTTTGATCCAGATCAAAGCCCGTCCGCCGGACCCCTGCGATCCTGCCCGCCACCCCGGCGGGGCAGGGCCGGGCGGAAAGGCAGGATGGAATGATGATCTTCGGCGGCGGCCCGCAGGCTTTCTGGCTGGTGCGGGGCATGGCGCGGGCGGCGGGCGTGCCGCTGACGCGGGCGGTGGTCGAGGGCTGGATCACCCGCGACGACCTGGACGGCATGGTCTGCCGCTGCGCCGAATGCGGGCGGACGGGCGATTGCCGCGAATGGCTGTCGCAACTGCACGACCAGACGGTGCCCGAGTTCTGCGCGGTGCGCAACGATATCGAGGGGCTGGCGTCGATCGTCTGACGCACTGGCCTGCCGGGGCCATAGCCGCTAACCTGCCCGCGCAACAGCGGAGGCAGGCATGGCCCATATCGGCCGCATCATCGAAACCGAATCCTGTGTGGCCGAGGGGCTCGACTGGCTCTGCCGGGCGGACCCCCGGTTCGCCCGCGCCGCGGATCTGACCGGCCCCCTGCCGCTGCGCCGCCGCCCCGACGGGTT
Organism: Ruixingdingia sedimenti; assembly: GCF_031432425.1. NCBI lineage: Bacteria > Pseudomonadati > Pseudomonadota > Alphaproteobacteria > Rhodobacterales > Paracoccaceae > Ruixingdingia > Ruixingdingia sedimenti. The sequence goes on along the minus strand of NZ_JAVKPH010000001.1, from coordinate 176,063 downwards.
CGAGGCGCTTCTGGGCGCGATCGTCAGCCAGCAGGTTTCCGTCGCCGCCGCCAACGCGATCTGGAACCGGCTGGAGGCCGCCGCCCTGACCGCGCCCGAAGCCATCGCCGCGGCCGGGGACGAGGCGCTGCGCGCCTGCGGCCTGTCGCGGCAGAAGGTGCGCTATGCCCGTGCGCTGGCGGATGCGGGGATCGACTATGCCGCCCTGCGCCATGTGCCCGACGAGGCGGTGGTGGCCGAACTGGTCGCGCTGCCCGGGATCGGGCGCTGGACGGCGGAAATCTATGCCATGTTCTCGCTCGGCCGGGCGGATGTGTTCGCCCCCGCCGATTTGGCCTTGCAGGAATCCGCCCGCCTGCTGTTCGACCTGCCCGAACGGCCCCGCGAACGTGCCCTGCGCGAGATGGCGGCGGCGTGGTCGCCCTGGCGGGCGGTTGCGGCGCGGTTGCTCTGGGCCTATTACCGGGTGGCCAAGGACCGCGAGGGGATCAGATGACGCGCAGGTTGAACGCGGGCCGCCGCCCGGCCCGCAACGGGGTGACGAAAAGCGTGGTCGTGTTCGTCCACGGCTATGGCGCCGACGGCAACGACCTGCTGGGACTGGCCGACCCGCTGGCCCCGCACCTGCCCGACACCGCCTTCCACGCCCCCGACGCGCCGGAACGGTGCAGCGGCAACCCTTTCGGCTATCAGTGGTTTCCCATTCCCTGGCTCGACGGGTCGAGCGAGGCCGAGGCGCAGGCCGGTGTCGCCGCCGCCGCCGATGACCTCAACCTCTATCTGGACGAGGTGCTGCGGGCCGAGGGCGTGACCCCCGATCGGCTGGCGCTGGTGGGCTTTTCGCAGGGCACGATGATGAGCCTGCATGTCGCCGCCCGCCGCGATGCCGCCATCGCCGGCGTCGTCGCCTTTTCCGGCCGGCTGCTGGCGCCCGAGCTTCTGGCGGCAGAGGCGCGGGTGAAGCCGCCGGTGCTGTTGATCCATGGCGATGCCGACCCGGTGGTGCCCTTCGCCGACATGGGCGCGGCGGGCGATGCGCTGGTCGCCGCGGGGTTCGAGACCTATGGCCATGTGATGAAGGGCGCCGGTCACGGCATCGCGCCCGACGGGCTGTCGGTCGCGCTGGCCTTCCTGCGCGAACGGCTGGGTTCCTGACACAACGCCGTTACCTGCGCGGATTATGGATAGGGCCGCAGATGGCGTCTTGCCACGCGGCAAGCGCCATATATAGTGCGCACATCGGGGCGGTTTCCCCGTCCCGGCGCCGGTTTCCGGCGGCAGGGACGGAGTCTCTAACGGATGGCAGTCACGACCGATATCGAGTTCAGAACCAGTTTCGTCCGCGAACCGGGCGCGTTGCGGCAGTTTCCGGCGCTGGTGCTGAATGCGGATTACCGGCCGCTCAGCTATTATCCCCTCTCGCTCTGGCCCTGGCAGGAGGCGGTGAAGGCCGTGTTCCTCGACCGCGTGACGATCGTGGCGGAATACGACCAGACGGTGCGCAGCCAGAGGCAGGCGATACGCATCCCCTCGGTCGTCGTTCTCAAGGATTTCGTCAAACCCCAGAAGCGCGTGGCCTTCACGCGCTTCAATCTTTTCCTGCGCGACGAATTCCGCTGCCAGTACTGCGGATCCACCCATGACCTGACCTTCGACCATGTGGTGCCGCGGGCGCGGGGCGGCGTGACCAGCTGGGAAAACGTGGTCGCCGCCTGTTCGCCCTGCAACCTGCGCAAGGGATCGCGCAGCCTGCGGGAATCGGGGCTGCGGCTGACGCGGGCGCCCCGGCAGCCGTCGCCGGCGGAAATGCACAACCGCGGGCGCAGGTTTCCGCCGAACCATCTGCACAAAAGCTGGCTCGACTATCTCTACTGGGATGCCGAACTGGAGGCATGAGCCCGGCGGGGGGGTTCGCATCCGCGGGCACCCGTGCTACACCGGCGCCGCCGGGCGGACCCCGCGCGGTATCCACGAGGCGGCAGGGCGGTACGGGCAAGATGGCTTCGCGCGTCATTCCGGTCGAGGCATTCGACATGGTGGTGTTCGGCGGCACCGGCGATCTGGCCCGGCGCAGGATCCTGCCCGCGCTGTACCGCCGGTTCGTGGCCGGGCAGGTGTCCGATGCCTGCCGTATCATCGCCGCCGCGCGCAGCGCGATGACGGCTGATGCCTTCCGTCAGGAAACCGCCGCCGCGCTGGAAGGCGCGCTGCCCCCGCCGCTGCTGGATCGCGGGCGGCTGGCGGCGTTTCTCGACCGGCTGGATTATGTGACGCTGGAGGCCGGGGGCGAGACCGGATGGGCGGCGCTGGCGGCGCGGATGCGGCCCGGCGTGGTGCGGGCCTTCTATTTCTCGGTCGCGCCGGCCCTGTTCGGCGCGCTGGCCGAACGGCTGCGCGCCCATGGCATCGCCGATGACGACAGCCGCGTGGTGGTGGAAAAACCCTTCGGCGACGATCTGGACACCGCCCGCGCGCTGAACGCCGTTCTGGCGCGGCATTTCGGCGAGGGCCAGATCTACCGCATCGACCATTATCTGGGCAAGGAAACGGTGCAGAACCTGATGGCGGTGCGTTTCGCCAACATATTGTTCGAGCCGTTGTGGAACGCGCAACATGTCGATCACGTCCAGATCACGGTGGCCGAAAGCGCGGGCGTGGCCGGGCGGGGGGCCTATTACGACCGTGCGGGCGCGATGCGCGACATGGTGCAGAACCACATGATGCAGCTTCTGTGCCTGACCGCGATGGAGCCGCCGTGGCACTTTTCCCCCGATGCGGTGCGCGACGAAAAGCTCAAGGTCATCCGCGCGCTCGATCCGGTGCGGCCGGTCGATGTGGTGCGCGGCCAGTACCTGCCCGCCCCCGGCCAGCCCGGCTATCTGGAGGATGTCGCCAACCCCGACAGCCGCACCGAAAGCTTCGTGGCGCTCAAGGTCGGCATTTCCAACTGGCGCTGGAAGGGCACGCCCTTTTATCTGCGCACCGGCAAGCGGCTGCGCGCCCGCGAATCCGAGATCGCGGTGCATTTCCGCGAACCGCCCCATTCCATCTTTGACGCCGCCGGCCAGTGGCGCGAGAATGTGATGGTGATCCGGTTGCAGCCGAACGAGGGGCTGAACCTCAAGGTGATGATCAAGGAACCCGGTCCGGGGGGCATGCGGCTGGTGCAGGTGCCTCTGGACATGTCATTCGCGAATGCGTTGGGGGCAGAGGGGCGCGACATGCCCGATGCGCATGAACGGTTGATCATGGATGTGATCCGGGGCGACCAGACGCTGTTCATGCGCGGCGACGAGGTGGCGGCCGCCTGGGCCTGGACCGACCCGGTGATCGCCCGGTGGGATGCCGCGGGCGACCGGCCGCAGGGCTACGCGGCCGGGTCCGAGGGGCCGCAGGAGGCGATGTGGCTCATGCACCGCGATGGGCGGCGCTGGCGGGAGATACGGCCATGAACCTTCAGACCTACCCCGACCGCGACCTGATGATGCTGGCGCTGGCCGACCGGATCGCGGGCGCCCTGGGCGATTTCCTGCGCCGCGAGGGGCGGGCGAGCCTCTGCCTGCCGGGCGGCGCGACGCCGCTGCCGGTGTTCGACATCCTGTCGGGCGTGGATCTGGACTGGTCGCGCGTCACCGTGCTGCCGGGTGACGAACGCTGGCTGCCCGAGGACGACCCGCGGTCGAACGGCGGGCGGATCCGGCGGCGGATGCTGACGGGCCGTGCGGTGGGGGCGGGGTTCCTGCCGCTCTACCGCCCCGGCCTGACGCCGCAAGAGGCCGCGCCGGTCGTCGCCGCCGATCTGGCCCCGCTGCTGCCGCTGTCGGTGGTGCTGTTGGGGATGGGCGAGGACGGGCATGTCGCCTCGCTTTTCCCCGGCGGGGGCGGGATCGGCGCGGATGCGCCCGCGGTGCTGGCCGTGCCCGCAGGCCCTGCGCCGGAACCGCGTCTGACCCTTTCCGCGCCGGTATTGGCGGGCGCGATGGAGGTGCATCTGCTGATTACCGGCCCCGCCAAGCGCGCGGCGCTGGAACGGGCGGCGGGCCTGCCGCCCGCAGAGGCGCCGGTGCGCGCCATTCTCGATCACGCAACCGTACATTGGGCGGAGCAGGAGTAGACACCAACATGGATTACTGGGCGGATCTCGCCGCGCATCATGCCGCCGTGGCACAACGGCCGATATTGGATTTGTTCAAGACCCCTACCCGGGCAGAGGCATTTTCGGCCCGCCACGGCGACCTTCTGTTCGATTTTTCCAAGACCAATCTGGACGACACCGCGCTGGACCTGCTGGTGGGCCTTGCCCGTGCGGCCGGGGTGGAACCCCGGCGCGCGGCTATGTTCGCCGGCGCGCCCATCAACGAAACCGAGGGCCGCGCGGTCCTGCACACCGCGCTGCGCGACATGGAGGGCGCGCTGGTCGTGGACGGGTGCGACGTGAAGGCCCCGCTGCGCGCCACCCATGCGCGGCTGTCGATCTTTGCCGAGGACGTGCGCACGGGGCGGTTCCGCTGTCAGGGCGGGGCGGTGACGGATGTGGTGAACATCGGCATCGGCGGGTCCGATCTTGGCCCGGTGATGGCGGTGCAGGCGCTGGCGCCTTTCCACGACGGGCCGCGGTGTCATTTCGTCTCGAACGTCGACGGGGCGCATGTTCATGACGTGCTGAAGGGGCTGGACCCGGAAACGACGCTGGTCATCGTCGCCTCCAAGACCTTCACCACCATCGAGACGATGACCAATGCCGAAACCGCCCGCCGCTGGATGGCCGCGCGGGTGGCCGAACCGGGGCGGCAGTTCGCGGCCGTGTCCACCGCGCCCGACCGCACCGCCACCTTCGGCATCGCGCCGGAACGGGTGTTCGGGTTCGAGGACTGGGTGGGCGGGCGCTATTCCGTCTGGGGGCCGATCGGGCTGGCGCTGATGCTGGCCATCGGGCCCGCGCGGTTCGGCGCGTTCCTTGCCGGCGGCGCCGACATGGACCGCCATTTCCGCACCGCGCCGCTGGCCCGCAACCTGCCGGTGCTGCTGGCGCTGGTGGGGGTGTGGCATGCGCAGGTCTGCGGCCATGCCACCCGCGCGGTGCTGCCCTACGACCAGCGGCTGGCGCGCCTGCCCGCCTATCTGCAACAGCTGGAGATGGAATCGAACGGCAAGCGCGTGGCGATGGACGGGGCCGACCTGCCGCGCCATTCCGGCCCCGTGGTGTGGGGCGAACCGGGGACGAACGGCCAGCACGCCTTCTATCAGATGATCCATCAGGGCACGCGGGTGATCCCCTGCGAATTCCTGATCGCGGCGCGCGGGCATGAACCCGATCTGGCCCATCACCACCGCCTGCTGGTCGCCAACTGCCTTGCGCAGGCAGAGGCGCTGATGGTCGGGCGCAGCCTTGATGAGGCGCGGGCGATGATGGCGGCGCGGGGGCTGACGGGGACGGAACTGGAACGGCAGGCGCGCCACCGGGTGTTTCCGGGCAACCGCCCCTCGGTCACGCTGGCCTATCCGCAACTGACGCCCTTCGTGCTGGGGCAGATCCTCGCGCTTTACGAACACCGGGTGTTCGTCGAGGGGGTGGTGCTGGGGATCAACAGTTTCGACCAGTGGGGGGTGGAACTGGGCAAGGATCTGGCGCTGCGCCTGATGCCGCTGCTGGAACCGGGGGCGGAGGGCACGCCGGACGAGGCGGCCAAGGACGGCTCCACCCGCCTACTCCTGCGCCATCTGCGCTGAGGACTGCGCCGCCTGCCCGGCGGGGCCGAGCGCCCGGCGGCTGCGCGCCATCGTGCCTTCCAGCGCCGCGGCCAGCCCCTCTGCGGCGGGCTTGCCGGTGCGCGCGGCCTCCTCGGCCTCTGACAGCTCGCGGCGCAGCCGGCGCAGGCCCAGAACCGCCGCCCCGCCCCCCAGACGGTGCAGCGCCTCGGCCCGTGCGGCCGGGTCGGCGGGCAGGGCGGACAGCGTGCCGGCCAGATCCTGCGCCAGCCGGGCCACCAGACGCGCATGGCCCGCCGCCCCCATCATCGCGCGCGAATCCTCCAGCGTGTCGTGGTCGAACAGGGGATCGTTCGGCGGCGCGGTGACGGCGGCCAGCGCCTCTGCCAGCTGGTCGAGGCGCAGGGGCTTGGTCAGCACGCAGTCCATCCCGGCGGCGCGGAACCGCATCAGATCGCCCGGCAGCGCATGCGCCGTCACCCCCAGAACCGGCGTATCGGCCGAACAGCCGCCCCCCGCCCGCAGCGCCTGCACCGCCGCCGCGCCGTCCATCACCGGCATGCCGACATCCGTCACGATCACGTCAAAACAGCGCGCCGCCGCCAGATCCAGCGCCGCCGCGCCGTTTTCGGCCAGCGTCACGGCATGGCCCATGCGCAGCAGCATCGCCTGCATCAGCGTGCGGTTGATGTTGTTGTCCTCGACCAGCAGCACCCGCAGCGTATCGGCGCAGAACGTTGCCGGATCGGGGGCGCAGGGGATGTCGTCCTCTGCCGGCGGCGCGGGGGCGGGCAGGGGTTCGGGCGCGGGCGGGGCGGCGGTGTCGCGCCGCGCCAGCCGCGCGGTGAAGTGAAAGCTGCTGCCCGCCCCCGGCGCGCTGTTGAGCGTGATCTCGCCCCCCATCGCCCGCACCGCCCGCCGCGCGATGCCAAGACCCAGGCCGGTGCCGCCCGAGGGGCGCGTCAGGCTCCAGTCCAGGGTTTCGAAATCGTCGAAGATGCGGGTCTGGTCCTCTGCCGCGATGCCGGGGCCGGTGTCGGCGACCGTGACCGACAGGGTGACGATCCCGTCCGGCACCCCGCCGTGCAGCCGGTCGAGCGTGATGCGCACCGTGCCGTCATGCGTGACCTTGACCGCGTTCGACACCAGATTGCCGAGCGCGCGTTCGAAACTGCGCCGCAGCCCCGACACCGTGCCGCGCGCCGGATCGGTCACGGTCAGGATCACCCGCGTGCCCTGTGCCGCGGCCAGCGTCGCCGCCTGATCGGCGATGGTCTGGGCCAGCGCGGCGGGATCGAAGGCCACCTCGGGTTCCGCGCCTTCCTCGTGCCGGGCCAGCGCCAGCAGGTCGTCGACCTGTTGCAGCGCGCTTTGCCCGCAGTCCTGCGCGATGGACAGGAACCGCCGCTGATCGCGCGACAGCCGCCCGCGGCCCAGAAGATCCATCGCCGCGATGACGCCATGCAGGGGGGTGCGCATCTCGTGGCTCATCACCGTCAGAAAGCGCGCCCGCGCCTCTGCCGCGCGTTCGGCGGCGTCGCGGGCGCGGCGCAGCGTGGTTTCAACCGCCAGCCGGTCGGATATGTCGCGCACGAAGCACATGAAGATCGGCTGCCCCTCGCTGTCCAGATCGGGGATCACCACGACCTCGAGCGGCGCGATCCGCCCGTTGTGCAGCCGCGCCTGCATGGCGAAGGGTTCGGAAAGCGTGTTGTTCGCCGCCCGGCGGCTGAACTGCGCCATCATCGTGTCCACCGCGCGCGGGTCGGTCGGGTCGGGGTTGAGCAGCGCCGGCGCCTGCTGGCCGATCGCCGTGGCGCGGGAAATGCCGTAAAGCGCCTCGGCCGCGGTGTTGAAGGCGACGATGCGCCCGTCGCGGTCGGTCACGATCACCGCATCGCGCGACGCCTCGATCATCTTGCGCTGCGTAGCACTCATCTGCCGGGTGGACCGGGCATGTTCCAGCAGGCCGCGGTAAAGATCGGCGACCACGAACAGGATCACCGACATCAGCACCACCAGCATGATCGACAGCGCCGAGAACCGCCCCAGAACGTCGCGCTGGCGAAGCCGCTGTTCGGCGGACCGTTCGGTCAACTGCGCCAGCGCCGCCACCGCAAAGCCGCGCACATCGGGGGCGAGCGCCGCCAGCTGCGCCGCCATGCCCGCCATGGCGCCCGTGCGCAGCGGCCCGCTGTCGAGCCGCGCGGCCATCTGTGCGGTGCTGCGCTGGATGCGTTCCACCTGCGCCAGCATCGCCGGGTCATGCAGGCTCGACAACAGCGGGCCCGCGGCCTCCATCGCCTGCGCGCGGCTGTAGAGGATGTCGAAGGCGTGGCGGATACGGCTTTCGGCGGCTTCGGGCAGGGGCAGGGCCGGGTCGGCATCCGCGGGCAGTTCGGCCAGCGCCAGCCGCAGGTTCAGCAGATCGACCTCGATCTGGGCGACGAACCAGGTGAGGTTGTCGGTGCGCGCCTCGGTCGTGTCGTCGAATTCGCGCGCCAGCCGCTGCGCATGCACCACCAGATTCGCGATGGCCGCCAGCAACCCCACCAGCAAGGCCAGCGTCAGGAACCGCGGCAGCGGCGCGCCCTTGCGGAAATGCCGTTGCAGGCGCTGCCAGGGGCCGCGCGGGGCGCCGCTCATGCGTTCACCCCCCGCCCACGATCAGCCCCGTCAACTGCCAGACGCATTGGGCGAAATGCCGTTCGGTGCGAAAGCGCGGCGCCTCGTCGAAGGGAAACATGATCCACAGCGGCCCGCGTTCGCGCAGCCCGAAGGGTTGCCCGTCGATCCGCCGGGTGATGATCGGGGCGGTGTCCTCCAGCGCGTCGATGGCCAGTGTGCTGCGATAGGCATTGGCGGCCACCGCGGTGACGCGCTTGCCGCGCGCGCCCGCAAGCGCCAGAACGGACAGAAGCGAGGGGCCCGAATAATGGTGCGGGCCCGATGTCCAGATCGTCGCGGTGGTGAAGCCGACCTGCGGCAGCGCGGCCAGCATCGCATCGTCGAAGGTGATCTCCACGCCCTCGGCGTCCTCGGGCCCGATCAGGCCGGATACGGTCAGAAGCGGGCTCTCTGCGTCGGGGGCCAACGCCCGCAGCGGCGCCGCCGTCAGCCCCGCCGCCAGACCCAGACCGAGGCCCAGAACCCGGCGGCGGCCGGGCGCGCAGGGATGGGACGGGGCCGGCTGCATCATGAAATCCTCGGCCGGTGCGGCAGATGGGTTGTTTCCGAACCCGTATTGGATCATCACAAAGGGGGAAAGGCAAACCCGCTGGCGCCCTTCCGGCAGTCAATTATACGGAAGTATGCGTAGGCGGTGTCGGGGTACGATTCGGAACGATGCAAGGATTGACCGTTCTCATTGCGGATGACCACCAGTTGGTGCGGGACGCCGTGGCGCATTACCTCGATGCCGAATCGGGGGCGCGCGTGTCGGTGGCGGAATCGCTGGCCGAGGCGCTGGCGGCGATGCGGGCCGCCGGCGGGTTCGATCTGGTGCTGCTGGATGTCGCGATGCCGGGGATGGCCGGGCTGGTCAGCGTCGAACAGGCGGTGGCGGCCAATCCGCGCGGCGCGGTGGTGCTGTTTTCCGGCAGCGTCCGGCGCGGCTTCGTCACCGATGCGGTGGCGCGGGGTGCGCGCGGCTTCATCCCGAAATCGCTGCCCGCCCGGGCGCTGGTCCATGCGCTGCGGCTGGTGGCCGAGGGGCGGGTCTACCTGCCGGTATCGTTCATGGCAGGGGAAACGGGCGACCTGCCCGAACCCCTGCGCCACCTGACCCCGCAGGAAGGCCGCGTGCTGCGCCGGCTGTGCGAGGGCAAGACCAACAAGGAAATCGCGCGCGAGATGGATCTGAGCGAGGTCACGATCAAGACCCACATGCGCACGCTCTGCGCCAAGCTGGGGGCCAAGAACCGCACCCATGCGGCGATGATCGCCACGCCGCATCTGGCGAACTGACGGCGTGCAATCCGCGCCGCGGCGTGTCATGCTGCAACGCGGCAGGATGGCAGGACCGGGGGGATGCAATGGGCGGGCTGGTGATCACGGTGGCGCAGCAGAAGGGCGGCAGCGGCAAGACCACGCTGGCCGTGAACCTTGCCGTCGAACTCTTGCGCGCGGGGCGGCGGGTGGCGCTGCTCGATACCGACCCGCAGGGCAGCCTGGGCCGCTGGTTCATGACCCGCCGCGACCGCGGGGGCGAGGATCCGGGGCTGGACTTCTCGACCGCTTCGGCCTGGGGCGTGGGCTATGAATGCGACAAGCTGCGCCGGCAGGCCGACGTGGTGATCGTGGACACGCCGCCCAAGGCCGATGCCGATCTGCGCCCGGCGCTGCGGGTGGCGGATCTGGTTCTGGTGCCGGTGGCGACCAGCCATGTGGATCTTTGGGCGACGGAAGGCGTGCTGGACCTTTGCGCGCGCGAACGCAAGCGCGTGCTGATCGTGCTCAACCGTGCCAAGGCGGGCACGCGGCTGGCGGCAGAGGTCGCGGGCGCGGCGGCGGAAATGGCCGCGGGCGTCGCCGCGGCGCGGCTGGGAAACCGCATCGCCTTTGCCGAATCCCTGGGCCAGGGCCGGGGCGCGTCCGAAATGGGCCGCGGCCCCGCGGCGGAAGAGGCCGCGGCGCTGCTGGCCGAGATTCTGGCCCATGCGGCCCCCGCGCAGGGTGACAAAAGCTGTGTATGATCCAGATCAATGTCGCAAGACTGCACAAGCGCCAAGTTGAACTGCGCAACAGAGGAGGCTCCATGTACACGAACATTCTGGTTCCCCTTGCCCCCGATCACGGGGCGGTCAAGGACAAGTCGCTGGATGTGGCCCGCAAGCTGATGGGCCCGGGGGGCAGGATCACGGTGCTGACGGTGGTGGAAACCGTCCCCGCCTATCTGACCCACTACCTCGAGGCGGGGCGGGAAGAGGCGAACCGCAGGCAGATCGCGCAGGAACTGGCCGCCGAATTCGCCGGTACGCCCGAAATCGCGGTCGCGGCGGTGCTGGGGCATCCGGCGCAGACGATCCTCGACCTCGCGGAACGCGACGGGCACGACTGCATCGTCATCGCCTCGCACAAGCCGGGGCTTCAGGATCTGTTCCTGGGGTCCACCGCGGCGCGGGTGGTGCGGCATGCCCAATGCGGGGTGCATGTGCTGCGCTGACCTCATGGGCCGGGCGGCGCGGGGTCTGGACAAGCCGCCCCGCGCCGTGCACCTCTGGGCGCGCGCCGGATAACCTCCGGCAGAGGGAGGGAACGGTGCGCGCTGGCTTGCCCAGGGCCCGGGCGGGAATGGTCGTCGGGCTGCTTGGCGGATCCTTCGACCCGCCGCATCAGGGCCATGTCCATATCACGCGGGAATCGCTGCGGCGCTTCGGGCTGGACCGGGTGTGGTGGCTGGTCTCGCCCGGCAATCCGCTGAAGGCCGCGGGGCCGCAGCCGCTGGTGCGCCGGATGGCGGCCTGCGCGGCGATCATGGATCACCCCCGGGTGACGATCACGGATATCGAGGCGCGCCTGGGAACGCGCCATACCGCGGCGACGCTGGCGCGGTTGCAGCGGATGTACCCCGGCGTCCGCTTCGTCTGGCTGATGGGGGCCGACAATCTGGCGCAGTTCCACCGCTGGCACCGCTGGCGCTGGATCATGCAGAACGTGCCCGTGGGGGTGCTGGCGCGGCCGGGCAGCGGCATGGCCGCCCGCCGCTCGCCCGCCGCCGCCCGGTTCGAGAACGCGCGCCTGCCCGCATCCGCCGCCCGCCGCCTGGGCCGCACCCGCCCGCCCGCCTGGTGCATGATCGACGTGCCGCTGGTCGCGCTGTCGTCCAGCGCCATCCGCGCCCGGGGCGACTGGGGACCCCAGGGCCGGGGGTGAACCCCGGCCTGCGGGGGTGCGCCCTGTGCCAGATGGTTGGCCGGGTGGAGAGTGCGGGAGCCTCCGGCGGGGATATTTGTGGACAGAAAGTGAACAAGGTGGTGCTCTCACCCGGCCTTCCTCACTTTCTGTCCAGAAATATCCCGGGGGTCCGGGGGCTGGCCCCCGGCGGCGCCCCCGACACCCGCGCGATGGTCAGCCGTATTTCGCCACCGGCGAACCCGCCAGCGCCGCCATGTTCAGCAGCCCCCGCGCGGTGATCGAGGGGGTCACGATATGGGCGCGGTTGCCCATGCCCATCAGGATCGGCCCGACCTCCAGCCCGCCCGCGCGCATCTTGAGCGTGTTGCGCACCGCGCTGGCCGCGTCGGTCGAGGCGAAGACCAGCACGTTCGCCGGCCCCTCCATCCGCGACCCGGGGAAGGAGCGCGCGCGCAGTTCGGGGTCCAGCGCCGCGTCCACCGGCATTTCGCCCTCGTAGCAGAAACCCGGCTCCTGCGCGTCGAGGATTTCCAGCGCCGCGCGGACGCGGCGGGCGGCAGGCGTGTCGAGGTTGCCGAACTGCGAATGCGAACACAGCGCCACCTGCGGCGCGATGCCGAAGCGGCGGGCGTGCCGCGCGGCCCCGATGGCGGTTTCGGCAATCTGTTCGGGGGTGGGTTCGTGGTTGATCTGGGTGTCGGCCATGAACAGCGCGCCTTCCGTCTGGATCACCAGCGACAGCGCCCCCACCGGATGCAGCCCGCCGCGCGCCAGCACCTGCCGGACATAGTTGAGGTGCCACAGATACTGCCCGAAGGTGCCGCAGATCATGCTGTCGGCCTCGCCCCGGTGGACCATGACCGCGGCGATGGCGGTGGTGTTGGTGCGCATCACCGCCTTGGCGATGTCGGGCGTCACGCCGCGGCGTTCCATCAGCCCGTGATAGGTTTCCCAATAGTCGCGATAGCGGCGGTCGCTTTCGGGGTTCACCACCTCGAAATCCGTGCCCGGCCGGATCGGCAGCCCCGCGCGTTCGCAGCGCGCGGCCACGACCTCCGGCCGGCCGATCAGGATCGGGACCTGGGTCGTTTCCTCCATCAGCGCATGGGCGGCGCGCAGGACGCGTTCGTCCTCGCCTTCGGCAAAGACGATGCGGCGGCTGGCGGATCGCGCGGCCTCGAACACCGGGCGCATCAGGAAGGACGAACGGAAGACCGAGCCGTCCAGCGCCTCCTTGTAGGCGTCGAGGTCGGCGATGGGGCGCGTGGCCACGCCGGTTTCCATCGCCGCCCGCGCGACCGACGACGCCACCACCCCCATCAGCCGGGGGTCGAAGGGCTTGGGGATCAGGTAGTCGGGGCCGAAGCTGAGCTGTTCGCCCTGATAGGCCGCGGCGGCCTCGGCGCTGGTGGTGGCACGGGCGAGCGCCGCGATCCCCTCGATGCAGGCCAGTTCCATCGCGTCGTTGATCGTCGTTGCCCCCACGTCCAGCGCGCCGCGGAAGATGAAGGGGAAACACAATACGTTGTTGACCTGGTTGGGATAATCCGACCGGCCGGTGGCGATGATCGCATCGGGGGCGGTGGCCCGCGCCTCTTCGGGCAGGATTTCCGGTGTGGGGTTGGCCAGCGCGAAGATGATCGGCCGCGGCGCCATCTGCGCCACCATCTCGGCCGTCAGCACGCGGGGGCCCGAAAGACCCAGGAACAGGTCCGCCCCCCCGATCACATCGGCCAGCGCGCGCGGCCCGCCCGGTTGGGCGAAGGCGGCCTTCTGCGGCGTCATTTCGGCCTCGCGCCCCTCGTGCACCAGCCCGGCCAGATCGCACAGCCAGACGTTTTCCCGCCGCACCCCCAGTTTCACCAGCATTTCCAGACAGGCGATCCCCGCAGCACCGCCGCCGGTGGAGACGACCTTGATGTCCTGAAACCGCTTGCCCGCAACCTGCACCGCATTGGTCACGCCCGCGCCCACCACGATGGCGGTGCCGTGCTGGTCGTCGTGAAAGACCGGGATCTTCATCCGCTCGCGGCAGATCCGTTCGACGATGAAACAGTCGGGGGCCTTGATGTCCTCGAGGTTGATCGCGCCGAAGGTCGGCTCCAGCGCGCAGACGATATCGGCCAGCTTCACCGGGTCGGGTTCGTTCAGTTCGATGTCGAAACAGTCGATATCGGCGAATTTCTTGAACAGGACGGCCTTGCCCTCCATCACCGGCTTCGACGCCAGCGGCCCGATGTTGCCGAGCCCGAGCACCGCGGTGCCGTTGGTGACGACGGCGACCAGATTGGCGCGCGCGGTATAGCGGCTGGCGGTGGCCGGATCGGCCTTGATTTCAAGGCAGGCTTCGGCCACGCCGGGCGAATAGGCGCGCGACAGGTCGCGGCCGTTGGCAAGCGGCTTGGTCGGGCGGATTTCCAGCTTTCCGGGCCGGGGCAGGGCGTGATAGTCCAATGCCGCCTGACGCGCACTTTCCTGCCGGGTCTCTTCCATCGGGGTCTCCTGATGGTTTGTTTAACGTTAAACTAACTTTAACCCGCATTATCGCCAGACGCGGGGATGCTTCAAGCGGAAGTTGCGGTCCGGGTGCCGTCGCGGGCAGGCTTGCATCCGCACGCGGGCCGCCGCAGATTTGGGGCCGGCCAAGGGGGATGCGATGGACCTGATCGAAGCCGCCACCGCGGCGCGTATGAATGCCCATGCGCCCTATTCCGGGTTCCGGGTGGGGGCGGCGGTGCGCGGGGCGTCCGGCGCGGTCCATGCCGGATGCAATGTGGAAAACGTGGCCTATCCCGAAGGGATATGCGCCGAGGCCGGGGCGATCGCCGCCATGGTGCTGGCGGGCGAACGGCGGCTGGTCGAGGTCGCGGTGATCGCCGACGCCCCCGCGCCGGTACCGCCCTGTGGCGGCTGCCGGCAGAAGCTGGCGGAATTCGGGGGCCCCGAGGTGCGGGTGGTGATGCTGACCACCGGCGGCGCACGGGCGGAATGCACGCTTGGCGATCTGCTGCCGCTGGCCTTCGGGGCCGCGCATATGGGGGGCCGCTGATGGATGCGCGCGCTGTGATCACGGCGCTGCGCGATGGCCGCCCGGTGCCCGCGGGCGGGATCGAATGGTTCGCGCAGGGGCTGGCCACAGGTGCGGTCAGCGATGCGCAGGCCGGGGCCTTTGCGATGGCGGTCTGCCTGCGGGGCCTGGGCGGGGCCGGGCGCGTGGCGCTGACGCGCGCGATGCGCGACAGCGGCGATGTGCTGGCATGGGATCTGCCGGGGCCGGTGGTGGACAAGCATTCGACGGGGGGCGTGGGGGATGTGATTTCCCTGCTGCTGGCCCCCGCGCTGGCGGGATGCGGGGTCTATGTGCCGATGATCTCCGGCCGCGGGCTTGGCCATACCGGCGGGACGCTGGACAAGCTGGAGGCGATCCCGGGCTACCGCGTCGAGGTGGCCGAGGATCGTTTGCGCGCCGTCGTGCGCGATGTGGGCTGCGCCATCGTCGGCGCCACCGGGCGGATCGCGCCCGCCGACAAGCGGCTTTACGCCATCCGCGACGTGACCGGCACGGTGGAAAGTGTGGACCTGATCACCGCCTCGATCCTGTCGAAGAAGCTCGCCGCCGGGCTTCAGGCGCTGGTGCTGGATGTCAAGGTGGGCTCGGGCGCCTTCCTGCCCGGGGCGGATCAGGCGCAGGCGCTGGCCCGCGCGCTGGTGGAGACGGCGAATGGCGCGGGCTGCCGCACATCGGCGCTGATCACCGACATGGACCAGCCTCTGGCCCGCACCGCCGGCAACGCGCTGGAGGTGGCCGAGGCGATGGACACGCTGACCGGGCGCAGGGTGACGCCGCGGCTGCGCGACCTGACCGTGGCCCTGGGGGCCGAGGTGCTGGCGCTCTGCGGTGCCGCGCCGGATGCGGCGGCGGGGGGCCGTGCGGTGGCGGCGGCGCTGGACTCGGGCCGGGCGGCGGAACGGTTCGGGCGGATGGTCGCGGCGCTCGGGGGTCCTGCGGATTTCGCGGATCGGTGGGCGGATCACCTGCCCGCAGCGCCGGTGGTGCGCGATGTCTTCGCCGATGCCCCCGGCCATGTGGCGGCCATCGACACCCGCGCGGTGGGGCTGGCGGTGGTGGCGCTTGGCGGCGGGCGGCAGCGGGAAAGCGACCGGGTGGACCCGCGCGTGGGCTTTTCCGGCCTTGCGGGCCTTGGCGCGCGGGCGGATGCGCCCCTGGGCCGCGTCCATGCCGCGACCGAAGCGGATGCCGAAGCCGCCGCCGCCGCCCTGCGCGCCGCCTATCGCATCGGGGGCGGGACGGTGCCCGCCGATCTGGTGCAGGACCGGGTGGGTTGATGGCGCGCGCCTTTCTGATCGTGATGGATTCCGTGGGCTGTGGCGGCGCGCCCGATGCCGCCGATTTCGGGGATGCGGGAGCCAATACGCTCGGCCATATCGCGCAGGTCTGTGCCGCCGGCGGGGCGGAGGAGGGGCGCAGCGGCCCCCTGCGGCTGCCGGTGCTGGATGGTCTGGGGTTGGGGGCGGCGATCCGGCTGGCCTCCGGCCTCGCCGCCCCGGGGCTTGGCGCCACGCCGCAGGGCAGGTGGGGGGCGGCGACCGAGGTGTCGCGCGGCAAGGACACGCCCTCGGGCCATTGGGAACTGGCGGGCGTGCCCGTGCCCTGGGACTGGACGTTGTTCCCCGACACCCGGCCCGCCTTTCCGCCCGGCCTGTCGGCGGCGATCGCGGCGGCGGCGGGGACGGCGGGGATCCTGGGCGACTGCCACGCCTCGGGCACGCGGATCATCGAGGATCTGGGCGCGGCGCATCTGCGCAGCGGCTGGCCGATCTGCTATACCTCTGCCGACAGCGTGGTGCAGATCGCGGCGCATGAGGGGGCGTTCGGGCTGGACCGGCTGATCGCGCTTTGCGAAACGCTCGCGCCCCGGCTGCATGCGATGCGGGTGGGCCGGGTGATCGCGCGGCCCTTCACCGGCACGCCGGGGGCGTTTCGCCGTACCGCCAACCGGCGCGATTTCGCGATGGCGGTGCCGGGCGAAACGCTGCTGGATGTGGCGGCGGGCGCGGGGCGGATGGTGCATGCGGTGGGCAAGATCGGCGACATCTTTTCCGGCAGGGGCGTGGGCAGGCTGTGGAAGGGCGCGGATGATGCCGCACTTTTCGAACATCTGCTGGCGCTGGGGGAGACTGCGGAGGACGGTTCCTTGACCTTTGCCAACTTCGTGGAGTTCGATACGCTTTACGGCCACCGCCGCGACGTTGCGGGCTATGCCCGGGCGCTGGAATGGTTCGATGCCCGCGCGGGGGTGCTGCTGGCGCGGCTGAAACCGGGCGATCTGGCGATCTTCACCGCCGACCACGGCAACGATCCGACATGGAAGGGCACCGAACATACCCGCGAACGGGTGCCCGTCCTCTGCGCCGGAACAGGCACCGGCGAGATCGGCCTTTGCGCCTTTGCCGATGTGGGGGCGAGCGTCGCGGCGCATCTTGGCCTGCTCATCCCCGGCCCGGGACGGAGTTTCCTGTGATGCTGCCCAAGATCGAGCTGCACCTGCATCTGGAAGGCGCCGCCCCGCCCGCCTTCATCCGCGGCCTCGCGCGCGAAAAATCCATCGACATCAACGGCATCTTCGATGAACGGGGCCGCTACCGCTTCGACAGTTTCCGCCAGTTCCTGAAGGTCTACGAGGCCGCGACCTCGGCCCTCACCACCCCCGACGACTATGCCCGCCTGACCCGCGCGGTGCTGGAGGAAAGCGCCGCAAGCGGTGTGGCCTATTGCGAAACCTTCATCTCGCCCGATTTCTGCGGGGGCGGCGACCTTGGCGCATGGCAGGATTACCTGCACGCGATCCGCGAGGCCGCCGCACCCTTTGACCCCCAAGGCATCACCCTGCGCGGCATCGCCACCTGCATCCGCCATTTCGGCCCCGACCGCGCCCGGCAGGCGGCGCGCTGCGCGATGGAAACGGCGGGCGACTGGCTGGTGGGGTTCGGCATGGGGGGCGATGAAAACACCGGCCAGCCAAAGGATTACGCCTATGCCTTCGACATGGCGCGCGAGGCGGGGTTGCGGCTGACCGCGCATGCGGGCGAATGGCGCGGGCCCGATGCGGTGCGCGACACGATCCGCGACCTGAGGGTGGACCGCATCGGCCACGGCGTGCGCGCCATCGAGGATCTGGCGCTGGTGGACGAACTGGCCGAACGCGGCACGGTGCTGGAATGCTGCCCCGGGTCGAACATCGCGCTCGGCCTCTATCCCGGCTGGCGGCGCCACCCGATCAACGAGCTTGACCGGCGCGGCGTTCGCGTCACGGTATCCACCGACGACCCGCCCTTCTTCGACACCACCATGGCGCGCGAATACGACCGGCTGGCCGAGGCGTTCGACTGGGACGACGGCCAGCTCCGCCGCATCGCCCGCACCGCCCTTGACGCCGCCTTCTGCGACGGGGAAACCCGCGCGCGCATCCTGAAACGACTGGAGCCCGGCCATGCTTGACCACCTGACCATCGTCAGCCACCCGCTCGTGCAGCACAAGCTGACGATCATGCGCCGGAAGGATACCTCGACCGCGGGGTTCCGGCGGCTGCTGCGGGAAATCAGCCTGCTGCTGGCCTATGAGGTCACGCGCGAGCTGGACATGACCACCGTGTCCATCGAAACCCCGCTGTGCGGGATGGAGGCGCCGATCCTCGACGGCAAGAAACTGGCGCTGGTGTCGATCCTGCGGGCGGGCAACGGCCTGCTGGACGGGATACTGGAACTGGTCCCGGCGGCGCGGGTGGGGTTCATCGGGCTCTACCGCGACCCCGAGACGCTGCAACCCGTCGAATACTACTGCAAGGTGCCCGACGAGCTGGAGGACCGCATGGTGATCGTCGTCGATCCGATGCTGGCCACCGGCAATTCGTCTGTTGCCGCAATCGACATGCTGAAGGCGCGCGGGGCGAAGAATATCCGTTTCCTGTGCCTTCTGGCGGCCCCCGAAGGGGTGGAGCGGATGAACAAGGCCCATCCCGACGTGCCGATCGTCACAGCGGCTGTGGATAGTCACCTGAATGACCACGGATATATTGTGCCTGGCCTAGGGGATGCGGGTGATCGCATGTTCGGCACAAAATAAAGACAGTAGACTCTTTACTCGGAAACAATCCTTCGGCATGATTCGCCCGTTACCTTTGGGGGGTAGTCATGCTTCGGAATGTGTTCACGGTCGCGGTGCTCGCGGCTGCCGGCCTCGCATATCCCGCGCTCGGGCAAAGCCGGGGCGGCCCGGCGGAATTGCCGCCGGCGGGTTTTGCCGGCCAGCAATATGTCGACAGCCGGGGCTGCGTGTTCCTGCGCGCCGGGCATGGCGGGCGTGAAACCTGGGTGCGCCGGGTCGGCGCCGACCGCAAGCCGATGTGCGGCTATCCGCCCACACGGCAGGTGATGGCGCAGGCGCAGGGCGAACTGGGCCAGACGGCGGCGGCCCCCGCGCCCACGCCGGCCCCGGCGGCGGGCGGGCGCAGGCCGATGGATACCGTGGCCAGCACGACCGAGCCGCCGCGGATCCAGTCCGGCGCCGCGCCGCGCAGCAGCATCCCGGCCTCGCAATACGCCCCGCCGCGCGTGGTGGTGGCCCCCGTGACCCCTGCGGCTACCGCACCGGCGGCCCGGGTGGCGGTGGCCCCCACGCCCGCGCCCGCCCCCACACCAGCCCCCGCCCCGACCGTGGCACAGGCGCCGAAGCCCGCCGCGGCGCCTGTGGCCACGCCGATCCTGCGCGCCACCGCCGGCTGCCCGGAAAATGCGCCCTATGGGCGGAACTACCACCTGACCGATGGCCGCATGGTGCTGGTCTGCACCGCTACCGGGCGCGCCTTCACCGGCCTGCGCCCGGGCGATGTGGCGCGGGCCGCTGCGGGCAGCGACGTGCGGGTGTCGAAATCCGACCCGCGCCTGCCCGATGCCGCGGTGCCCAAGGGCTACAAGCCCGCATGGACCGATGACCGGCTGAACCCGCATCGCGGCATCCGTACCGCGCAGGGCGACGCGCAGATGCGCCGGATCTGGACCGACGAGGTGCCGCAGCGCCTTCAGGCCGAGGCCGCGCCGCAACAACGCGCGCGCGTCACCGCCTCGACCAAGACCGCGCCGGCGGCACCGGCAAAGGCGGCTGTCACCGCCGGCGCCTTCGTGCAGGTGGGCAGCTTCGGCGTGGCGGAAAACGCCACCCGCGCGGCGGGCCGGTTGCAGGCGATGGGCCTGCCGGTGCAGGTGCAGCGCGCGGCGATCAAGGGCAAGCCGGTGCAGATCGTCCGCGCCGGGCCCTTCGCCAGCCGGGACGACGCCACCGCGGCGCTGGCCGCGGCCCGGCGTGCGGGTTTTGCGGATGCGATCCTGAGGAACTGAATTCACGGACAGGCAGCGGGGCGGCAAGACACCCGGGGCAGTGCAGGGGGCGCCTTGACCGAAAGGTCAGGGCGCCTTTTCCTTTGGCGCCTCAGCCCGCGCAGATGGATTGCAGGCTGATCCAGTCCTCGTCCGGCAGGATTGCGGTGGCCTGCCCGCGTTTCTGCGGGTCGGCCTCGATCAGCGGCAGGGTGCTTTCGCCGCCGGGGTCCAGCACCAGCGCATAGGGCGTGCTGGCGACATGCGCGGTGATGAAGCGCGCCAGCAGGGGTTCCATATCCTCGGGCGGCGGGGCGGGGCGGGTCAGCACCCGTTCGCCGTAGCCCGTCATCGCGCCCTCGGGCAGGTTGCCGGTGGTCAGCAGACGGAAGCTCGCCCGCAGCCCCGCCCACCGCAGCGCGGGGATCAGCGGGTCGCGCGCCTCTGCCGCCAGCCGTTCGGCGAGGATATGGCCGGCGGCGACCTCGGGGGCGTCATGGGCCTCGACCAGCGGGCGGCCGATCAGGATGATGCGCCCGGGCAGATGCGCCGCCCCCGCCAGCCCCTCGCGCAGCACCACGATGCGGGTGCCGTCATTGCCGAAAAGCCGCTCCGCCAGCCGCACCAGCGCCGCATTGCCGCGCCGGGATGTGCAGGGCGCGCCCGAAAACCGCGCCACATCGTCCAGCGCGAGCCGCCCGATCTCGATCCGCTTGGCCATCGGCACTACGCCCGCAGTATGCGACACCAGCGCGCCGGGCAGCCAGAAGATGCCGAGCGCCAGCACCACCGCCAGCGTGCCGCCGAAGATCCCCCACCGCAGGCGGCCGGGATGGGGCTTGCGGGTGTCGATCGCGCTGCGCACGGTCTCGATGGCCGCGATCATGTCGGCGTCCTCGATCTCGACCGTCTCGCTTTCGGCCTCGCCTTCGGGCGAGGGGCTGTAAAGGGCGGGCAGCGCGCCGGGGTTCACCCGCCGCACCGCGGGCAGCGACCAGTGCGACAGCGCCGTTTCCGTCCGCCCGTCCGACAGCACCAGCGAGGCTTCGCCCAGAGACACGATCACCTCGCGCCGCTGCTGTCCCGGCGCGGCGCGCCAGAGCCCGGATGCTTCAAGCCGTGCGAATTTGACGAGCGCCGTCATGGCGGCGTGGGCCTGCTCTTTGTTCTTCGCGCGCAGCATAGCGCAGCCGCCCCGGCGCGACAATCGCGCCCTGCCCGGGTGCTTGGCGGGGCCGCCGGGGCGGGGTAGGCTGGGCCATGATCGTGTCACCCGGCCGCCGCTATGTCTTCGTCCATATCCCCAAGACGGGGGGCACCGCGCTGACGCTGGCGCTGGAGGCGCGGGCGCGCAAGGACGACATCCTGATCGGCGACACGCCCAAGGCGGTGGCGCGGCGGGGGCGGCTGAAGGGGGTGAAGGTCGCCGGGCGGCTGTGGAAGCATTCGACGCTGGCCGATATCGCGGGGCTGTTGCCGGAGGCGCAGTTGGCGGGGATGTTCACCGTCACGCTGGTGCGCAACCCCTGGGACCGGCTGGTGAGCTATTACCACTGGCTGCGCGCGCAGGGCTTTGCCCATCCGGCGGTGGGGCTGGCGAAAAGCCATGATTTCAGCGGTTTCCTGAACCATCCGCAGACGCGGGCCAGCCTCGCCGCCTGGCCCTATGCGGCCTATGTGCGCGATGGCGCGGGGGCGGAACGGTGCGATCTGTTCCTGCGGCTGGAATCGCTCGACGACGACCTCGCGCCGTTCGAGGCGCATCTGGGCTTTCGCCTCGCCCCGGTGGCGCGGGCCAACGATTCCGCCCGGGCGCGCGACTGGCGGCCCTATTATGCCGAGGCCGACGCCGCGCTGGTGGCGGATCTCTGTGCCGAGGACATCGCGCGCTTCGGCTATCGCTTCGATCCCTGATCCGCGGCATTCGCGGCAAATCCGAACGATCCGCCACGCCCGCGGCGCATTTCCGCCGCGCGGGCGGCCCCTTGTCCCCGTCCGCTGGCGGGCGATCTGGACAGGGGGTGGCATGGACGGGGCGGGGATCCTGTCGGATGTACGGGCGGCGACGCCGAGGGGCTGGCGCGCGGCGGGGCGGCTGCGGGCCGGGGATGCCGTGCTGACGCTGGACGATGGTGTGCAGCGGCTGGCAGGGGTGGTGCGGCAGGGCTGGCCCGCGGCTGTGTCGGCTGCCCCGGTGTGGCCGCTGCGGGTGCCGCCGGGGGTTCTGGGCAACCGCCGGGCGCTGGATCTGGCGCCGGGGCAGGGCGTGGCGGTGGAATGCGACGCGGCCGAGGCGCTGTCGGGCGCACCCCTTGCGCTGCT
Source organism: Ruixingdingia sedimenti (assembly GCF_031432425.1). NCBI lineage: Bacteria > Pseudomonadati > Pseudomonadota > Alphaproteobacteria > Rhodobacterales > Paracoccaceae > Ruixingdingia > Ruixingdingia sedimenti. Next base: position 153,781 of record NZ_JAVKPH010000001.1, on the reverse strand, counting down.
GCCGGTGGCGGCGCTGGCGGGCTGGCGCGGCATTGCGCCGGTCGCGCCGCAGGGCGACCGGCTGGTGCTGCGCTTGGCCCTGCCCGGGATCGTCTATGCCGAAGGCGCGGCGCTGATCGGTTGCGGCGCGCCGCTACTCCCCCTGCCGCAGGCGCGCCATCTGGCCGCCTGTCTGATGGCGGGGGATGTGGGGACGGCGCTGGCAGGGGCGGCCCGGTAGAGCCTTATTGCCCCGGGGTTGGCGAAGGCACGCGCCTTCGCCAAGGAGAGTGATAGGGCAGAATCCCCGTTGCCCCCGATCAGGCCGCCCGCGCCTGCGCGCCGAACCGCCCGTAGAAGGTTTCGCCCTTCGCCGCCATGTCGCGCAGCAGCGCGGGCGCGGCGAAGCGGGCCCCGTGTTTCGCCGCCAGCCGGTCGCAGATCGCCACCGCCGTGTCCGCCCCGATGATGTCGAGCCAGCTGAACGGCCCGCCCGACCAAGGCGCAAAGCCCCACCCGAGGATCGCGCCCACGTCGCCCTCGCGGATGTCGGTCAGCACCCCGGCCTCCAGCGCGCGGACGGCCTCGAGCACCTGCGCGAACAGCAGGCGGTGCTGCACCTCGGTCAACTCGGGCTGATCCCCGGCGCGGGGGAAGCGGTCGGCCAGACCCTCCCAAAGCCCCTGCCGCTTGCCGGCCTCGTCATAGGCATAAAAGCCCGACTTCGACTTGCGCCCCAGACGGCCCTGATCGACCATCCAGAACACGATGTCGTCCACCGCGCCGTCGGGATATTCATTCCCCATCGCCGCCCGGGTCGCCCTGGCGATCTTGGCCCCCAGATCCAGCGAGGTCTCGTCCACCAGTTGCAGCGGGCCGAGCGGCATCCCCACCAGCCTGGCCGCGTTTTCGACCAGCGCGGGTTCCACCCCCTCGCCGACCATACGCATGCCTTCGTTGATATAGGGGATGATGCAGCGGTTGGCGTAAAAGAAGCGCGCGTCGTTCACCACGATCGGGGTCTTGCGGATCTGGCGCACGTAGTCGAGCGCCTTGGCCACCGCCCTGTCGCCGGTTTCCTTGCCCTTGATGATCTCGACCAGCATCATCTTGTCCACGGGCGAGAAGAAGTGGATGCCGATGAACTGCCCCGGCCGCTTGCTGGCCTTGGCCAGATCGGTGATCGGCAGGGTGGAGGTGTTGGTGGCGAAGATCGCATCGGCGGGGATCACCGCCTCGGCCTGCGCCGTGACGCCGGCCTTGACCTTCTGATCCTCGAACACCGCCTCGACGATCAGGTCGCAGCCCGCCAGCGCGGCATAATCGGTGGTGGCGGTGATGCGGGCCAGCACCTCGGCCTTCTTGTCCGCCGTGACCTTGCCGCGTTTCATCCCCTTGTCGAGGATGCCTTCGGAATAGGCCTTGCCCCGGTCCGCCGCCTCTTGCGTGGCGTCGATCAGCACCACCTCGATCCCGGCATTGGCGCTGACATAGGCGATGCCCGCGCCCATCATCCCGGCGCCCAGAATGCCCACCCGGGCCACCCGCTCATCCGCGACCTTGGGCCGGTTCGCGCCCTTTTCCAGCGCCTCCTTGTTGATGAACAGGCTGCGGATCATGGCAGAGGACGAGGGGTTCATCAGCACATGGGTGAACCAGCGCGCCTCGATCTTCAGCGCCGTGTCGAAGGGCACCAGCGCGCCTTCATAGACCGCGGCCAGCAGCGCCTTGGCGGCAGGATATACGCCCTGCGTCTGCGCATGCACCATCGCCGCGGCGCCGAGGAAGGTCGGGAAGCCCGGCGCGGAATAGGGCGCGCCGCCGGGGAACTTGTAGCCCTTGGCATCCCAGGGCTTCACCAGATCGGCATCCTTGGCCGACAGCACCCATTCCTTGGCGCGGGCCAGCAGCTGGCCGGGTTCCACCACCTCGTCGATCAGGCCGATGGCCTTGGCCGCCTTGGGGGCGTTCAGCTTGCCCTCCAGCAGGATCGGCGCCGCCGCCATCGCGCCGAGCTTGCGCGACACCCGCATGGTGCCGCCCGCGCCGGGGAAGATGCCGATAATGATTTCCGGCAGGCCGATCTTTGCGCGTGCGTTGTCGGCGGCGATGATCCGGTGGCAGGCGAGCGGGATTTCCAGCCCCGCGCCAAGGGCGGTGCCGGGCAGGGCGGCGACCACGGGCTTGCCGCCTTTCAGCGTTTTCGGGTCCATCCCCGCGCGCTCGATCCGGCGCAGCACGCCGTGGACCTGCATGATGCCGTCGAAAAGGCCCCGCGCCGGGTCGTCGCCCGCGTCCGCCTTCATCCGGGCCAGCACGTTCAGGTCCATCCCGGCGGCGAAATCGGCCTTGCCGCTGGTGATGATGATGCCCTTGACGTTGCCGTCGGCCAGCGCCGCCTGCACATGCGCGTCAAGCTCCTGCAGCCCGGCGATGGACAGAACGTTCATCGACTTGCCGGCGACATCCCAGGTGATGGTGGCGACGCCATCGGCGTCCACGGCATAATGGAATTCGGTCATTTTCTGGTTCCTTTCGCCGCTCAGATCCGCTCGATGATGGTGGCGGCGCCCATGCCGTTCGCGACGCACAGCGTGGCGAGCCCGGTGCCGAGGCCGCGGCGTTCCAGCTCGTCCAGCAGGGTGCCGATGATGATCGCCCCGGTCGCGCCAAGGGGGTGGCCCATGGCGATCGCGCCGCCGTTGACGTTGACCTTGGCGGCATCCACCTGGAACGCCTGCATGAAGCGCAGCACGACCGCGGCGAAAGCCTCGTTCACCTCGAAAAGGTCGATATCGGCAATCGACATCCCGGCTTCGGCCAAAATCTTCTGCGTCACCGGCACGGGGCCGGTCAGCATGATCGTCGGGTCGGTGCCGATCTTTGCCGTCGCCCGGATGCGCGCGCGCGGCTTCAGCCCGTGCGCCTCGCCGAATTCCTTGTTGCCGATCAGCACCGCCGCGGCGCCGTCCACGATGCCGGACGAGTTCCCGGCGTGGTGGATATGCGCGATCCGTTCCAGCTGCGGATATTTCATCAGCGCCACCTTGTCGAAGCCGGGCATGACCTCGCCCATATCCTTGAACGCGGGCTTGAGGCCGGAAAGCGCCGCCATGTCGGTGCCGGGGCGCATGTATTCGTCATGATCGAGGATCGTCAGCCCGTTCTGGTCCCGCACCGGCACGATGGATTTCGCGAACCGCTTGTCCGCCCAGGCTTCGGCGGCGCGGCGCTGGCTTTCGACCGCCAGCGCATCGGCCTCTTCCCGGGTGAAGCCGTATTCGGTGGCGATGATGTCGGCCGAAATCCCCTGCGGGACGAAATAGATCTTCATCGCCAGCGTCGGGTCGACTGCAAAGGCCGCGCCATCGGTGCCCATGCCGACGCGGCCCATCATCTCGACCCCGCCCGCGATATAGCCCGTACCCGCGCCGCCCCTGACCTGGTTGGCGGCAAGGTTCACCGCCTCGAGCCCCGAGGCGCAGAAACGGTTGACCGACAGCCCGGGGATGGATTCGTCCAGCCCCGACAGCAGCACCGCCGACCGCGCAAGGCAACCGCCCTGTTCGCCCACCTGGGTGACATTGCCCCAGATCACATCCTCGACCGCATGGCCACTCAGGCCGTTCCGTTCCTTCACCGCATCCAGAAGCCGCGCCGACAGCGCGACCGAAGTCACCTCGTGCAGCGCCCCGTCGGCGCGGCCCTTTCCGCGGGGGGTGCGGCAGGCGTCATAGATATAGGCGTCAGTCATCTTGTCCTCCGTGGCCGTCAGGCCGTCGCCCGGTCGGCAGGATTGCCGGGCATCATGTCATAGGGATGTTTCCAGCCGGGCAGGGCGGCGATCCGGTCCAGCCAGGGGTCGATACGGGGCCAGTCGGCGCGGGCGAAGCCGAAGGGCTCGGGGTAATAAAGGTAGCTGCAACAGGCGAAATCGGCGAGCGTCGGTTCCGTTCCCACGATCCAGTCGCGCCCCTCCAGATGGGTGTCGAGCGTCACCAGCGCCGCCTTGAGCCGCCCTTGCAGGAACCCGATCGCCTCTGCCGGGCGCCTGGCCTCGGGCAGGAAGTTCATCAGGAACCGCACCGGCCCCGCCTGCGCCGACATCTTGTGATTGTCCCAGAAAAGCCAGCGCAGCACCTCGGCCCGGTCCTCGCCCGCCCCGAGGAACTTGCCGGTCGCCTCGGCCACATGCAGCTGGATGACCGCCGATTGCGTCAGCACCCGGCCGCCCTCGACCAGCACCGGCACCTCGCCCATCGGGTTGATCGCGCGGAATTCGGGACTGCGCGCCTCGCCGTTGAAGAAATCGACGTACCGCGGCTGCCAGTCGTAGCCCGCCAGCGTCATCGTCAGCGCCGCCTTGTAGGCGTTGCCGGATTCGCCGAAACAATAGAGCGTGGCGGTCATGCGGTCCTCCAGACGGCAGGGCGGGCGGATGGCGTGGCGTTTGAGTATTTTTGGCAAGATGAAGTTGCAGGGCGCGCCCGGTAACCAGCCGTTAACTGCTCTGTGCCAGTCTCGGCCTTGCGGTACAGGCTGGAGAGCCGATGACCGTGCAAGGTGAAGCCGCGCCGTCCCGCTTGATGGTCACGGACCCCGCCGGGGCGGCGCGCGCTTGTGTCTTCATCTTGCCCCAAATACTCCCGCCGGAGGCACGCCGCGCCGCAGGCGCGGCGCCCGGCCCAACCGGACAAGCCGCGCGCGCGCGGCGCCGGACGGGCGGGAGGGCCCCCGTTCCCCCTCACAGCGACCTCCCGATCAGGTCCTTCATGATCTCGTTGGTGCCGCCATAGATCCGCTGCACCCGCGCATCCGTCCACATCTCGGCCACCGCATAGTCCTGCATGAAGCCGTAGCCGCCGTGCAGTTGCAGGCATTCGTCGATCACCGCGCCCTGCAGGTCGGTCAGCCAGTATTTGCACATCGCCGCCATCTCGACCGTCAGCGCGCCCTTCAGATGCGCCGCGATGCAGCCATCCAGAAAGGTCCGCGCCACCACCGCATTGGTCTTGCATTCGGCCAGCTTGAAGCGGGTGTTCTGGAAGTCGATGATCTTCTGCCCGAAGGCCTCGCGTTCCTTGCAATAGGCGATGGTGCGTTCCACCGCGCCCTCGATGGCGCCCACCGCGCCGCAGCCGATGATCAGCCGTTCCTGCGGCAGCTGGCTCATCATCTGGGCAAAGCCCCGGCCCTCGGCGCCGCCGAGGATGTTGCCCGCGGGCACCGGCACCTCGTCGAAGAACAGTTCCGACGTATCCGCCGCCTTCATCCCGATCTTCTCGAGCTTCCGGCCCCGCCGGAACCCCTGCGCGCCCTCGGTTTCCACCACCACCAGCGACAGCCCCTTGGCGCGCGCCACCGGGTCGGTCTTGGCGGCGACGATGATCAGGTTGGCGTGCTGGCCGTTGGTGATGAAGGTCTTGGATCCCGTCAGCCGGTAGGTATCGCCCGCGCGCACCGCCCGCGTGCGCAGCCCCTGCACGTCCGACCCGCCCGAGGGTTCGGTCATCGCCAGCGCGCCGACCAGTTCGCCCGTCGCCATCTTCGGCAGCCAGCGGCGCTTCTGGTCTTCGGTCCCGTAGGCGAGGATGTAATGCGCCACGATCCCCGAATGGATGCCATGCCCCCAACTGGCGAGGTTGAGCCGCGCATGTTCCATCAGGATCACCGCCTCGTGCCCGAAATCGCCACCCGCGCCGCCGTATTCTTCCGGCACCGAGGGCAAGAGCAGGCCGAGCGCGCCGGCCTCGGCCCAGGTTTCGCGGTCCATCTCGCCCTGCTTGCGCCAGCGGTCGATCTGCGGCACCCATTTCTCGGAAATGAAGCTGCGCGTCATCTCCTGCAACATGCGGTGGTCGTCCGTCATCCAGGGCGACGGGATCAGCGGGAATGTCATCGGGTCCTCCCTCCCTCCGGCGGTTCAGCGTTTGCGGGCGTCCAGTTCCGAATTGAACAGCCGCAGGCGGTGCGTCAGGTTGTCCCTGTCGGTCACGCTGTCGAAATGTTCGAACAGGAACGACAGCGCCTCGCCCTCGTCCAGCCCGGCCTCGGTGGCGAACCGTTTCAGGCGGCGATAGCCGTCCTCGGTCATGGCGACGGGAAAGCGGCGGGTCAGGCGAAAGCGTTTGGGCATCGGTCCTCCTCGGGCGCGTGGGGCGCGCGAACGTCCCTTGTCGCGCCGGTTGCATCCGGGGGGCGGCCGGGCCGTCCCCCGGGGCAAGCCTAGAACGCCGCCTCGTCCAGCGCCATCACCGGATCGGCGCCGCTCTCGATGCGGGCAAGATGCATGCCCGTCGCCGGCAGTTGCCGCGCCATGTAGAAGCGGCCGGTGGCGATCTTGGCGCGCAGGAATTCGGCATCCCCCTCGCCCGCGTCCAGCGCCGCCTGCGCGGCCCTGGCCATGCGCGCCCACATCAGGCCGAGGCAGACATGCCCCATCATGTGCATGAAATCATAGGCGCCCGACAGCGCGGCGTTGGGGTTCTTCATCCCCTGCGCCATGAAGAACATGCCCGCCGCCTGCAGATCCTTCGACGCCTTCTTGAGTGGGTCGAGGAAGCCTTCCTTCAGCGCGGCATCGCCCTCGTTTTCCTTGATGAAGGCTTTCACCATGTCGAAGAAGGCCATGATGTACTTGCCGCCCCCGGCGGCAAGCTTGCGGCCCACAAGGTCCAGCGCCTGGATGCCGTTCGCGCCCTCGTAGATCTGGGCGATGCGGGCGTCGCGGACGAACTGGCTTATCCCCTGTTCCTCGATATAGCCGTGGCCGCCGTAGATCTGTTGCGCGGCGACGGCGGCGTCGAAGCCCTTGTCGGTCAGGAAACCCTTGATCACCGGCGTCAGCAGCGACACCAGCCCCTCGGCCTCGGCGTCGTCCATGCGGTGCGACCGGTCGATCATCTGCGCCGCCCACAGGGTGAAGGCGCGCGCACCCTCGGCAAAGCTTTTCTGTTCCAGCAGCATGCGGCGGATGTCGGGATGCACGATCAGCGGATCGGCCGGGCCCTCCGGGTTCGCCGCCCCCGTCACCGCGCGGCCCTGCAGCCGTTCGCGGGCATAGGCGAGCGAGGCCTGATAGGCCGCCTCGGCCTGCGCATAGCCCTGCATGCCGACGCCGATGCGTTCCTCGTTCATCATCGTGAACATGGCGCGCATGCCGCCGTGCAATTCGCCGATCAGCCAGCCGGTGGCGTCGTCATAGTTCATCACGCAGGTGGCGTTGCCGTGGATGCCCATCTTGTGTTCGATATTGCCCACCTTGACGCCGTTGCGCGCGCCGAGCGAGCCGTCGGGGTTCACGAGAAACTTGGGCACGATGAACAGGCTGATCCCCTTGGTGCCGGGGCCGCCGCCCGGCGCCTTGGCCAGCACCAGATGGATGATGTTTTCCGACAGGTCGTGTTCGCCGGCGGAAATGAAGATCTTCTGCCCGGTGATCCGGTAGGTGCCATCCTCCTGCGGTTCGGCGCGGGTGCGCAGCATGCCCAGATCGGTGCCGCAATGCGGTTCCGTCAGGTTCATGGTGCCGGTCCATTCCATGCTGACCATTTTCGGCAGGTAGGTGGCCTTCTGGTCCTCGCTCCCGTGCGCCAGGAACGCGCCGATGGCGCCGTGGGTCAGCCCCTGATAGAGGCTGAAGCCCATGTTGGCAGAGGTGAACATTTCCCCCACCGCCATGCCGAGGACGTAAGGCAGGCCCTGGCCGCCGAATTCCTCGGGCAGGTCGAGCCCGTTCCAGCCGCCTTCGCGCAGGGCGTCGAACGCCGCCTTGAAGCCCTTGGGCGTATGGACGACGCCGTTTTCCAGCCGGCAGCCCTCGATGTCGCCGATGCGGTTCAGCGGCGCCAGCACGTCGCCCGCCAGTTTCCCCGCCTCTTCCAGGATCGCGCCGGTGAAGCTTTCATCCAGATCGGCATAGCCCGGAACGTCGGATGCGGTGACGTTCAGCAGATTGTGCAGGATGAACTGCATGTCCTTGACGGGTGCGGTATAGCTGGGCATCTCTCTCTCCCCTGAATTCCGGTGCGGGCTTATTCGGCGGCGGCCTTGGTCGCCTTGAACGAGGCCAGCACCTCGGCCCCCCAGGCCAGCTGGCCCTTGAGTTCCTCGATCGCCTCGTCGAGTTCCGCCCGCTGCGCCTCCATCTGCGCCAGCCGGTCGCGGGCGAGTTCATAGGTGCGCGTCAGTTGCGTTTCCTGCCGGTCGCCGCGGTCGTAGAGGTCGAGCAACTGGCGGATGTCCTCGAGGCTGAAGCCGAACCGCTTGCCGCGCAGGATCAGTTTCAGCCGCGCGCGGTCGCGGCGGGTGAACAGGCGGCGCGATCCCTCGCGGATGGGGAACAGCAGTTCCTTGGCCTCGTAGAAACGCAGGGTCCGCGGCGTGACATCGAAAGTGTCGCACATCTCGCGGATCGTCATCAATTCGTCGGTCATCACAGCCTCCGGTACGGACCTGACCTGCCGCTGTCGCGGCGCATGCGGCGTCATATAGCGCGGCATTGACGTTGACGTAAACAAAACGTCACGTCAATTCCCGCGTGGCCGGATGCGGCGGTCAGCCGCCGTGTGCGGCGAACAGATCGGTCGCGGCGGCCAGCAGCGCGCCGCGGATCGGCGGGCGTTCGATCAGCAATTCGTGTTCGGCGCCCTCCAGCGCCAGCAGGCGCCCGCCGGGCCAGCGCGCCATGCGGTCCGTCACCGCCGCGCGGTCCACCACCCGTTCATGGCTGCCGAGACCCGCCAGCGCGGGCAGGGCGGGCGAGGGCGCCTGCGCCAGCCGGTCGCATTCGGCCAGCGCCTCGTGCAGCCAGCGGAAGGTGGGGCCGGCGGTGGCCAGTTCGGGATGGGCGGTGAAATGGCCCTGCATCCAGGCGAAGGCGTCGGGGTCGGTGGTCAGCGTGTTGCCGGCGAAGGGGGCCGATTCGGCATAGCAGACCGGGCCCGACGCGGGCGGCGGCGCATAGCGCGCGCCGAGCCCCAGACCCACGGCCAGCCCCGCCATGGCCCGGATCGGCCCGGCCCGCCCGGCGGGCACCTTGATGCCCCACATCGGCGCGCTGAACACGGCGGCGCGCACCGCCAGCCCCTCGATCAGCGCGCGCAACCCGATGGCCCCGCCCATCGAATGCGCCATCAGGAACCGGGGGCCGGGCAGGGCGGCGTCGTCCACCGCGGCGATCAGCGCCCGCAGGTCGTGCTGGTAATCGGCGAACCGCCCGACATGGCCCTTGCGCGGGTCGGGCAACAGCCGTTCCGACAGGCCCTGCCCGCGCCAGTCGACCGTCGCGGCGGCAAGGCCCGCCGCGGCCAGCGCGGCGGCGGTGGGGCCGTATTTTTCCGCATGTTCCGACCGGCCGGTCAGAATCAGCACCGTGCCGCGCGCGCCCGGATGCGGCCACAGCACCACCCGCACCCGCCGGCCATCGGCGGTCGCGCGCCATGCGGCGCGCGCGGTATCCGGCCCCGCTGCCAGGTCGGCGAAATACGGGGCCGCCTCGGTCAAGACAGGACCGAGCCCAGTTTCATCGCCAGGCCCATGTTGCCGTCCACCGCCAGCTTGCCCGACATGAAGGCCGAGGTCGCGTTCAGGTCGCCCGACAGGATGGCCTGGAACACATCGGCATCGGCGGTCAGGGTCACATCCGCCTCTTCATCCCCCGCGCGCACGCCGTCGGCGTCGAGCATGATCGCGCCCTCGCCGTTGATGACGAACTTGGCCACGGCGTCGAACCCGCCCGAAACCTTTTCCTTCAGGGCTGCCACGGCAGCGTCGATCACATCGCTCATCCGATCCTCCAATCGTGACCGCAGGGTACTCGCTTTTCGCTGCGGTGGCGTTAGACTTGCCTTGTTATGGTCGTTCTTGTCCCGTTCCTCAACCGTGTCGTGGCGGCAGTGCTGTTCAGCGCCGCCCTGTCCGTGCCTGCCCCGGCGCAGGACGCGCCGGCCCCGGTTCCCCAACCGCAGACCGAGGCGGAACTGCTGGCCGATCTCGCCCGTCCCGACAACCGCGCCTGGCGGCGCACGCAGCGCGCGCTGGAAATGGAATGGGGGCGGTCGGGTTCTGCCGCGATGGACCTGCTGCTGCAACGCGGGCGCGACGCGCTGGCGGACGGCGATCCCATGGCGGCCATCGAGCATCTGACCGCGCTGACCGACCACGCCCCCGATTTCGCCGAAGGCTGGAACGCCCGCGCCGCCGCCTTCTTTGCCGCCGGCTATTACGGCCCCGCCATCGACGACATCGCCCGCGCCCTGACGCTCAACCCCCATCACTTCATGGCGCTGGCCGGCCTCGGCGCGATCCGGGAAGAGGCCGGGCAGGACCGGCGGGCGCTCGACGCCTATCTTGCGGCGCTTGCTATACATCCCCATCTGGAGGCGTTAAAGCAGGCCGTGGCGCGGTTGAAGGCCAAGACCGACGGCCTGGAACTCTGAAAAGAAGGCTCCCCCGACATGCGCGACAAGGGCAGGGTCATCGCGGTCCTGGGGCCCACGAATACCGGCAAGACCCATTACGCGATAGAACGGATGCTGGCCCACCGGACCGGCGTGATCGGCCTTCCGCTGCGCCTGCTGGCGCGCGAGGTCTATGACCGCATCGTCGCCGCCCGCGGCCCCTCGGTCGTGGCGCTGGTGACGGGCGAGGAACGCATCGTCCCCGAACGCACCCAATACTGGGTCTGCACGGTCGAGGCGATGCCGCAGGAAATCGGTGCCGATTTCGTGGCGGTCGATGAAATCCAGCTCTGCGCCGATCCCGAACGCGGCCATGTCTTCACCGACCGGCTGTTGCGGGCAAGGGGCCTGCACGAGACGCTGTTCCTGGGATCGGATACCATGCGGCCGGCCATCGCCGCGCTGGTGCCGGGGGTGCAGTTCATGTCGCGGCCCCGGCTGTCGGAATTGTCGTGGGCAGGTTCCAAAAAGATAAGCCGGATGCCCGAACGATCCGCCATCGTCGGGTTTTCGGTCGAAAACGTCTATGCCATCGCCGAACTGATCCGCCGCACCAAGGGCGGTTGCGCGGTGGTCATGGGGGCGCTGTCGCCCCGCACGCGCAACGCGCAGGTGGAATTGTACCAGAGCGGGCAGGTGGATTACCTCGTCGCCACCGACGCCATCGGTATGGGGCTGAACCTCGACATCCGCCATGTCGCCTTTTCCTCGACCGCCAAGTTCGACGGCCGCCGCATCCGCGCGCTCTATCCCCATGAACTGGCCCAGATCGCGGGCCGGGCGGGGCGGCACACCAGCCCCGGCACCTTCGGCGTCACCGGCGAGGCGCGGCCCCTGCCCGAAGAGGTCATCGAATCGATAGAGGAGCACCGCTTCCTGCCCGTGCGCAAGCTGCACTGGCGCAATGCCGCGCTGGAATTCGGCACGGTGGAACGGCTCGTCGCCTCGCTCGAACAGCATACGGCGAACGAATGGCTGACCCGTTCGCGCGATGCCGATGACGTGGTGGCGCTGAAAACCCTTGCCGACACGCCGGAAATCCGCGCCGCCCTGCGCAGCCCGGCCCAGGTGCGGCTGCTGTGGGATGTCTGCCGCATCCCCGACTTCCGCGGCCATTCCGGGGGCGACCACGCGACGCTCCTGGCGCGGATCTTCGATTTCCTCAAGGACGGCGGCCGGGTGCCCGACGACTGGCTTGCCCGTGCCATCGCCCGCATCGACCGCACCGATGGCGACATCGACGCGATCTCCAAGCGGCTCGCCTATATCCGCACCTGGACCTATGTCGCGCAACGCAAGGGCTGGGTGGCCGACGAATCCCATTGGCGCGAGGAAACCCGCGCGGTAGAAGATCGCCTGTCGGATGCGTTGCACGCCCGACTGACGCAGCGTTTTGTCGACCGGCGCACCTCTGTCCTGCTGCGCCGGTTGAAACAGAAGGAGAGCCTTGTGGCCGAGGTGAACGACAAGGGCGAGGTGACGGTCGAGGGCGAATTCGTCGGCCGACTGGAAGGGTTCCGCTTCCGGCAGGATGCCACCGGCGGCCCCGACGAGGCGCGCACCCTGCGCCAGGCCGCCTATGAGGCGCTGCGGCCGGAATTCAGCCTGCGGGCCGACCGGTTCTACAACGCGCCGGATACCGAGCTGGATTACACCGAACAGGGCGGCCTCATGTGGGGCAGTGCCGCGGTGGGCAAGCTGGTGAAGGGGCCGGAGCCGATGAAGCCGCTGGTCGAGCCCTTCGTGGATGAAGAGGCGGGCGCCGATGTGGCCGAAAAGGTCCGCCGCCGGTTGCAGCATTTCATCGACCGCAAGGTGGCCGCGCTGTTCGAGCCGCTGCTGGCGCTTGGCCGGGACGAGGCGCTGACGGGCCTTGCCCGCGGTTTCGCCTTCCGCATGGTCGAATCGATGGGCGTGCTGCCGCGCGAGGGCGTGGCCGAAGAGGTCAAATCGCTGGACCAGGAGGCCCGCGGCGCGCTGCGCAAGCACGGGCTGAGGTTCGGGCAGTACACGATCTTCCAGCCTGCGCTGCTGAAACCCGCGCCCACGCGGCTGCGGCTGGTGCTGTGGTCGCTGGCGCAGGGGCTGGACGAATTTCCCGAAAGCCCGCCGCCGGGTCTGGTGACGATCCCGAACCTGCCCGAGGTGCCCAAGGGGCATTATACGCTGGCCGGCTATCATCCGGCGGGGACGCGGGCGATCCGCATCGACATGCTGGAACGGCTGGCGGACCTGCTGCGCGCCAAGGACAGCCGCGCGGGGTTCGAGGCGACGCCCGACATGCTGTCGATCACCGGCATGACGCTGGACCAGTTCGCCGATCTGATGGGCGGCCTCGGCTATCGCGGCGAAAAGGGCGAACGGCCCAAGGCGCGGCCCGTGGCGGCGGATGCGGCCCCTTCGGCAGAGGCGGTGGAGGCCCCGGCAGAGACGACGGAAGCCCCCGTCGAGGCGGCGCCCGAAACCGCTGCGGAGGCCCCGGCCGAGGTGGCGGTGGCCGCTGAAACCGTGGCGGAGGGGGCCGAACCGGCAACGGCAGAGGCCGAACCGGCGACGGAATCGGCCGAACCGGCGGTGGTGGAACTCGAAGCCTTCTACACCTTCACCTGGGCCCCCCGCCCGCGCGGCGACTTCCGCCGTGGGGGCGGCGGCGAGCGCCGGGGCGAGGGCCAGCGCGGCCCCCGCCGCGAAGGCCAGGGCGGCCCGCGCCGGGCCGAAGGGGCCCCCGAGGGCGGCGAGCCGCGCAAGGACCGGGGGGGCGAGCGTGGCGACAGGGGAGAGCGCCCGCACAAGGGGGGCAAGGGCCACAAGGGGCATTCCGGGGGCAAGCCCGGCGGCAAACCGGGCGGCGAGCGCCGCGGGGATCAGCCGCAGCGGTTCGAATCGCGCCCTGCGAAGGACAAGCCGGTCGACCCCGACAGCCCCTTCGCCATCCTCGCCGCGCTGCGCGACCGGACCTGAGCCTTGGGCGATGCGGGGCGCGCGGCGGGGGCCGGCCCGGCCCCCGCGATCCGGCTGGACAAATGGCTGTGGCAGGCGCGGTTCTTCAAGACCCGCAGTCTTGCCGCCGCCGTGGTGGCCGAAGGCCATGTGCGCGTCAACGGCACCCGCACCACCAAGCCCGCACAGCCCGTCCGCCCGGGCGATACGCTGACCTTCGTGCAGGGGGGGCGGGTGCGGCTGATCCGCGTCCTCGCCCCCGGCGGGCGGCGCGGACCCGCCGTCGAGGCGCAGGCGCTCTACGACGATCTTGACGCGCCCGCCCCGGGGGGTGCCAAATCGTCCCAACCGCTTGAATGATCCGCCGCGCTGCTCTAACCATCGCCGCGAAACGTCAGCGTGAGGCCCGCCATGACCTTTGTCGTCACCGACAATTGCATAGCCTGCAAATATACCGATTGCGTCGAGGTCTGCCCGGTGGACTGTTTCTACGAGGGCGAGAACATGCTGGTCATCCACCCGGATGAATGCATCGACTGCGGCGTGTGCGAACCCGAATGCCCCGCCGACGCGATTCGCCCGGATACCGAGCCGGACATGGAAAAATGGGTTGAATTCAACCGCAAGTACGCCACCGTCTGGCCGGTGCTGGTGACGCGCAAGGACCCGCTGCCCGAGGCGACGGAACGCGACGGCGAGCCCGACAAGCTGTCGAAATACTTTTCCGAGGCGCCCGGCGACGGCGGCTGAGGCAGCCCTGCCGGCGCGGGGCCGCCGACGGCCCCCCGCCCCCCTTGCGCCCGTGGCGGAGTTGGACTCGGGGGGCGATTCGTGTTATATGGCTGTCACAAGAAACGTGGAAGCCTGACACCAACCCCTGCGCCGCTCGTCTGGGGGTGTCTTTCCAGCGGTTTGAACCACCCTTTCTCCCGGCGACGCCGGGCAGGGTGGTTTGTCGTCAAAGACAGGTGCGTTGCGAGGAAAATCTGAATGAGCAAGACCAAGAAGCCGGAGTTCCGTCCCAACGAGTTCGTCGTCTATCCCGCGCATGGCGTGGGCAAGATCATCTCCATCGAGGAACAGGTGATCGCCGGGCTGACGCTTGAACTCTTCGTGATCTCGTTCGAGAAGGACAAGATGACGCTCCGCGTGCCGACCAACCGCGCGACCGAGATCGGCATGCGCTCGCTGTCCTCGCCCGATGTCGTGACCCGGGCGCTGGAAACGCTGAAGGGCAAGGCCAAGGTGAAACGCGCGATGTGGTCGCGCCGGGCGCAGGAATACGAACAGAAGATCAACTCGGGCGACCTGCTGTCGATCGCCGAGGTGGTCCGCGACCTGCACCGCGCCGACGACCAGCGCGAGCAGAGCTATTCCGAACGTCAGCTCTACGAGGCCGCGCTGGAACGCCTGACCCGCGAGGTTGCGGCCGTGTCCGGCGTGGACGAGGCCGGCGCGCAAAAGCAGGTGGACGAGGTTCTGCTGAGCCGCGCCGCCTGATCCATGGCCTCGTGTGATTCCCGGCCGCGGCCCCTTTTCCGGGGGCCGCGGTTTTTTATCGGGTGCGGCAGGGGCGATGCGATGGCGGGAATGAACCCCATCCGGGGCCTGCGGGCGTGATCCCTTGCGCCCATGCCCGGCGGTGTCGCGCGGGGAAAGGGCGGTGGCCTCCGGCGGGGATATTTGGGTCACGGTGAAAGGCCGGCCGGTTCTGGATCTGAAGGCAGAGTCTTGGCGGCGGGCCCTGACGGCCCGGTAGGGGCCGATCCGGCCGGTGTGGATGATCGGCGGCCTCGGCGTGCTGCGGGGGGGCCGCGGCTGTCCTCTGTCCCGGCGATCATGGGGCGGGGTGCGTCCCCGCCATGGTCGTTGCCGGGTCCGGCGGGCAGGGATCAGCCCCTCGGCATCTGGAGCGTCACCGCCTGGCCCCGGCGGTCGTAACGCAACTCGCTCTGCCCGATGGCGGTGACGCGGCCGCCATCGAGCGTGTCGCCGACTTTGACCTTCACGAAGCGCCCGTTCGACTGGCGCACCAGCGCGTAGCGGTTGTTGCTGGTGCCGTAGACGCCGATCAGGTTGATGCGCGACAGGTTGATGACCCTGGAGAAGGTCGCCTGTTTCGCCACCGAGGCGCGGGTCGGGATCGCCGGGGCGACGGTCGTCACCTCGGGTTCGTCCTCTTCCTCGGGCTGGATCGCGGGGGCGTTGCGGGCGGGCGGTGCGGCGGCGACGGTGGCGCGGGCGGCGGGCGGCGGGCTTGCCTGCATCGCGGCGGCCACGGCGGCAGAAACGGCGCGCGACAGATCCTTGGGCCGCGGCGCGGGCCTGGGGGACGAGGTGAGCAGCAGCGGGTTCGCCGCGGCGGCATCGCGGTCCAGCCCCGCGGTCGATGCGCTGGCGGAAACCGCCACGACCTGCGCCTCTGCCGCCGCGAAAAGCGAGGCCGGGCGGTGCCGGGGGCGCGGGTCGGCGGCGGTCGCGGTGCGGGCGGCGCCGGCATCGTTGCGCAGCGCGCCGTCCTCGGCCGTGGGCGTGGCGGGGGCCGGGGGCACGAGCCCCGGGGGCCGTGCGCGCGGGCGCGCGCCGGCGAGCCGCGGATCGGCGGGAATGGGCGCCGCAGCGGGGGCCTCGGGTTCGGCTTCGGGGGTCTCTGCGGCGGCTGTGGCGGTTGTCTCGGGCGCCTCGGCGGCGGCGGGGGCTTCGGCAACCGCCGGTTCGGGCGCGGCGGGCCGGTCGGGCGGCAGGCGCGGCGGCTTGCCGGCGACGAGGCGGATGCCGTCGGGCGTCACCACGCCTTCGGGCGTCGGCAGGATATTGCCCTCGGCGTCGAACCGGTAGACCGTACCGAAGGGCGGCGGCGGCGCCGGCGATGCCGGTGTCGCGTCGGCGTTCTGCGCCGGCAGCGCGGCCAGCATGGCCGGGGTGTCGGCTGCCGTGGCCGTGTCGCGCCCGCCGAGGACCAGCGCGCCTTCCTCTGCCGCCCCGGCCTGCGCGGCGACGGTGCCGGTTTCGGCGCTGGCGGCGGGCGCGGGTTCGGGCGTGGCCTCTGCGGTGACGGGCTCTTCCGGTTCGGCGGCGGGTTCGGGTTCTGCCTGTGCGGTTGCGCTGTCCTGCGGCGCGGGGGCGGTTTCCGCCGGGGGCAGGGTCGCGGTGCGCTCCGCCACTGCCGCCGGGGGCGGGGGCAGCGCCGCATCCTCGGTGACGCCGCTGTCGAGGAACACCGCCGCCCAGACCGCGATCACCACCAGCACCACCAGCAGCACCCCGGTCAGCATCAGCCCCAGATAGCGCGGCTTGCCCCGGACGGGTTCGGGCCGGAACGACCCGAACTGCCCCAGTGTCGCCCCTGCCGCCCGGGCCGCGGCGCGGCCGGTGGGATCGGTGGGGTCATCCGCCGTCTCGGGTTCGGGTTGCGCCCGGGCGAGCACCTGCGCGAGCTTTGCCGCCACCTCGGGCTGCGACGGGCGGCCGGAGACGTTGCGCTGCGGCTTGGCCGGTTTGGCAGCCTTGCCGGGGCGCGCGGTCTTTGCCGTCGCGGCCTTTGCGGCGAGCGCGGCGGCGGGGGCCGGGCGCGGCGGAACCGGGCCGGGGGCCGCGGCCCGGGCGGCGGGGGCCGACAGGGGCGGCGCGGGGCGGCGCGTGGCGAAGGTGGGGGCGGATCCGTCCGCGGGCGCGGCGGCTGCGGTTTCCTGCGGCAGATCGCCCCCGACGACCGAAACGGGCCCGGAGGGCGGCTCTTGCGCCGCCGGGGGCGCTGCCTCGGCGGTGCTGGCCTGCGGGGGGGCGGTTTCAGGCGGGGGGGGCTCGGCCTCGGCTTCCGGTGCCGGCGTGGCGGTCGGCTCTATGGCTTCTGCCGCCACAGGGGCCGGTGCGGGCTCCGTTGCGGCCTCTTCCGCCGCTTCCGCAGCGGCCTCCGCCGGTGCGGCGGGGGGCAGGGGAAGTTCTGCCTGCGCCACCGGATCGGGCTGCGGCGCGGGTTCCGGGTCCGGCAGGGGATCGGGTTCCGGGACGGGTTCGCGCGCGGGCGCACTGCCGGCCGGTGCGGCAAGGTCTTCCGGTACGGCCGGGGCCTCGTTGGCTGGGGCCGCCGCTTCGGGTGCCGCGGCCTCCGCCGCCGCCCCCGCCGCAGCAGCACCGCCCGCCCGCCGCCGCGCGATGCGGATCGGGCCGTCGTCGCGTTCCACCTCTTCGCCCGGGGCGAGGATTTCCGGCGCCAGCGCCGTGGGGCCGAACCAGGGCTCGCCCTCGAATTCGTCCCCTTCGGGGATCGTCACGAAGGACACCGGGTTGAAGCGGTGTTCCACGGCAAAGCTCTCGGCCTCGTCCAGCGTGTCGCGGGCGACCACGGCGACCACCACCTCGTCGCCGTCGCCCGACCAGTCGAACACCAGATCGGCCACGTCATAGGGCGTCCGCCCCTCCAGCGCGTCGGCGATCCGGGCGCGGCGGGTCCCGTCTTCGGCGGCGGGCGCATGCACGCGGGTATAGAGGATTTCCGACCGCGGGATCACCAGCTTGGTGCTGATCCCCTGCGGCGCGAGGCCGAGCGCGCTGCCGCGCAGATAGTTCAGCGCCGCCGGCAGGTCGGGGTCGTCGAAGGTGACGCGCCCGATATCGACCCATTTCCGCCCCGACCGATGCAGGAGCGTCACGCCGTCATGCGACAGGTTCAGTGCGAAGCTTGGTTTCATGACCGAGGTCTAGCATATCCGCCGGGGTCGGGGAGTCCGCCCCAATAATTCGCGGTGTTGTATAGCAGCTTTCTGCCGAATGAAAGAAAAAGGCCGGTGGGTGGCTTGCCCTGCGGCAAATTCCTCCAGACCTTATGGACGAACCACAAGGAGATACATCCATGCGCGCCTCTCTTGCCCCGATCCTTGCCGCGCTGATGCTGGCGCAGGCCCCGCTGGCGGCGCTGGCCGATACCCCGCAGCCCCGGCTGGTCGTGACCGGCGAGGGCCGCAGCGAGGCCGCGCCCGATATCGCGACCATCACGCTCGGCGTGACGACGCAGGCGGATACGGCGGATGCGGCGCTGGCGGAAAACAATATGCGGCTGGCCACGGTGCTGGAAAACCTGCGCGCGGCGGGGATCGCGGACCGCGACCTGCAGACCTCGGGGCTGAGCCTCGGGCCGCGCTACGACTATTCGCGCGAAGGGCAGGCGCCCCGGGTGGTGGGCTATGAGGCGTCGAACACGCTGACGGTGCGGGTGCGGGCGCTGGACAGCCTCGGCACCGTGCTGGACAAGGCGGTGGCGGATGGCGCGAACACATTCCAGGGGCTGAGCTTCGGCCTGGCCGACCCCACGGCGGCGCTGGATGCCGCGCGGGTGGCAGCGGTGGAGGAGGCGCGGCGCAAGGCCGGGCTGATGGCGCGGGCGGCGGGGGTGACGCTCGGCCCGGTGCTGGAAATCACCGAGGCCACGCGGCTGCCCGAGCCCTACATGATGGCCCGCGGCGCCGCCGCCAAGGCGGATTCGGTGCCGGTGGCGGGGGGCGAGGTCAGCTATGCGGCGGAGGTGACGATCACCTACGCGCTGGCGGACCAGGCGGGAATGCCGGAGAGATAGCCGCTTCCGGGGCGTGCCGCAGGGCGGACGGGTCCTCATCCCTCCCGCTCCGGCTGGCGAAGGCGCGTGCCTTCGCCATGGCGATGCAGATAGCGTTGCCCAGGCCGGGCGCCCCAAGCCCCCGGCATCACCGTCTCTCATGGCACCACTGCGCAACGGGCGGGGGAAACGCGGTGCGTTTCCTGATCCCGCCCGGTCTGAGGGATGGTGTGCGGGGCGATCCGTTCCAATGGGCCAGGGGAACAGGCCCCCGGCCCTGGCCGCGCCTCAGGCCGTCGCCGCCGCCAGCGCCTGGTCGAGATCGGCGATGATGTCGGCCGGGTCCTCGACCCCGATCGACAGCCGTACCAGGTTCGGCGCAGCACCTGCCGCCACCTGCTGTTCCGGCGACAATTGGCGGTGGGTGGTCGAGGCCGGGTGGATCACCAGGCTGCGCGCATCCCCGAGGTTCGCCACATGGCTGAAGAGTTGCAGGTTGTCGACCACCTTCACCGCGGTCTCGTAGCCCCCCTTCACCGCGAAGGTGAACAGCGCCCCCGCCCCCTTGGGCGTATAGCGCGCCACCCGGTCGTGGTACGGCGAGGATTTCAGCCCCGGATAGGTCACGCTTTCGACGCGCGGATCGGCCTCCAGCCATTCGGCGACCTTCTGGGCGTTTTCCACATGGCGGGCCATGCGCAGGCTCAGCGTCTCGATCCCCATCAGGGTGTAATGCGCGCCCTGCGGGTTCATCGTCATGCCCAGATCGCGCAGCCCCACCGCGATGGAATGGAAGGTGAAGGCCATCGGGCCGAGCGCCGCGTGGAAGTTGAGCCCGTGATAGGCCGGCTCGGGCGCCGCGAGCGAGGGGAACTTGCCGCTGGCCGACCAGTCGAACCTGCCCGAATCCACGATCACCCCGCCGGTGACGGTGCCGTTGCCGGTCAGGTATTTGGTGGCCGAATGCACCACCAGCGTCGCGCCATGTTCGATCGGCCGGCAGAGCCACGGCGTCGCGGTGGTGTTGTCCACGATCAGCGGCAGGCCCACCTTGTCGGCCACCTTCGCCAGCGCATCCAGATCGGCGATATGGCCGCCGGGGTTGGCGATGGTTTCGCAGAAGAACGCGCGGGTGTTGTCGTCCACCGCCGCCTCGACCGCGGCGAGATCGTCGAAATCGACGAACCGGGCGGACCAGCCGAACTTGCGGATCGTGTTGGTGAACTGCTGGATCGTGCCGCCGTAGAGCCGGGTCGAGGCGACGATGTTGCAGCCGGGCTCCATCAGCGGGAACAGCGCCATGATCTGCGCCGCATGGCCGGACGAACAGCAGACCGCGCCCGCGCCCCCTTCCAGCGCCGCCACCCGTTCGGCCAGCGCGCTGATGGTGGGGTTGGTCAGGCGCGAATAGATATAGCCCACCTCTTGCAGGTTGAAGAGCGCCGCCGCGTGATCCGCGTCGCGGAACACATAGGCCGTGGTCTGGTAGATCGGCACCTGCCGCGCGCCCGTCGCCGGGTCGGGCTTGGCGCCTGCGTGGATCTGAAGCGTGTCGAAACCGAGTTCTCTGGACATCTCGTCCTCCCATTTGCGGGCGCGAGGTTAGGCGAGCCGCGGGGCCAAGGCAACGGGGCCGCCGCGCGGGCCGGGGCGGGGCGGCGGGAATGGCTTCCGGCCCGGGGCGGGCGGGGGCAAACCCGGTTCCGTTCCCGGCCATATGGCGCCGGATTTCCGCCCCGTCCCGCCCGGCGTTGCGGAACCCCGGCCCTTTCCGCGGCCCTTTCGCCGCAGGCCCCCGGGTGCTAGCCTGCCCCGTCCCTGCCGGAGCCACCGATGCCGACCCCCTTCCACCTTGCGATCCATGTCCACGACCTCGACGCCGCGCGCGGCTTCTACGGCGGCGTGCTCGGCTGTGCCGAGGGGCGCAGCACCGACACATGGGTCGATTTCGACTTCTTCGGCCATCAGCTGAGCCTGCATCTGGGCACGCCCTTCGCCACGGGGGATACCGGCAGGGTGGGCGATCACATCGTGGCGATGCCGCATTTCGGGCTGGTGCTGCACCTGCCCGACTGGCGCCGGCTGGCCGACCGGCTGGTCGTGGCGGGGGTGGATTTCGTGCTGCCCCCCACCGTGCGGTTCGCGGGCGAGCCGGGCGAGCAATGGACGATGTTCTTCCGCGACCCCTCGGGCAACCCGATCGAGGTCAAGGGTTTCGCCGACATGGCCCGGGTCTTTGCCGCCTGACACCTTGGGATGGGTGGGCGATGGATCCCTCCGCTCTGTCTGGCGAAGGCGCGTGCCTTCGCCATGGCGATACAGATGCCGCTGCCCCGGCCGGGGGCCCCAAGCCCCCGGCCAGCGCCCGCCCCGCCCATGGCGGGCGCTACTCGCCCGCCGGGGCAGGCGCTGGCCTACCGGTTATTCCCGGCATCACCGCCCCTGCGGCACCCTCGCGCGAACGGGCGGGGGAAACGCGGTGCGTTTCCTGATCCCACCCGGCCCAGAGGGCGGGGCGATTGCCGCCCCCTATCGGATCCAGTAGCCCGCCTGCCGCAGGGTGTTGCGGACCGTCTTTTCGCGCCGCGGCAGATCGGCCCGGTCGAACAGCGCCCGCACCTTGGCGCCGCGGTTGCGATAGACCATCTCGCGCGCCTGGTCCCAGTCGCGCAGCACGCGGCGGATCTCTTTCTGCCCCGCCACCTCCTCCAGCACCGCCACGGCCCGGTCGCTTTCGCGCGCGTAAAGCAGCGGCAGCGTGCGGTAATGGCAGGTCGCCGCGCCATCCAGCCCCGCCAGCCCCGGCCCCGGCCGCCCGCCGCCGAAGGAATGGATCACCAGCGGCAGCGCCACCTGATCGAGCCATGGGTCGAGCGACTGGCAGGCCAGTTCCACCGGCGGGTCGTCGCGGATCGACAGCGCGTAGTCCGCGAACCGTTCCCCGAACAGCCGCGGGCAGCGGTAGAAGAACCAGCCCGCGTTGAAATAGAGATAGCGTTGCCAGTATTCGTCGGGCTGCGACAGGTCGAGCGTACCCGCGAAATCCAGCCCGAAACGGTCGTAGAGCGATTTCCAGATCCCGCCATAACCCGGCCCGTAAAGCGGCACCACCGGCCACGACCCCTCGCGCCGCATCGAGGCCGCGGGGCGGGCGAAGTCGAAACCGACTTCGGCCAGCGGCGCCGTGACCAGCGTGTCGGTGTCGAAAAAGACGAAGGGCTCGCCCGCGGGCAGGGCGGCCAGCGCCTCGATCTTGTTGCCATAGGGCCAGGACTGGCCGAAATGGCGGCTCTCGAAGGGCACGATGGTCGCGCCGAGGCTTTCCAGAAGCGCGCGCACCGGGGCGGCGGTCACGCGCGGGTCGCTGCGCCAGTTGGGGCCGGGCTGCGGTTCGGCGACGTAAAGCCGCGCGCCGGGGCTGGTGGCGGCCAGCGAGGCGGCGAACAGCACCGCCTCGTACTGCAACCGCCCGGCCTGGGCGACGATCAGGATGTTGAAGGCTTGCGCGGGGGTTTTCTTCCTGGCCATTGCCGGTCTGTCCTGGTCCGGGGGAAGTATAGGGCGAAGGGGGCCGGGGTAAACCCGGCCTACACCGGCGGCGCCAGCCGCCCGTAGCGCCCGGCGGCAAAGCAGAGCGGCCGCCCCAGGCGATGCGCCACGCGTTCCACATGGCCGATGACCAGCGTGTGGTCGCCCGCGTCGTGGCAGGTCTCTGTCCGGCATTCGAACCGTGCGAGCACCCCCGCCAGCAGCGGCACGCCCGCGGCGTTTTCCGCATGCGGCAGGCCCGCGAACCCCGCCCCGCCGCGGACGAACCGCGCGGCCAGATCGCCCTGCGCCTCGGTCAGCACATGGATGGCGAAATGGCGTGCGGCGGTGAAATGGCCGTGGCGCGAGGAAAACTTGCCCGGCGACCACAGCACCAGCGGCGGGTCGAGCGAGACGCTGGCGAAACTGTTGGCCGTGATCCCGACCGCCGCCCCGTCGAGCCCCCGCGCCGTGACCACCGTCACCCCCGTGGGCCAGGCGCCGAAGGCGTCGCGCAGCGCGCGGGCGCCGCCGGGGGTCGGCACGAACACAGTCGCGCCCGGGTCGTGGATGTCGTCTGCGGGCATCGGCCCCTCCGTCGTTCGGGGCCGGTATAGCGGCGCGGGGGCGATGCGTCGAGTGCGGCGGGCGCCCTGCGTCCGGTCGGGTGGAGCCGCGCCCGGCCCGCGCGATGTCCCCGGCGGACCGGCCGCCGGGGGGCGCACTCATTTCGCGCAGGAGGCCATCCAGCCGTCCGCCGCATAGGCATAGGACTGGTTCGCCGTTGCCCGCGCCTCTTGCATCATGCGCTGCGTATCGGCTTTCGCCCGTTCGTAGTCGTTGACGCAGACGGTGTTGCCGGCGGCGCGGGCCTCGGGAAGGCAGATGTCCATGACCGCGATCCCGGCCTTGCCGGCGCACCAGGCCTGGACCGCGCTGCCGTGGACCGAAACGGGCTGTCCCCGGGCCAGCACTCTGTTTCTGTAGCCTTGGAAAGACCGGGTTGCGGCTGCGCATTTCGGCGTCCGTTCGCACGGGCCGAGCCCGTCGCCGCCCGCCCCGCCGCCGCCCGCCGCGCCGCCGCCGACGGCACCGAGGTTGGCCGACAGCGTGTTTTCCTGCGCGGAAAGCCTGTCGGTTTCGTGCTGCGCCATGATCGCCGTGGCCGTGGCCAGCGGCGACCCCTGCAACCCGCCGATCCCGCCGAACGCGCCGAGCGCGGCGTTCATCGTTGCCTGTTTCTGCTGCACGGCGCCCAGTTCGGCGGAATTCATCGCCGCGGCGTCGCTTTTCTGCGCGGCAAGGCGCGTCTGGTCGTTGCTGCACCGCGCCCGGCCCGAAGCGACGACCAGATCGCCATCCGTGCGGAATTGCACATCCATCAGCGCGCCGCGAAAGCCTTCGGCGGCGCAAAGCTCGGCCGCGCGGCGGCGGATCTTCTGGTCGGCCTGTGCACTGTAATTGTGGTGATAGGTCAGGTCGTATTGCCCGGGGCCGGCCTTCCTTTCGGTCCAGCCGAGCGCGCTGCCGGCAAAGCCGGTGCCGAGCGGGGCATAATGTTCGTATCCGCCTTCGTCGAGACAGCCGCCAAGCAGCAGGGGGGAACAGGCCAGCAGGGCGGCCCGGATCGTTGCTTTCATTCCTCGAAGCTCCGCAAATGGATCGGCGAACCGATGCGGCAGCACCGGCGCCGGTCACGGTGATAGCGGCGGATATTGGACGCGCATCCCCCATATGGGTGAGGTTGCGATGCGCCCGGCCCGATATGTTCCCGCCAGGGGGCCGGCGCCCCCGGACAGGCAATTCCGGCCCCCCCGTCGGATCAACCCGGAGGGTTCCATGGGACCGACCATCCGCTTGACGATTTTCACCCGATTCTTCTTTCCCTCGCGGCCTGTCTCGGTTCGAACGAGGGCACGGGTGCGCTGACCGTTGCGGGCACGATCACCGCAGACGGGCTGACGGCCAGCATGACCGGCACGATCTTTGGCGAGAAAGACGAACCCCTGGCGGTCAGCGGGCAGTTCGAGGGCGATTTCCGCGGCGCGGATGCCGAGGTCGTCGCGGGTGTCGGGGAACTCGACGTCGAGCGCGACGAGACCATGGATGCGGTTTTCGTCGCGAACAGGGACGAATAGCCGCCGCTGACTTCTGGACATGCGTTCGCACCGGGGTATCCCCGATACCCGGGGGGCTTTCCGGCCTGCGCCGGTGGGCCCTTGCCGTCATGGTTTCCGCGGTCTGCGGCCTGATCCCGCCCGCGCCCGCCGGGGCAGAGGGCGGGGCGGCCGCGCCGGGGAACGCCTGGGCAAAGGCAGCGGGGCTGATGCGCGCGGGGAAACCGCGCGCGGCGCTGCCGCTTCTGGACGCGCTGCACCGCGCGGCGCCGGATCTTGCGGCGGTCAAGCTGGAACTGGCGCTGGCCCATTTCCGGCTGGAACAGGATGCCGACGCCCGCCGTCTGTTCCGCCAGGCGCGATCCATGAGGCTGACCGACGGCCAGCGCCGGGCGGCAGGGGCCTATCTGGCGCGCCTGCGGGCACGAAACCCGTGGCGGTTCGAGATTTCGGGCGGGCTGGTGCCGCAACGCAATGCCTCGCGCCGGACCGCGGCGGATCGCATCACCATCGGCGGTTTCGATTTCATTCTCGACGACCGGCCGGAATCCGGCATCGGGCTGGATGTCCGGGCGGCGGCGAAATACCGCCGGACGGTCGGCGGGAAAGCCGGGCTCGGCTTCGGCGCGACGCTTCAGGGCAAACTGTTCGAGAACCGCGACTGGAACGATTACAGCCTGACCCTGGACGGGCATCTTTCCCGGGGCAGGATCGCCGATGGCCAGACCACCCTGGGCCTGCTGATCCGGCCGCGCTGGCTGTCCGACCGGCTTTATACGACAGAAATCGGCCCCTATCTGGGCTATGGCCGGATGCTGGGCGAAAAGACCGCCCTCGGCCTGCGGGTCGAGCGGCTGGAACGGCGGGCAGAGACGCCGGGCCGGGCGGATGCCGCGCTCTGGCGCGTCGCGCTGACGCTTGGCCATCGGCTTTCGCCGCAGACCAGCCTGCGCGGCGGCCTGTCCGCGACCCTTGTCCGATCACCGGCCGCGACCGATGCCGCGCGGATCGTTTCCGTCACCGCGGGGATCACGCGCCAGTTCGGCCACTGGCGAATCACGGTGGACGCCGCGCATCTGCGCGAAAGGCGCGCGGGCGCCTCGACGGTTTTCGGCATCGCCCGCGACGAAACCGAAAACCGGTTGCGGCTTGGCATCGCCGGCGGGAAGATTTCGGTTTTCGGCTTCAGCCCGGTCGTCGAGATCGGGCACGAGGAAAGGCGGTCCAACATCGCCGTCTATTCCTGGACCAACGATTATGCCGGGCTCGGCTTCTGCCGTGCCTTCTGAAATCGCAAAGGGGGCGGGCCCCAAGGATTCCGTTTCGGGCGCGGCCCGAAAATAGACGTTGTAAGACGCCATCCTCCTCCGGCAGATATGGGCCGTGTGTGTGTTCCATGGGGTTTTTCCATGCCGCTTTCCGCCCTGCGCGCGATCATTCCCGTTGCGCATGAGGCCGCCCTCGACCCGCGGCGCTGGCAAGAGGTTTCCGACGCGATCCACAGGGCGGCGCAGGGGGTCAGGATCCATCTGCTGTTCTTCGACGCGCTCCAGCCCGGGGTCGAGGTTTCGGTGAATTCCGGCTACGATCCAGATGCGATCCGGCGGTTCGATGCCTATTACGGCGCGATAAACCCCTGGCGCAGCGGCCTGCTCCGGTTCGAGCCGATGCGGGCCGTCACGTCCGAGCAGATGCTGCCGCATGCGGAACTGATGCGGACAGAGTTCCACGCCGACTGGCTCGTGCCGCAGGAAGACATCTCTGCCGGTGCGGGGATGGTGCTGGAACGCAGCGCGCGGCGGCTGCTGGTCGTGGGCGGGCATGTGCGCATGCGCGAGCGCGACCGGTACGAACAGCCATGGCGGCGGCTGCTGGATCTGCTGGGCCCCACCCTGCGCCACGCGGTCGAGGTCAACCGCGCCCTTGCCGGCCTGCGGCTGGAAAACGGCCTGCTGAAACAGGGGATTTCACCGGAGGGCGCCTCGGTCTTCGTGCTGTCCGATGATCGGCGGATCCTTTTCGCCAACGAGGCGGCGGCGCAGGATCTGCTGTCGGGCGGCTTTCTGCGCGGCGATCTGCGCCAGCGTTTGCGGTTGCGCGATCCCCGTGCGCAGGAGGCGCTGGAGGCCGCCCTGCACCGGGTCCGTCCCGGAATGCCGCCCGCGGCGCTGCGGATACCCCATCCCGTGACCAGGACGGTCAGGGCCGCCCATCTGCTGCGGGTGGGGCCCGAGGTCCTGCCCTTCGCCGGGATCGACCCGGTGCGGCGCGCAGCACCCGAGTCCGTCGCGGTTCTGGTCTTTCCGGCGCCCCCGCACGGCGATGCGCTGATGCGGAACTTCGGCCTCACCCCGGCGGAAACCGAGGTCGCGCTGGCGCTCTACGCCGGGCAGACGCTGGCCGAGATCGCCGCGGCGCGCCGGACCAGCATCCATACGGTGCGGGACCAGACCAAGGCGATCCTGGGCAAGTGCAACGTCCGGCGGCAGGCGGAACTGGTGGGGGTCGTCGGAAACGCCCTTGCCCGATGACCGGCAGGGCAGGGGCCCCCGGCGCGCGTCAGGATCCCTGTTCCGCGCCGGTGCCCGCGCGCAATTCGGCGGCTGCCGCCACCGCCGCCGCCACGATGGTGGCATAGCCGGTGCAGCGGCACAGATGCCCCGACAGCCAGTCGCGGATGTCCGGCTCCTCCGCATCGGGGCGTTCGCGCAGCAGCGCATCCAGCGACATCAGGATGCCCGGCGTGCAAAAGCCGCATTGCAGCCCGTGGTGGCGGCGGAAGGCGTCTTGCAGGATGGACAGCCGCCCGGGTTCGGGGGCAAGATCCTCGACGGTGCGGATGTCGGCGCCCTCGGCCTGCGCGGCGAGCGTCAGGCAGGCCCGCGCGGGGCGGCCGTCGATCTGCACCGTGCAGGCGCCGCAGACGCCGTGTTCGCAGCCGACATGGGTGCCGGTCAGGCCCAGTTCGTGGCGCAAGAGGTCCGACAGCAGCATCCGCGCCTCTGCCTGCACCGTGACTTCGCGGCCGTTCAGGCGAAAGCGGATCGGGTGGGCGGTGTCGCGGCTCAGATACGGCATGCGGCGGCCTCCTCCAGCACGGCGCGGCCCAGGCGGCGGACCAGTTCGCGGCGATAGCGGGCGCTGGCGTGCAGGTCGTCGCGGGCGTTGAGCGTCCAGGCGATCCCGTCCAGCGCGTCGTCGAGCGCGCTGTCGCCGGGCGCGGGCAGGGCGAAGCGGCGGGGAATGTCGTCCACCCCGGCGATGGCGAGCGTGGCGCCCGCCGGGCCGACGATCCCGGCGACGGCGGCGATGGCGAAATCGCCGTGGCGGCGGGCGACCTCGCGAAAGGCATGGCCGGTGCCGGGCGGGGCGGCGGGAAAGCTGACGGCCTCGATCATTTCATCCTCGGCGCGGGCGGTGGACATCATGCCGGCGAAGAATTGGTCCGCCGGCAGGTCGCGGGTCTTGCGGCGGCTGCGCAGATGCACATGCCCGCCCAGGGCCAGCAGGCATAGCGGCAGTTCCGCGCTCGGGTCCGCATGGGCGACGGAACCGCAGACGGTGCCGCGCGCGCGGGTCTGGACATGGCCGATCCACGGGATGGCCCTGGCCAGCAGCGGCAGGCGGCGGGGCAGGGCGGGCCAGTGTTCCAACTGCGCCTGCCGCACCCCCATGCCCACGCGGATCGTATCGCCCCGGTCCTCGATCACCGCTGTTTGCGTCAGGCGCAGCGTGTCGATCAGGACGGCGGGCCGGCTCAGGCGCATGTTCAGCATCGGCACCAGCGATTGCCCCCCGCCCAGAAGCACCGCCGCCCCGCCGTGCCGGGCGAGCGTATCCAGCACCTCCGCCACCGTATCGGGGCGCAAAAAGTCGAAGGCGGGCGGTTTCATGCGTTCCTCCGCAGCAGGGCGCGCAGGCGGGCGATCAGGCCGCGCGGGGCCGCGCCGCCCCCGCCCGCATGGCGGGCCAGCGCCTGGAAGAACTGGCCGATCACCACCCGCGCCGCGCCGTCCAGCAACCGCCCGCCGACCGAGGCGACCTTGCCCCCCACCCCGGCGGTATAGCGGTATTCGATCAGCGTGCCGCCGCCGTCGCGGTCCGACAGGGTGATGCGCCCCTCGCCCCGGCCGGACCCGAGCCCGCCCTCGACCACGCCCGACAGGGTGACACCGCGGTGCAGGTCCATGTCCGACAGGCGGATGTCGGCGCGGTAGCGGTCTTTCACCGGGCCGACGCCCAGGGTGACTTCGGCCCGGAAATGGGTGTCCGTGACCCGTTCCACCCCATGCGCGCCGGGGATGATCGCGGCCAGCGTCGCCGGGTCCAGCAGCATGTCCCAGACCGCGGCGCGGGCGGCCGCGACCTCTGCCCGGCCCGCGCCGGTCAGGGCGCGTTCGCCGGGCCGGGCGGCGGGCGGGGCGGGGGCCGTGCCGGTGCGGGCGGGGGGTGTTTCCGGCGGGAACACCAGATCCGCCATCCGCGCGGGCGTCAGCGGCAGTTGCAGATCGCGCGCGCCGGTGGCGTCGGCCACGGCATTGGCAAGGCACGAAGGCGTGGACATGCAGTTGCCCTCGCCCACCCCCTTGGCGCCAAGCGGCGTGAAGGGCGAGGGGCTGGTGAAATGCAGGATCCGCGGTTCCGGTGTTTCCATTACCGTGGGCATCGGATAGTCGGCCAGCGTGCCGGCCAGAAAGGCGCCGTCCTCGCCATAGGCGAATTCCTCGTAGAAGGTCGCGCCCAATGCCTGCGCGAAACCGCCGCGCACCTGCCCCTCGACCATGCCGGGATGCAGGATGGTGCCGCAGTCGTGCATGGTGACATAGCGGTCGATGCGCGGCTGGCCGGTGGTGCGGTCGATTTCCACCCCGCAGAAATCGAAGATGAACCCGTGGCAGAGCGAAGAGTTGACGCCATCCTCGGCCGTCGGCGCCTCGAGCTGGTCGGGGGTCCAGAACACGGTTTCGCTGATGGTCTGGGCGGTGCCCTCGGGCAGGGTGGCGGGGGCCCAGTGGCTGGTGGCGGCGACGCGGGTGAAGGGCAGGGCGTTGTCGGGGTTGTCGCGGTCGGCGATCCGGCCGCCGGCGAACACCACCCGGTCGGGCCGGATGTTCAGCTGCGCCGCCGCGATGGCCGCCAGCCGCCCGCGCAGCCGCTCCGCCGCCATCCGCGCCGCCCCGGCCACCGCACCGGCAAAACGGCTGGAATAATTGCCCGAGGCGATGGACCAGGGGTCGCGGCCGGTGTCCATCTCGGTGTTGACGCGCACGGCCGTCAGCGGCAGGCCGAAGGTGTCGCCCACCACCTGCGCCAGCACCGTGCGGTGGCCCTGCCCCTGCGGGACCGAGGCGACCTTGACCGTGACCGCCCCCAGGGGGTCGATCGCCACCGTCGCCACCGCCTGCGCGCCGTTCTTGGGCCCGGCCTTGGCGCGCTGGTCGGGGGTCAGGACGGTGGTGATATAGCCCATGTTGGAAATCGAGGGCTCGATGGCGACCGACAGGCCGATGCCGTAAAGCCGCCCCTCGGCCCGTGCGGCGTCGCGGCGGGCCAGCAGGTCGGCATAGCCCCCCTCCTCCAGCGCCGCCGCCAGCGCCGCCGGATAATCGCCCGAATCCAGCAGCGCCCCGGTGGCCGTGCGATAGGGAAACGCCCCCGAGGGCACCAGATTGCGGCGGATCACGTCGAGATGGTCGAGCCCCAGATCCTCGGCGATGCGGCGCATCAGCCGTTCCAGCGGGAAATACATCTGCGGCCCGCCGAAACCGCGGTTGAGCCCGGTGGGCGCCTTGTTGGTCAGCACCACGCGGTTGCGGATCGCCACGTTGCGGATGTCGTAGGCGCCCGTCATGTTGCCGTGCATGCGGTAAAGCGTGGCCGGTTCCGGCGCACGCAGATGGGCGCCGCAATCCTCGATCTGGTCCCAGTCGAGCGCGGTGACGCGGCCGTCCGGTTCCACCGCCGCCGACAGCCGCGTGACCCGGTTGGTGGCGGAGACGGAGGCCATCAGATGTTCCAGCCGGTCCTCGATCCACTTCACCGGGCGGCCCGCCGCGCGCGCGGCCACCGCGGTCAGGATCACATAGGGAAAGATCCCCTGCTTGACCCCGAAGGACCCGCCCGAATCCGGCGGCGTGCGCAGGCGCAGGCGGTTTCCCGGCACCTTCAGCGCCAGCGCGCAGACGGCATGGATGGAAAACGGCCCCTGAAAGTTCGCCGTCACGTCATAGGCGTCCTCGCCCGGGTCGTATTCGCCCACCACGCCGTAGCATTCGATGGGCGTGCAGGAATTGCGCGGATAGCGCACCTCGATGGAAATCCGGTGCGCGGCCCCGGCGAACGCCGCCTCGGGGTCGCCATAGCGAAAGCGGCGCTCGTTGATCAGGTTGGTGCCGAGCGAGGGGTGCAGCACCTCTGCCCCCGGGGCGAGCGCGGCCTCGGGGTCGATCACCGGGGGCAGGGGGGCAAGGTCCAGCGCGATCAGGTCCAGCGCGTCCTCGGCGATATAACGGCTGTCGGCCACCACCATCGCCACGGGTTCGCCGACATAGCGCACGCGGTCCCGCGCCATGGGCCAGCATTCGACATCGGCCTTGACCCCCACGGTCATGGGGCGGGTCAGCGCGGCCACATCCGCGCCGGTCAGCACCGCATGCACGCCGGGCAGGGCGCGGGCGCGGGCGGTGTCGATGCCCCGGATCGCGGCATGCGCGACCGGGGAGCGCAGGATCGCCAGATGCGCGGTGTCGCGCCGGACGGGCAGGTCGTCCATGTACCGCCCCCGCCCGGTCAGCAGCGCGGCATCCTCGACGCGGGGAACGGACCGGCCCACGAGTGTTTCGGTGGCGACTGTCACCCCCAACTCCTCCCTCTTCTGCGCGTCCCGAACGGCGGGTGGCGCGGGCCGAGGATCACCGCCGGGCAGGGGGAAGGCGATCCCCTGACGTATCGCGACTTGCCGAGGAGTCTCAAAATGCCCGCCCGCCGGGGGCGCCGTGCCGTGCCGCGCCACTGCCGATCCGCGGAACGGCGCGCCCCGCGCGCGGCTTCGGCGGCGCTGTCCGGTGGCGGGCAGGATGCTGTTTTCCCTTTGAAACGCCCCACGCCCACGGCCCCGGCAGCCACCCCCAACCCCCGCCATGGCAGGCCGCCCCGGGGCCGCTGCGGCGGCCGGTGCGGGGCGGATCGGGGGCGGGGCGGGCGGGGCGTGCCGGAATTGCGATTGGCGCAGGATCGTGTTTTCGTGTAATCCTGCCCGAATGTCGGACGCCCTGCGCATACGTTCCGGCCCCTTCGGCCGTGTCGCCCTGCTGGATATGGACCAGAGCCTGGTCCGCCATGCGCATCCGCATTGCCATGTCCTGCTCAAGGTGGACGGGGCGGATACGCGCTTTCTGGTCGGCGAGGTGGTGGCGCCGCTTTCCGACGAGACGGCGGTGCTGATCAACGCCTGGACGCCCCATGCCTATGTGCACGATCCGGCGGCGCCGCGGACGCTGATCCTCGCGCTATATATAGAACCGTCCTGGCTTGCCGGGTTCCGTGCGAACTGGCTGGCCAGCGGCGGCGCGGGGTTCTTCAGCGCGCCGGTCGGCACGATCACGCCCCGCATCCGCAAGGCCACGGTGGAGCTTGCCGCCTCCATGGTCCACGCCCCCACCTCCACCGACCGGCACGAGGAACTGCTGGCCGAACTCATGCTGGCCACCATCGAGCGGTTCTCGGAATGGCGCAGCGTCGGCGCGGGCCTGCGCGAGGCGGCGCAGGCGCAGTCGATCGACTGGCGCATCCGCAAGGCGATCAGCGTGATCAAGAACGAGCCGGGCAATATCGACAACATCGACCGTCTGGCCGACGCCGCCGGGATGAGCCGGGCGAACTTCTTCCGGGTGTTCGAAGCCTCGACCGGGGTCACGCCGCGCGTGTTCCTGAACGTGCTGCGGCTCGAGATCGCCGCCCATGCCGCCGCCCATACGCGCGAAAGCTTCGGCGATCTTTCGGAACGGCTGGGTTTTTCCAGCCAGGCGCATTTCACCCGTTTCTTCCGCAACCACGCGGGCGTGGCCCCCAGCCAGTTCCGCAACGTGGTCAGGCTGGCCGAAAACGCCGGCTATGGCGGGTTTTGAGACGCCAGGGTAAATCGCGCGACTTTCCGTCATTCCTTTCCCGCCGCCCGCCGACGCAATCTGCCCCCAACCGGACCATCGGGAGAGTCCGGCAGGGGGGCGCGCGGCCGTGGCCGCGCAACGGATCGGGTGCGCGCCCGCGATGCGCCCGGATCCGCCGCCATGCCGTCCCCCCGATGATCCCGGGACGCATGGGGAATTTCGTCGATGCTCGATCTTGGCCGCTCGTTTCTGGCTTCCGTCTCTCGCGATCCGAAGGCGCTTGCGCTGACCGATGGCGCGACCCGTCTCGATTACCAGTCGTGGTTCCGGCAGATCTCGGCCGTGACCGCCGCCCTGGGCGCGATGGGGCTGAAGCGGGGCGACCGGCTGGCAAGCGTGATGCAGAACACCGCCGAGGCGGCGACGCTGCACTGGGCCTGCCAGTTCGCGGGGATCATGCTGGTGCCGCTGAACTGGCGCGCCACGGCCGAGGAACTCGATTTCGTGCTGGAAAACGCCGAAGCCGCCGCCCTCGCCCATGACGGCGCGGCGGCGGAGGCCGTGGCCGCCTCTCCCCGCGCATGCGCCCTGCCGCGCCTTGCCGCGCGCGCCGCCCCGCAGCCGGGGGTGATCGGCTTTGCCGAGGCCGCAGGCGCCAGCGCCCCCGACGCCCTGCCCATGGCCAGCCCCGAGGACTGGTCGCTCATGCTCTATACCTCGGGCACCACCTCGAAGCCCAAGGGCGTGCCGCGCCGCCACAGCGCCGAACGGGCGGCGGCGCTGGCCCATGTCGCGCAGAACCTGATGCCGCGCGGCGAGGCCACGCTCGGGGTCATGCCGCTTTATCACACCATGGGAGTGCGCTCGCTCCTGTCGATTTCGCTGGTGAACGGCGCCTTCCATTGCCTGCCGCGTTTCGACGTGGCGACGGCATTGCGGCTGATCGCAGCGGAACGCATCTCGGCCCTCTATCTGGTGCCGACGCTTTATCACGACCTGCTGGCCCATCCCGATTTCCCCGCGACCGACATTTCCTCGGTGCGCAGGCTCGGCTTTGCCGGGGCCTCGATGACCGACGGGCTGATGGCGCGGATCGAGGCGGCGTTCCGGCCCGACCTTTTCGTCAATCACTATGGCTCGAGCGAGGTCTATACCTTCACCATCCACCCCGCCGCGCCGTCCAAGCCCGGCTCGGCCGGCAAGGCGGGGCTGAACCAGCAGATCCGGGTGGTGCGCATGGGTTCGGGCGACCCGGAGGCGGTGGTTCCCGCGGGGACCGAGGGCGAGATCATCGCCACCCTGTCGGGCGACGAGGCGTTCGAGGGTTACTGGCGCCGCCCCGAGGCGGATGCGAAATCCCTGCGCGAAGGCTGGTACTTCACCGGCGACATGGGCTTCTTCGACACCGAGGGCGACCTGTTCGTCACCGGCCGCGTGGACGACATGATGATCACCGGCGGCGAGAACGTGGCCCCGGTCGAGGTGGAAAGCTGCCTGTCCGTGCACGAGGGCGTGGCCGAATGCGCCGTGGTCGGCCTGCCGGACGAACGGTGGGGCCAGATCGTCACCGCCTTCGTCGTGCCGCGTGGCGCAGTGACGGCAGAGGCGCTCGACGCCCATTGCCGCGCCTCCGCGCTCGCCCCGTTCAAGCGGCCCCGCCGCTATGTCCTGGTCGCCGCGCTTCCGAAATCGCCGGTGGGCAAGCTTTTGCGGCGCAATCTGCTGGCTGGCGACTACACGCCGTTGCCCGGAACCACCGACTGATCCGACGGCATCACTTTCAAGGAGACCAGAATGACCGACCACACCGACCCGCGCCTGAAAGACCTCGACGGTTTCCGCATCGAGATCGACGCGGCGGCACAGCGCGGCGACATCATCCTGTCGCGCCCGCCGATGAACGTCATCAACATGGGCCAGCGCGACCAGCTGCGCGCCGCCTTCGAGGCGCTGGACGCCGACGACCGGGTGCGCGTGATCGTGCTGCGGGCCGAGGGCGAGAACTTTTCGTCGGGCGGCTACATCAAGGGCTTCCTCGACGCCTCGCCCGAACATGTCAGCCACCTGGCCGACAACGTGGCCGCCCCCGCACGGGCGGCAAAGCCGGTGATCGCCGCCAACCAGGGCTATACCTTCGGCGTCGGGTTCGAAATCTCGCTGGCCTGCGATTTCCGCATCGTCACCGAAAGCTGCCGCTATGCCCTGCCGGAACAGAAGCTGGGCCAGATCCCCGGTTCGGGCGGCTCTGCCCGGTTGCAGGCCATCGTCGGCATCGCGCGGACCAAGGAAATCGTCATGCTGTCGCGCCGGATCACCGGGCGGCAGGCGGTGGACTGGGGCATCGCCATCGACTGCGTGGCCGATCAGGCGGCGCTGGACGCGGCGGTGGCGAAACTGGTGGCCGAGCTGGTCGAATTCTCGCCGCTGGCGCAGCGCACCGCCAAGAAGCTGATCAACGACAGCGAGAACGCCACCGTCCAGACCGGGATCGAGATGGAGGGCCATTGCTATGCCCGCCTGCGCCAGTCCGACGACTTCCGCGAGGGCGTGCTGGCCTTTCACGAAAAACGCAAGCCGGGCTTCACCGGAAGCTGAACCACGGCCCCGGCCGCGCGCGCCGGAAGGGCGCGGGGCCGGACCGTTCGACATGCAACAGGGAGGAACAACGATGAAACTCTTCACCACCACCGCATTTGCCGCGCTGATCGCCGGGGCGGCCATGGCCCAGGACGGGCCGATCAGGATCGGCGTGCTGACGCCGCTTTCGGGTACCTATGCCGGCATCGGCCAGCAGGTGCGTTGGGGCGTCGAACTCGCCGCGGCGGAAATCAACGCCAATGGCGGCATCGCCGGGCGTCAGGTCCAGCTCATCTTCGAGGACGAGGAGGCCAATCCTGCCGTCGCCGTCCAGAAGGCCGAAAAGCTGTTCTCGGTCGATAACGTCGATTTCCTGACCGGCACGGTCAACTCGGGCTCGACGCTCGCCGTGGGGCAGGTGGCCGAACGGTTCGACCGCCTCGCCTCGACCACGGTGTCCTTCGCGGATTCGATCACCACCGCCCAGTGTTCGCCCAACATGTTCCGCGTGAACGCCCGCGCGGGCCAGCAATCGGCCGCGCTGGTGGCCTGGCTCGCCGCCGAACGCCCCGAGGCGAGGGTCTACTACCTCGGCCCCGACTACGAGATGGGTCGTTCGACCGTGGCCGCCTTCCGCGCCGCCGCCGAAAAGGCCGGGGCCAGTTCGGTGGGCGAAACCTTCGCGCCGCTGGATTCGATGGACTACAGCCAGTATTTCGGCGCGATCCGTGCGGCGCGGCCCGATGTGCTCTATACCTCGGTCGCGGGCAACGACACGGTGCGCTTCTTCACCCAGCTGGAAGAATTCGGCCTGCGGCAGAACTTCACCATCCTCGGCGCCTCTGGCACGGTGACGGCGCAGAACATCGACGCCATCGGCGCGGCCGCGGACGGTTTCCTGACCGGCGTGGGCTATTCGGTCCAGATCGACACGCCCGAGAACAAGGCCTTCGTCGAGGCCTTCCGCAAGGCGAACAGCGCCGATCCCGACCTTTACGGCGCCGACAGCTATGGTCTGCTGTTCGCCTACAAGGCGGCGGTCGAAAAGGCGGGCGAGACCGGCACCGATGCCGTGCGCACGGCGCTGCGCGATCTGGAATGGCAGACGCCGCAGGGCGTCAAGGTGATCCGCGGCGGCGACCATCAGGCCGTGCAGCCGATGTATGTGGTCGAGATCGCCGGCGGCGCCTTCGACATCCGCTCCACCGTCGCGGGCGAGGATGCGATCGGCCCCGACCTCTGCGAGCGGTTCTGAGAAGGCGAGGCCCCGACAGGCGGAAATCCCATGGATTATATGCAGTTCGTCCTTGCACCGCAGATGCTGAACGGTCTGGCGCTCGGGATCTCGGTGATCCTGGTCGCGCTTGGCCTGACCATCATCTTCGGCCTGCTCGATGTCATCAACATGAGCCATGGAGAGTTCTATGCCGTCGGGGCCTTCGGGGCCCTGGCGCTCGGGGCGCTCGGGTTCAACTACTGGGTGCTCATCGCGCTCGTGCCGCTTTTCCTCGTGCCCGTGGGCGTGCTGGTCGAGCGGCTGCTGATCCGGCGCGTCTATGACGGGCCGGACCGGCATGTCTCCACGCTGCTGCTGACCTTCGGGCTCGGCCTGATCATCGAGGATCTGCTGAAGATCCTCTTCGGGCCGAACACGCAGCGCCCCGCCAATCCGCTGCCCGGCGCGACCGAGTTCCTGGGCATCGTCATTCCGACCTACCGGCTGTTCCTGATCGGCATCGGCATCGCGGTGATCGTCGCGGTGGCGCTGGTGGTCTATCGCACGCGGCTCGGCGCCATGGTGCGCGCCGCGGCCTTCGACCGGCAGATGGCGGCCTCGCTCGGCGTCAGGGTCGGCTGGGTCTATTCGGGGGCCTTCGCCTTCGGCATCGCGCTGGCGGGGCTTGCGGGGGTGCTGCTCGCGCCGCTTTATTCCGTCTTTCCGACCATGGGGCGCGATTTCATCCTGCTGGCCTTCACCGTGGTGATCGTGGGGGGCATGGGGTCCATCTGGGGCGCGGTGGTCGCGGGGGTGCTGCTGACGCAGGTGCAGGCGGTCTCGGCGCTGTTCATCTCGCCGGTCTGGGCCGATCCGCTCGTCTTCGGGGTGATGGTTCTCGTTCTCATGTTCCGCCCGCAGGGCATTTTCGGGAGGATCGGCCATGCATGACCGCCTCGACATCTCGATGAAGGCCAATCACCTGATCGGCGCGGTCATGGCCGTGGCGGTCCTGGCCGCCGCCGGCGCCTTTGCCGCCACCGGCAACAGCTTCTGGATCCGCCTCGCGACCGAGGCGCTGATCCTCGGCGGGCTGGCGCTTTCGGTGGACATCCTGCTTGGCTATACGGGGCTTCTGTCGCTCGGCCAGGCGCTTTATTTCGGGGTGGGGGCCTATGTGTCGACGCTGATCCTGCGCGACACGCCCTCGTTCTGGCTGGCCATGGGGGGCGCGGTTCTGGCCAGCCTGCTGGCGGGCGTGATCGGCGGGCTGATCGCCAACCGGGTGCGCGGCGTCTATTTCGCGCTGATCACCTTCGGTCTGGCGCAGGTCATGGCGAACATCGTCTACAACACCCGCGCGCTCGGCGCGTCGGACGGGCTGATCGGCGTGCCGGTGCTGGAGATCGATCTGGGCCTGACCACCGTCGATGCCGGAAATCCGCTGCAATTCTTCCTGCTGACGCTGGTCGTCATCGTCCTGCTTTACGCCGCCATCGGCTATCTGCTGTCCACCCCCTTCGGCCGGGTGATCCAGGCGCTCAAGGCCAACGAAAAGCGCGTGGGCTATCTGGGCTATTCGGTCTGGGCGCCGCGGATGGTGGCCTATGTGATCGCGGCGCTGGTCGCGGGGATCGCGGGGGCGCTCTATCCGATGCTGCGCGGTTTCGTGTCGCCGGAACTGATGTTCTTCGCGGCCTCGGGCAATGCCGTGGTCATGGTGATCGTCGGCGGTGCGGGCACGCTGGTGGGCGCGCTGTTCGGGGCCATGCTGATCACCTTTCTCAAGTCCTTCATCGGCAGCCTGACGGAACATCACCACATCTTCATCGGCCTGATCTTCATGGCCTCGATCCTGTTCCTGCCCCGCGGGATCATCGGCAGCGTGAAGCCGCCGGTGGAACGCGCGCTGCGCCGGCGCGAGGCGCGGGCAGAGGCCGCCGCCGCGAAAGGAGCCCTGCGATGAACGCCGCCCATCATTCCGCCGGCGACGTGCTGGCCGTCGAGAACCTCGGCATCGCCTTCGGCGGCCTCAAGGCGGTGGACGGGGTCAGCTTCGGCGCCGCGCCGCGGGCGATCACCACGGTGATCGGGCCGAACGGCGCCGGAAAGACCACGCTGTTCAACCTGATCTCGGGCGCGATCCGGCCCGGTGCCGGCCGGGTCCGGCTGGAGGGCCGGGATGTCACGGGCCTGTCGCCCGCGCGGTTGCAGCGGGCGGGCCTTGCGCGGTCGTTCCAGATCACCAACCTGTTCTTCGACATGACCGTGCGCGAGAACCTGCGGCTGGCCGCCCAGGTGCTGGACCCGCCGGGCGCGATCTTCCGGCCGCTGTCGCGCACCAGCCGCGCGGCGCTGAAGGTCGAGGAACTGGTCGAGCGTTTCGCGCTCGGCCCCAAGATCCACGAACCCGTCAAGGCGCTGTCGCACGGCGAACAGCGCCGGCTGGAAATCGCCATGTGCCTGGCGAGCGAGCCGCGCGTGCTGATGCTGGACGAGCCGACCCAGGGCATGAGCCATCAGGACACCGAGGATACCGCCCGGCTTGTCCGCGGCCTGACCAAGGAAGTGACCATCCTGCTGATCGAACACGACATCGGCCTTGTCATGTCGCTGTCGGACCATGTGGTGGTCATGCACCAGGGCCGCCGCCTCGCCGCGGGGACGCCCGCCGAGGTGCGGGCGGATCCGGCGGTCCAGGCCGCCTATTTCGGACAGGGATAGACCATGACGCTGGAAATCACCGGGTTGAACACCCATTACGGGCTGAGCCACGTTCTCCAGGGTATCGACCTGCGGGCCGAACCGGGCGAGGTCGTCGGCATCTTCGGCCGCAACGGCGTCGGCAAGACCACGCTGCTCAAGACCATCGCGGGGTGGCTGAAACCCTCGTCCGGCAGCATCCGGTTCGGCGGGCGCGAGCTTGCCGGTTCGACCCCCGACGAGATGTGCCGGGCGGGTTTCGGCTTCGTGCCCGAGGACCGGCGGATCTTTCCGGGCCTGACCGTGCGCGAGAACCTCGAAATGGGCCTTCTCGGCCTGCGCGAAAGGCCGGGGCGCGATCCGCTGGCGGCGGTGTTCGACCGTTTCCCGCGGCTGGCCGAACGCGCGGGGCAGGCGGGCACCACGCTTTCGGGGGGCGAACAGCAGATGCTCGCCATGGCGCGGGTGATGCTGGCGAAACCGGATGTGGTGCTGATCGACGAACCTTCCGAGGGGCTGGCGCCGATGATCGTGGCCGAGGTCTTCGGCATCATCCGCGACATGTGCGAGATGGGCGTGATCGTCCTTCTGGTCGAGCAGAACGTGCACGAGGCGCTGGCGGTCAGCGACAATTACCTGCTGATCGAACGCGGCGCCGTGGTGCTGCGCGGGGCGGCCGATACCGACGAAACCGCGCTGATGCAGCGCCTGCATATCTGAACCGGCCGTCCGGCCGCCGGCCGGACGGCCCCTTCCGCGGGGCCGTCACCCCGTCAGCTGCCGGACGACCTGCCGCGCCGTGGCCTTCGCCGAACCGGGGTTCTGCCCCGTGACCAGCCGCCCGTCGGCGACGACATGCGGCACGAAGGGCAGCATCGCCTTGCGGTACTGCGCGCCGCGGGCCTTCATCTCTGCCTCGGCGTTATAGGGCATGATCTTCGCCACCCCGGCGAGCACTTCCTCGGTCCAGGAAAACCCGGTCAGCCGCCGCCCGGCGACCAGCGGCGTGCCGTCCGACAGCCGGGTGTTCAGCAGCCCGCAATACCCGTGGCAGACCGAGGCGACGATGCCGCCCCGTTCCCAGATCGCGCGGGTGATCGCTTGCAGGCCGGCGCTGCCGGGGAAATCCCACATCACCCCGTGTCCGCCGGTGAAATGGATCGCGTCATAGGCGGCGGGGTCGATCCGGTCGGGCGCGGCGGTGTTTTCCAGCAGCGCCATCCGCGCCGGATCGTTCAGCCAGGCGCGGGCCGAGGCATCCAGCAGCGGCCATTTCAGCGCCCGCGGTTCCAGCGGTACGCGCCCGCCGGCCGGGCTCACGATGTCCTGCGCATGGTCCCGGGCGGCGAAGATGTCCCAGGCATGGGTCAGTTCCGACAGCCACAGGCCGGTCGGATGCGCGGGGTCGGCGTAGTGGCCGGTGTTGGTGACGACATGCAGGATGCGTTTCATGGCCCATCCTCTCACGTCTGCCCGCGCCCGCGCAACCAGGCGCGATAGCGGCGGCTGCGGTGCCAGGTGCGGATCTGGTCGCAGGCCAGAACGGCGGGCGGCCATGCGCCGGGCTTCGGCGCCTTGCCCGCCCCCAACCGGCGCAGTTGCAGTTTGGCCATCGCCATGGTGGCCAGACTGGCCAGACGGCTTTTCCAGCGCACCTCCGGCACCTCGGCCACCGCCTCGCCGTCGCGCCAGCGGTTCGGCAGGTCGGGCGCAAAGGCAAGCGCCTGCGCAAGGCCGACCATGGCGACGCCGGGGCGGCCGTTCTCGGGGGCCAGCGCCGCCTCTGCCGTGGCGCGGCGGCGGATTCCGCCCGTCACCAGCACGGGCATCTGCGCCACCGCCGCCACGTCGCGGGCGAAATCGACGAAATAGGCTTCGCGCGCATGGGTGCTGGCGCGGGTGCCGGGGTCGGCGGGGCGGCCGTGCATGGCCGGGCTTTCATAGCTGCCGCCCGAAAGTTCCACCAGATCGACCGGCAGCGCGTTCAGCATCCGCACCACGGCCACCGCATCCTCCGCCGCAAAGCCCCCCTTCTGGAAATCCGAGGAGTTGAGCTTTACCCCCACCCCGAAGCCCGGCGCCACGCGGGCGCGGATGGCGCGGACGATCCCGACCAGCAGCCGCGCGCGGTTTTCCAGCGGCCCGCCCCACCGGTCGCCGCGCCGGTTGGTCAGCGGCGACAGGAACTGGCTGAGCAGATAGCCGTGCGCGGCATGGATCTGCACGCCGTCGAACCCCGCCCGTTCCGCCAGCGCCGCCGTATCGGCAAAGTGGCGGATGACCTCTTCGATCTCGGCCTCCGTCATCGCGCGGGGCGTGGCGAAGATACGGGCATAGCCCCCCATCGCCATCGGCACCGCAGAGGGCGCAAGGGCCTCGGCGCTGGTCGCGGCAAAGACCTGGCGGCCGGGATGGTTGATCTGCATCCAGAGCCGCGCGCCGTTCGCCCGGCCCGCCTCGGCCCATTCGCGGAACGGGCCGAGCGGTTGCGCCGCATCGAGGATCACCCCCGCAGGCCCGGTGACGGCATCGGGCGCCACCATGACATTGCCGGTGAGGATCAGCCCCGCCCCGCCCCCTGCCCATGCGCGATAGAGCCGCCGCAGGGCGGTACCCGGCAGGTGGCGGGCATCGGCCATGTTTTCCTCCATCGCCGCCTTGGCGATGCGGTTGGGGATGACCTGCCCGTTCGGCAGGCGAAGCGGCTGGAACAACGGGGCGTCGGCGGGTGCGGACATGCGACAGATCCTTTGAATCGTGACGCAAGGCGATATAGGCTTTGAACCTAGGTTGAAGGTCAAGGGGCCGGCATGAAAATCGGTGACATCGCCCGGGCGGCGGGGGTGACGACCTCGCGCATCCGGTTCTACGAACGGCGCGGGATCATCGCCCCGGCCGCGCGCGGCGCGAACGGCTATCGCGATTATCCCGCCGACCTGATCGCCATCCTGCGCTTCATCGAACAGGCGCAGGGACTGGGCTTCTCGCTGAAGGAAATCGCAAGTGTCGAGGTCGCGGGGGGCGCGCATCCCATTTCCTGCGACGAGGCGATCCGCCTGCTGTCGCGCAAGCTGGACAGCGTTGCCGCCCTGATCGCCGAGGCCGAAGGCCGCAAACGCCGGATCGAGGCGCTGATCGCCGAATTGCGCGAACGCCGGCAGGACGCGGCGTAAGCCGGCGAAGTTCGGGCTTGACCTTGAACCGCGGTTCAAGGGCTAGTCTGCCCCGGATGGCCCTTTTCGCGGGATGGACGATGACGGATTTCGCACAGGCAGACGAAACGGCCGACATGGCGGCGCTGCTGGAACGCCAGCGCCGGGCCTTCCTGACCGAGGGCGCGCCGGATGCGGCGCAGCGCCGGGACCGGCTGTCGCGCCTGCGCGCCGCGACCCTTGCCTGGCGCCGCGATCTGGCCCGCGCGGTCAGCGCCGATTTCGGCCACAGGTCGCGGCACGAGACCGACATCCTCGAACTGGTTCCGGTCATCCAGGCGATCGACTACCTGCACCGCAACCTGCGCCGCTTCATGCGCCCCGAACGCCGGCATGTCGCGCTTGTCCATCGCAGCGGACGCGCCTGGATCGAATATCAGCCCAAGGGCGTCGTGGGCGTGATGGCGCCCTGGAACTATCCGGTGTCGCTGACGCTCGTGCCGCTGGCGACGGCGCTGGCGGCGGGCAATCGCGCGATGCTGAAGCCGTCGGAACTGACCCCGCGCACCAGCGCGCTGATCGCCGGGATGATTGCCAATACCTTCGCGCCCGACGAGGTGGCGGTGGTCCGGGGCGGCCCCGAAACGGGCGCCGCCTTCAGCCGCCTGCCCTTCGACCATCTGCTGTTCACCGGCAGCACGGCGGTCGGACGCAAGGTGATGCAGGCGGCGGGCGAGAACCTCGTGCCGCTGACGCTGGAACTGGGCGGCAAGAGCCCGGCCATCATCGCGCGCGGCCATGTCAGCCGCCGCACGATGGACAGCCTCGTGTTCGGCAAGCTGGCGAACGGCGGGCAGACCTGCGTCGCGCCCGATTACGCGCTGGTGCACGAGGACGACCTCGACCGTTTCGTCGCGGAATACGGTGCGGCGGTGGCGCGGTTCTACCCGGACGGACCGGCGAGCCCCGATTATACGTCGATCATCGGCGCGGCCCACCACGCGCGCCTGACCGGCCTGCTGGCGGACGCGCGCGCCCGGGGGGCGCAGGTCGTCGAGGTCGGCCCCCGGCCCGAGACCGCCGCGGCGCGCCCGCATACGCTCGCCCCCGCGCTGGTGCTTGGGCCGCCCGAGGATTGCGCGCTGATGCGCGAGGAAATCTTCGGCCCCATCCTGCCCGTGCAGACCTATGCCACGATCGACGCGGCCATCGCCCGGGTGAACGCCCGCCCGCGGCCGCTGGCGCTATACTATTTCGGCGACCGGGACGCAGACTGCGAAAGGCTGCTGCAACGGACGACCTCGGGCAATGTCGGCATCAACAATACGCTGATGCATGTGGCGCAGGACGACCTGCCCTTCGGCGGCATCGGCCCGAGCGGCATGGGCGCCTATCACGGGATCGAGGGGTTCCGCGCCATGAGCCATGCCAAGGGCATCTTCGCCCAGGGCCGCTGGAACCTGCCGCGTCTGCTGCGCGCGCCCTTCGGCAGGCTTGCGGATCTGGCGGTGCGGGCGGTGCTGCGATAGCGGGCGGGGGTTATTCCGGCTGGAACCCGGCGATCAGCTGACGCAGGCCGACCAGCGCGCCCACCACGATCGCCGCCAGCGTCACCGGCGCCGACCAGGCGAGGGTCGCCATCGCCGTCACCCCCTGACCCACCGAACAGCCGATCGCCGTGACCCCGCCGATCCCCATCAGCGCCGCCCCGCCCACCTGACGGCCGAGTTCGCGCGGATCCTCGCAGGCTTCCCACCGGAAAAGGCCGCGCACGGTCGAACCGATCAGCGCGCCCACCATCACCCCCACGACCGAGCCCACCGAAAAGGTGATCCCGCCCGCGGTCGAGGTCATCAGGAAGATCAGCGTGCGGCCGACCGGGGCGGTGAAGGATGGCCCCTCCACCCCCACCGCGCCGAGGCTCGCGTCGTAGATCCAACTGGTGCCAAGGAAGGTCCAGACCACCGCCGCGCCCGCCGCCGCGCCCCAGGCGATCATGCCCGGCGCGGCGCGCAGCGGCGCATGCGACAGCGCCCAGGCAAGGCAGCCGAACCCGATCACCGCCACGATCAGCACCGCGGGCAGGCCGGTGAGGCCGGTCAGGTCGTGCACGATCCCCTGCGGCCCCATCGCCTCGGGCTGCGGGAACAGCGCCGCGCGCAGCGGGCCGAGCGGCCCGGACAGGGTGATGAAGCCGAAGATGCCCATCACCACCACCACCACCAGCGAGCGCAGGTCGCCCCCGCCGAACCGCACCAGCGCGCCGAAGCCGCAGTTGCCCGCCAGCGCCATGCCATAGCCGAACACCAGCCCGCCGACGATCGAGGCCAGCGGGTTCCATTCGATCGCATGGTAGAAGCTCGCGCCGATCTCGATCAGCCCGGCCATGGCGCCGAACTGGGTGCCGAGGATCGCCACCCCCAGCACCACGCCCCAGAGCCGCAGCCGCCGCTGATCCTTGCCGTAGACCGCGCTTTCCAGCGCGCCGAGGGTGCAGAAATCCCCCAGCCGCGC
Organism: Ruixingdingia sedimenti; assembly: GCF_031432425.1. NCBI lineage: Bacteria > Pseudomonadati > Pseudomonadota > Alphaproteobacteria > Rhodobacterales > Paracoccaceae > Ruixingdingia > Ruixingdingia sedimenti. Next base: position 108,936 of record NZ_JAVKPH010000001.1, on the reverse strand, counting down.
GGCGAGCCCCAGCACGATGCCGCCGCAAAGCCCCACAAGGGCCGCCAGAACGCCGAACGGAAGCTCTTCCATAACCCCTCCCTTGCGCCCTGCCGCCGGTCAGCCCGCCGGGCCGAACAGCCGTGCCAGAAGCGCGACCATCTCGACCACCTTCGGGTCGAGAATCGAATAATAGATCGCCTGTCCTTCGCGCCGGGCGCTGACCAGTCCCTCCAGCCGCAGGCGCGCCAGTTGCTGGCTGACCACAGCCTGCCGCGAGGACAGCAGGTTTTCAAGCTCGGTCACGCTCTTGGGCCCGGCGCACAGGTGGCACAGGATCGTCAGCCGCCCGTCATGGCCCAGTGCCTTGAGGAAATTCGCCGCCTCGCCGGCCTGCGCGATCAGCGCCTGCGTGTCGGCGGCGGGGATTTCCGGGCTCATGTCGTGGGCGGCGTCGTTCAAGGGGCTGTTCCGGTCAGGTTCGGCCCCTTGATGCGGTGCAGGCGCGGTTTCTGCAACGAAAACCGACAGCCGCGCGCGGATTGGTCGCCCCGGGCGGCCCTGCGCGTCAGTCGGGCGGGGGTTCTGCCTCGCGGATCAGCGCCGACAGCAGGGGCCAGAAGAAATCCTCGCCCGGATAGCCCTCGATCCGGCCGGTCTCGGCGCCGTCCGCGACCAGCACGAAGGTCGGCGTGAAGGTGGCGGGACGGTCGAGCGTCAGGCCCTCGGGCAGGGGCGCACGCAGTTGCAGCCGGCGCAGGGGCGCGGCGCGGCCTTCGTCGGTCAGGGGATATTCGGGGGCGATCTCGGCGTTCCAGCGGGCACAGTAGATGCAGCCGGGCTGTTCGAACATCAGCAATTCCAGCTCTGCCGCCAGGGCGGGCAGGGGCAGGGCGAGGGCTGCGCAAAACGCGAGGGGGGCGAGGCGAGGTGTCATTGACAGAATCATAAGTAGATAGAAATATCCTAATATGATTTGCCCCTCCGGGCAATCCACCGTGTCGGGAGGGTACGGATGCTGGAAATCAGTTTCGGCGGTGCGGCGCTGGCGGGGCTTCTGTCGTTCCTGTCGCCCTGCATCCTGCCGATGGTGCCGTTCTACCTGTCCTACATGGCGGGCCTGTCGGTGAAGGAGTTGCGCGAGGGCGAGGCGATCGCCCCGGGGGCGCAGCGGCGGCTGGTGATCCAGGCGGTGGCCTTTGCCCTGGGCGTCACCACGATCTTCGTGCTGCTGGGGCTGGGGGCCACCGCGCTCGGCCAGGTGTTCCTGCGCTGGAAGGAACCGCTGTCCTGGGTCGCGGGCGGGGTGCTGATCCTGTTCGGGCTGCATTTCCTGGGCGTGCTGCGCATCGGGTTGTTCTACCGCGAGGCGCGGGTGCAGGCCGACAGCCAGCCCACCACGCTGATCGGCGCCTTCGTCATGGGGCTGGCCTTCGGGTTCGGCTGGACGCCCTGCGTGGGCCCGGCGCTGGCGGCGATCCTGATGGTCGCGGGCGGGATGGGAGAGATCTGGCGCGGTGGGGCGCTGCTGCTGGTCTATGGGTTGTCCATGACGCTGCCCTTCGTCGTCGCCGCGCTGTTCGCGGGGCCGTTCCTCGGCTGGGTCGCGCGGCACCGGGCGATGATGGGCTATGTGGAAAAGGCGATGGGGGTGATGCTGATCGTCTTCGGCCTGCTGATCGTCACCAATTCCGTCAACCTGATCGCCGACTGGATGATCCGCAATTTCGACTGGTCCGCCACACTGAAGTAGGAGTTTTCGCCATGGCCTTTCTGCGCCCCCTCGCCGCCGCGCTTGCCCTTGCTGTCGCCCTGCCGGTCGCCGCGGCCGATCTGGGCGATGACGGGCTGCACAAGCCCGACTGGCTGCGCGAGACCTTCAAGGACCTGCGCGAGGATCTGGCCGAGGCCAATGCAGAGGGCAAGCGGCTGCTGATCATCGTCGAACAGCGCGGCTGCATCTATTGCAAGAAGATGCACGAAGAGGTCTTTCCCCAACCGCAGATCGACGCGCTGATCCGCGACCACTACTTCGTCGTGCAGATGAATCTGTTCGGCGATGTCGAGGCGACGGATTTCGACGGCACCGCGCTGTCGGAAAAGGACATGGCGGTGCGGTGGGGGGTGATGTTCACGCCCACGCTGATCTTCCTGCCCGAAGAGGTGCCCGAGGGGGAAACCACCGCCGATGCCGCCGTGGCGATGATGCCCGGCGCCTTCGGCCCCGGCACGACAGAGGCGCTGCTGACCTGGGTGCGCGACCATGGTTACGAAAATGGCGAGCATTTCCAGCGGTTTCTGGCCGGCCGGCTGCAAGCGGCAGACTAGGCGCCGCGCCGCGGCAGGGCGGGCGCAGAAACTCGCGTACATATGAATATTCACGAATACATATGTTTCTATTGCGCGACACCTCGCCGCAGCCTATCCTGCACCGGACAAAGATCAGGGAGGATCGCATGACTCGCCAGCTGTGCCCGCCAGCAGTGTTGGCCCTGGCCTTGGCCGCCGCGACGGCAATGCCCGCGGCGTCGGAAACGGCGCCCACGGAAGTCGTCTTTGCCGATGGCGCGGTCGAGGTCTCGTTGTCCGGCACGCCGGGCAACCCGGAAGAGGGCGTGAAGGTGATGACCACCGCCGCGCTCGGCAATTGCGTGGCCTGCCACCAGATCGCGGCGCTGCCGGACGTGCAGTTTCCCGGCGACATCGGCCCCGCGCTCGACGGCGCGGCCGACCGCTGGACCGAGGCCGAACTGCGCGGCATCGTCACCAACGCCAAGATGACCTTCGAAGGCAGCTTCATGCCCGCCTTCTACAAGACCGAGGGCTTCGTCCGCCCCGGCGACGGATACACCGGCAAGGCGCCCGAAGCCGCGCTGCCGCCGATTCTCACCGCCCAGCAGATCGAGGATGTCGTGGCCTATCTGCTCACCCTCAAAGAGTGACGGGCCCCAAGCGTTAAGGAGACGACCATGAACCTTTCCAGACGAGAAGCCCTGTGGGTCGGGCTGGGCGGCCTCGCCTCGGCCGTGCTGGCGACGCCCGCGCTGTCGAAGACGGTGGATGAACTGACCGCGGCCTTCACCGGCGGGGCGGCGGCCGGTACCGGCGGCATCACCCTGACCACGCCCGAGATCGCGGAAAACGGCAATACCGTGCCGGTGTCGGTCGAGGCGCCGGGCGCGGTGGCGATCATGCTGCTGGCCGCGGGCAACCCCGAACCGGCGGTGGCGACCTTCACCTTCGGCCCCGCCGCGGGCAGCCAGATGGCCGCCACCCGCATCCGCCTGGCCAAGACGCAGGACGTGATCGCGCTGGCCAAGATGGCTGACGGGTCCATCGTGCAGGCGCAGGCGACCGTCAAGGTCACCATCGGCGGCTGCGGCGGCTGAGACCCAGGGAACAGGAGAGACAACATGGCATCGGATGCAAAACCCCGCGTGAAGGTTCCCAAATCGGCCAAGGCCGGCGAGGTCGTCGTCATCAAGGCGCTGATCAGCCACAAGATGGAATCGGGCCAGCGCAAGGACAGTTCGGGCAATGTGATCCCGCGCTCGATCATCAACCGCTTCACCTGCGACCTGAACGGCGCGAATGTGGTGGATGTGGCGATCGACCCGGCGGTGTCCACCAACCCCTATTTCGAATTCACCGCCAAGGTCGATGCGGCGGGCGAGTTCAAGTTCACCTGGTACGATGACGACGGCTCCGTCTACGAGGACGTGAAGCCCATCGAAATCGCCTGAGCGCCGCAGGTCGAGGGAGGAGACATCATGCAGCGCCAGAGCCACATGAGACTTGCCGCCACCGTGTTCAGCCTCGCCCTTGCGGGCGGGGCCATGGCCGATCCGGTCGAGGACACGCTGGTGATCGAAACCGACGAGGGCCAGATCGAACTGGTCACGACCACCGCTGCGCCCGCCCATTTGCAGGATGTGATGGACACGATCTGGTCCGGCTGGCATTTCCGCGAGGACGAGACGCGCGATCTGCAGCGCGACGATTTCGACAACCCCGGCATGGTGTTCGCCGACCGGGGGCTCGACAGCTGGAATGCCGCCCAGGGCAAGAACGGCGAATCCTGCGCCGGATGCCATCAGGGGCCGGAAAGCATGAAGGGCCTGCGCGCGGTGTTGCCGCGGGTGGACGAAAAGACCGGCAAGCTGATGATCCTGGAAAACTACGTCAACGCCTGCGTCACCGAACGCATGGGGCTGGAGGCCTGGGGCACCACCGGCGACAAGATGAAGGACATGCTGGCGCTGATTTCCATGCAGTCGCGCGGCGAGGTGGTGAATGTCGCCATCGACGGCCCCGCCGCCCCGTTCTGGGAACAGGGCAAGGAGATCTACTATACCCGCTACGGCCAGCTGGAAATGGCCTGCGCCAACTGCCACGAGGACCAGCAGGGCAAGATGATCCGCGCCGACCACCTGAGCCAGGGGCAGATCAACGGCTTCCCGACCTACCGGCTGAAGGACGCGGGCATGGTCAGCGCGCAGCAGCGGTTCGTGGGCTGCGTCCGCGACACGCGGGCGGAAACCTTCAAGGCGGGGTCCGACGAGTTCAAGGCGCTGGAGCTTTACGTCGCCTCGCGCGGCAACGGGCTGAGCATCGAGGGCGTGTCCGTCCGGCACTGACTTTCGCCGGCCCCCGCGCGGGGGCCGGTTTCCCATCCGTAACAACAGACGAAGACAACCGTCCGCCGCGCCTGCGCGACCGGACCGGTCATTCCGCAAGGCAAGGAGAAGGCGATGATCACCCGCCGCGAATTCCTTCAGGCTTCGGTGGCGGCCTCGGCCATCGTCGGCCTGTCGGGCTTTGGCAACTGGTCGCGGCTGGCCGCGCAGCAGGCGCTGACGCAGGACCAACTGTTGCAGTTCGACGATTTCGGCAATGTCACGTTGATCCACATCACCGACATCCACGCGCAACTGCGCCCGATCTGGTTCCGCGAACCGGAAATCAACCTGGGCGTCGGCGGGGCCAAGGGTCAGCCGCCGCATGTGACCGGCGCCGATTTCATCAAGATGTTCGGCCTGAAACCCCAATCGCCCGAGGCTTACGCGCTGACGCACGAGGATTTCACCGCCCTTGGCCGCGCCTATGGCCGGATGGGCGGGATGGACCGGGTGGCCACCGTGGTCAAGGCGATCCGCGCGGCGCGGCCCGATTCGATCCTGCTCGACGGGGGCGATACCTGGCACGGGTCCATGACCAGCTTCCTCACCAAGGGGCAGGACATGGTGAACGTGATGAACGCGCTCGGCACCGATGCGATGACCAGCCATTGGGAATGGACCTACGGCACCGAGCGGGTGAAGGAAATCGTGGAGGGCGAACTGAACTTCCCCTTCCTCGGCGCGAACATCTTCGACGCAGAATGGGACGAACCGGCGTTCGAGCCCTACAAGATCTTCGAACGCGCCGGCCAGCGCATCGCCGTGATCGGGCAGGCGTTTCCCTACATGCCCATCGCCAACCCGCGCTGGATGTTCCCCGAATACAGCTTCGGCATCCGTGAAGAACGCATGCAGCAGGTGGTGGACGAGGTGCGCGCCGCGGGCGTCGATCTGGTCGTCTGCCTGTCGCACAACGGTTTCGACGTGGACAAGAAGATGATCGGCCGCGTCAAGGGCATCGACGTGATCCTGACCGGCCATACCCACGACGCCGTGCCCGAACCCGTGATCGTCGGCGACACGATCCTGATCGCCAGCGGGTCCAACGGCAAGTTCGTGTCGCGCGTGGATCTCGATGTGCGCGACGGCCGCATGATGGGCTTCCGCCACAAGCTGATCCCGATCTTTTCCGACGTGATCGCCCCCGACCCCGACATGGCCGCGCTGATCGAGGCCGAACGGGAGCCCTTCAAGGCGGATCTGGAAGAACAGGTCGGCACCACCGAAAGCCTGCTCTACCGCCGCGGCAACTTCAACGGCACATGGGACGACCTGATCTGCGACGCGATCCGCAGCGAGCGCGACGCGCAGATCGCCATGTCGCCCGGCGTGCGGTGGGGGCCGTCGCTGCTGCCCGGCGACGCGATCACGCGCGAGGATATCCACAACGTCACCTCGATGACCTACGGCGCCTGCTACCGGACCGAGATGACGGGCGAGATGCTGAAAACCATCCTCGAGGATGTGGCCGACAACCTTTTCAACCCCGATCCCTACTATCAGCAGGGCGGCGACATGGTGCGCGTCGGCGGGCTCGGCTTCGCCATCGACATCGGCAAACCCATCGGCGAGCGGATCACCGACATGGTGCTGTCCGATACCGGCGCGGCGATCGAGGCGGCCAAATCCTACACCGTCGCCGGATGGGCCAGTGTCAACGAAGGCACCGAAGGGCCCCAGATCTGGGATGTGGTCGAAAGCCATATCCGCAAGATCGGCACCGTCCGGCTGGAACCCAACACCTCGGTCCGCGTGACCGGGATCTGACGAAGGAGCGTTCGCCATGACCGACGAACCCGCAAGCGGCCCCTCGCGCCGCGGTTTTCTGCGCGGCACCGCGCTGGCCGGCGCCGGGCTGGTGGCCGGCACCGCCGCCCGCGCCGCCACCCCCGATCCCCTGATCACAGAGGTGCAGGACTGGGCCAGCAGCTTCGGCGACCCGGTGGATGCAGTCCCCTACGGCATGCCGATCCGGTTCGAATCCCATGTGGTCCGCCGCAATGTGGAATGGCTGACGGAAAGCCCCGTCAGTTCGATCAACTTCACCCCGATCCACGCGCTGGAAGGCACGATCACCCCGCAGGGCGTCGCGTTCGAGCGGCACCATTCCGGCGCCATCGAACTGTCGAAACAGGACTACCGGCTGATGATCAACGGGCTGGTGGACCGGCCGCTGGTCTTTACCTACGAGGATCTGACCCGCTTTCCCCGCCGTGTGATGACCGCCTTTTGCGAATGCGCGGCCAACGGCGGGATGGAATGGGGTGGCGCGCAGCTGGAAGGCTGCCAGTTCACGCAGGGCATGATCCACAACATGGAATATGCCGGCGTCATGCTGCGCGACCTGCTGGCAGAGGCGGGGGTCCAGCCCGAGGGCAAGTGGATCTATGTCGAGGGCGCGGATGCGTCGTCGAACGGCCGGTCCATCCCGCTGGAAAAGGCGATGGACGACGTGATGGTCGCCTTCTTCGCCAATGGCGAGGCGTTGCGCAAGGAACATGGCTATCCCGTCCGGCTGGTGGTGCCGGGCTGGGAAGGCAACATGTGGATCAAGTGGCTGCGCCGCATCGGGGTCTATGACCGCGCGGTGGAAAGCCGCGAGGAAACCTCGAAATACACCGACCTGATGCCGGACGGGCGGGCGCGGAAATGGACCTGGGTGATGGATGCGAAATCGGTCATCACCTCGCCCTCGCCGCAGGTGCCGATCCGCCATGGCAAGGGGCCGCTGGTCATCACCGGGCTGGCGTGGTCGGGCAATGGCGCGATCACCCGGGTGGACGTGTCGGTCGATGGCGGCAGGACCTGGGCCGAGGCGCGGATTTCCGGCGACGCGAAATCCAAGGCGCTGACGCGGTTCCACTATGACATGGACTGGGACGGGGCAGAGATGTTCATCATGTCCCGCGCGGTGGATGAAACCGGCTATGTCCAGCCCACCAAACAGGCGCTGCGCGACATCCGCGGCCCCAACAGCGTCTATCACAACAACGGGATCCAGGTCTGGTGGGTCCGCGCCGACGGAGAGGTCGAGAATGTCGAAATCGCGTAACCTGGCCCTCGGCGCCGCCCTTCTGCCGCTTCTGGCCGCGCCTGCGCTGGCCGGACCGCTCGGCCTCGGCCGCCCCGCGCTGCCCGAGGAAGTCGCCGCCTGGGACGTGGCCGTGCTGCCCGACGGGCGCGGGCTCAAGCCCGGCTCGGGCGATGTGATGACCGGGGACGAGGTGTTCGCGGAAAAATGCGCCGCCTGCCATGGCGAATTCGCCGAAGGGCTGGACAGCTGGCCCGCGCTGTCGGGGGGCGAGGGCAGCCTGACGGACCCGCGCCCGGTCAAGACCATCGGCAGCTACTGGCCCTATCTGTCGACGGTCTGGGATTACGTCCACCGCTCGATGCCCTTCGGGGCGGCGCAGACGGTGACGGCGGATGAAACCTATGCGATCACGGCCTTCCTTCTCTACTCGAACGGGCTGGTGGACGAGGATTTCGTGCTGTCGGACGCGAATTTCGCCGAAATCGTGCTGCCGAATGTCGAGGGGTTCTATGTCGACGACCGGCCGGAAACCGAATATCCCCTGTTCCGGGCCGAACCCTGCATGACCGATTGCCGCACCACGGCGCCAGAGGTCACGAAACGCGCGGTGGACCTGAACGTGACGCCCGAAGATCCCGATGGCCGCCCGGCGGGCACGATGCCCGACCTGCGCATGGCGGCGGCGGATGCGGCCCCGGCGGCGGAACCGGCCGAGCCCGCGGCCGAGGAACCCGCAGAGGCGGAGGATACCCCCACCCATGCGGCGGCGGATCCCGCGCTGCTGGCCGAGGGGGAAAAGGTGTTCAAGAAATGCGCCGCCTGCCACAAGGTCGGCGACAACGCCAAGAACGGCACCGGGCCGCTGCTGAACGGCATCGTCAACCGCACCGTTGGCACGGTCGAGGGCTTCAAGTATTCCAAGCCGATGGCCGATGCGGGCGCGGGCGGGATGGTCTGGGACGCGGCGAACCTCGACGCCTATCTGGCCGATCCCAAGGGCTTCATGCCCAAGAACAAGATGGCCTTCGCGGGCCTGAAGAAGGCCGGGGAACGCGCGGCCGTCATCGCCTATCTTGCGACCTTCGGGGACTGACATGGCACTGCGCGCGGGCCTTGTCGCGCTGGTGCTGGCCGTGGCGGGGGGCGCCCCCGCCGCGGCCGAGGAAATCGGCGATGCCGACCGCGGCGCGACCGTGTTCAAGCGCCAGTGTTCGGCCTGCCACAAGGTCGGGCAGGGCGCGCCGAACGGGATCGGGCCGCAGCTGAACGGCATCTTCGGGCGGCGCGCGGGGGCGGCCCCCGGTTTCAAATATTCCAAAAGCATGGCGCGCATGGGCGCCGATGGCCTGACATGGACGCTCGACACGCTCGACGCCTATGTCAGGAACCCCAAGGCGCTGGTGTCGGGCACGCGGATGAACTATCGCGGGCTGGCCGACGATGCCGCGCGGGGCGCGCTGCTGGCCTTCCTGCGCGAATGGTCCGACCGGCCGCAGAACATCCCCGAGGCCGAACCGACCGCCCGCAAGACCGAACCGGGCCTCGACCCCGCCATCCTCGCCATCGAGGGCGACCCGGACTATGGCGAATACCTGTCGTCGGAATGCACCACCTGCCATCAGCGCGACGGGTCCGATCAGGGCATCCCCTCGATCACCCACTGGCCCGAAGAGGATTTTGTGGTCGCCATGCATGCCTACAAGCAGAAGTTGCGCCCCCATCCGGTGATGCAGATGATGGCCGGGCGGCTGTCGAACGACGAGATCGCGGCGCTTGCCGCCTATTTCGCCGCGCTGGAATGAACCCCGCGGGCGGACCCCCGCCCCCGGCCATCCAAGGGAGGAACGGATGAACCTGAACAGACGGCTATTCATCGGCACCGGGCTTGCGGCCTCGGCCCTTCTGTCGGCGCCGGCGGTGCTGGCGCAGGCAAAGCCCCGCGTCGTGGTCATCGGCGGCGGCGCGGGCGGGGCGACCGTGGCGCGCTATCTGGCCAAGGACGGGCAGGGCGCGCTGGACGTGACGCTGGTCGAGGCGAACCCGATCTACACCACCTGCTTTTTCTCGAACCTCTACCTCGGCGGGTTCCAGAGCTTCGAGAACCTCCAGCACGGCTATGACAAGCTGGCGTCGGGCGGGGTGAACGTGATCACCGACACCGCGACGGCGGTGGACCGCGCGGCGCGCACGGTGACGCTGGCGGGCGGGCAGGTGCTGCCCTACGACCGGCTGGTGCTGTCGCCCGGGATCGACTTCAAGGACGGGTCGGTCCCTGGCTGGACCGTCGCGGATGCCGAAATCATGCCCCATGCCTACAAAGCCGGGCCGCAGACGCAGCTGCTGAAGGCGCAGATCGAGGCGATGCCGCAGGGCGGCACCTTCGCCATGGTCGCGCCCCCCAACCCCTACCGCTGCCCGCCGGGGCCCTATGAACGCATCAGCATGGTCGCCCATCTGCTGAAGCAGACGAACCCCACGGCCAAGATCCTCGTTCTGGATCCCAAGGACAAATATTCCAAACAGGCGCTGTTCGAGGAAGGCTGGCAGAAACACTACCCCGGCATGGTCGAATGGATCGGCCCCGACATGGGCGGCGGCGCGGTCGAGGTGCGCCCGGCGACGATGGAGGTCGTGATCGATGGCGAGGCCGAAAAGGTCGATGTCTGCAACGTGATCCCTGCGCAGGTGGCAGGGCAGATCGCCGCCATCGCGGGCGTCACCGCGGACAGCGGTTGGGCCCCGGTGCATCCTGACAGCATGAAGTCGAAGATGGACGAGAACGTCTTCGTCCTCGGCGATGCCAGCGCGCAGGGCGACATGCCGAAATCGGGCTTTTCCGCCAACAGCCAGGCCAAGGTCGCGGCGATGACCATCCGGGGCGAGTTGCTGGGATCCAAGGTCTTTCCGGCCAAGTATTCCAACACCTGCTGGTCGCTGATCGCGCCCGACGACGGGGTGAAGGTCGGCGCGTCCTACGAACCCAACGCAGAAAAGATCGCCTCGGTCGAAAGCTTCATCAGCCAGACGGGCGAGGACGGGGCGCTGCGCAAGGCGACCTATGAGGAAAGCCTCGGCTGGTACGCCGGGATCACCGCCGACATGTTCGGCTGACACCACCCGGGCGGCCCCCCGGGGCCGCCCCCTGACCTGACAGGTGCCCCATGCTGACCCGCCGTCATATCCTTGTCGCTGCCGCCGCCGCCCTTGCCGCGCCCCTTGCCCCCCGCCGGATCTGGGCGGGCACCTCGCTTGCCTTCGGGGGGATGCGGATCGACACCCTGTCGGACGGCCATCTGGTATTGCCGGTGGATTTCACCTTCGGCGATCTGGCGGGGGATGAGGTCGCGGCCCTGCTGGCCCGCCACGGCATGCCGGCGGACCAGATGACCCCGCCCTGCAACGTCACCCTGCTGCGCGACGGCACGAACACGGTGCTGTTCGACGTGGGGTCCGGCCCCGATTTCATGCCCACCGCCGGCAAGCTGGCCGAGGCGCTGGCGGCGCTGGATCTGGCCCCCGAGGACGTGACGCATGTGGTGTTCACCCATGCCCATCCCGACCATATCTGGGGGCTGCTGGACGAATTCGACGAACCCCTGTTCCCCGCGGCGGAACATGCCATCGGCGCGGTGGAACATGCCTACTGGACCGACCCCGCGACCGTGGACACCATCGGCGAGGCGCGCGCGACCTTCGCCATCGGCGCCGCCCGGCGGCTGGAGGCGGTCGCGGACAGCATCCGCCTGCTGGAGGACGGCGAAGAGGTTCTGCCCGGCCTTACCGCCCGGCTGACCCCCGGCCACACGCCGGGCCATATGGCGTTCGAGCTGCGCAGCGACGCGGGCGCCGCGATGGTCGTGGGCGATGCCATCGGCAACCACCATATCGCGTTCGAGCGCCCGGACTGGGCCTCGCCCTCGGATCAGGATCCGCCGCTTGCCGCCGCGACGCGGGTGGCGCTGATGGAACGGCTGGCGGCCGAAGGGATGCCGATGATCGGTTATCACCTGCCCGGCGGCGGTATCGGGCGGGTCGTGAAGGCGGGCGATGCCTGGCGGTTCGAGGAGATGGAATGATGCGTTACCTTGCCCTGCTGCTGCTCGCCACGCCCGCCTTCGCCTCCGAGGACATCGCCGACCAATACCCGCAATCGGTGCTCTATTCCAAACCCGTCGAGGTGATCCCCCACGTCTTCACCGCCATCGGGGCCACCGCGCCGCCGACCTATGAAAACGCGGGCCACAACAACAACCTGTCGTTCATCGTGACCGGCGACGGCGTGGTAGTGGTCAATTCCGGCGCGTCATGGAAACTGGCCGAGGCGCTGCATGCCGAAATCCGCGCGGTGACGGATCAGCCGGTGCGGCTGGTCATCAACGAGAACGGGCAGGGGCATGCCATGCTCGGCAACGGTTACTGGGCGGCGCAGGGGGTGCCGATCCTCGCCCATGAAGAGGCGGCAGAGGAATTCGCCGATACCGCGGGGCAGGGGCTGTCCGCGTTGCAGAACTATGCACGCGAAAACGCCGAAGGTACGGTGATCGCCGCGCCGACGGAAACTTTCACCGACCGCAAGGTGATCGAGATGGGCGGCGTCACGATCGAGGTGCTGCATCTCGGCCCCGCGCACAGCCCCGGTGACACGCAGGTCTGGATCCCCGCATGGTCGATGATGATCGCGGGCGACATCGCCTTTCACGAACGCATGCCGCCGATCTTCGAGGGCACCTGCACCTCCTGCTGGATCGAGACATGGGACAACGCGCTGGTCCCGCTGGCGCCCACCTATGTCATTCCCGGCCACGGCCATCCCACGAACCTCGCGCAGGTGCAGCGGTACACGCGCGACTATCTGCTGGACCTGCGCGAAAAGATCGCCGCGCATCTGGAGGACGGCGGCGATCTGGCCGGGGCCTATTACGTCGACCAGTCGCGGTGGGCGCATCTGGATACGTTCGAGGAACTGGCGACCAAGAACGCCGGCGTGGTCTTTGCCGAGATGGAGTTCGAGTGACGCCCGAAAGGCCGGGGCTCAGGCCGTCACCCGTTCGCGCTGCTGGTCCACCAGAAAATCCGTGACCACCGCGCCGATCCACATGCACAAAAGCGCGAGCCAGGCGGTGGCGGCGAAGATCGACCCGCCCGTCACGCCCGCGCCGATCGCACAGCCCCCGGCCAGCATCGCGCCGAAACCCATCAGCACCGCCCCCGCCATCGACCGGCGCATCTGGCTTTCGCCGTCGAAGCCCTGAAACCGCAACTCGCGCCGCAGCGCCGCGCCGACAAAGGCGCCGAGCGCCACGCCCGGCACCAGCCCGATGTCGAAATCCAGCGCCGGGTTGTCGGTCAGGAAGAACATCAGCATGTTGGCCGAAGGCCCCGAAAAGGTGGCCGAGGTCACGCTGACCGGCTCGAATGCCACCTGCGACAGCTGGAAGGTCAGCACCCAGCCCATCGCCACCGCAAAGCCCACGCCCGAGGCAAAGACCAGCACCCCCCAGCCGATGGCCTGCCGCGCCGCCAGCCACAGCGCCAGCGCCGCGGTGGCCAGCCCCAGCACCAGCCCCGTGCCCTCGGGCAGCGCCAGCGCCGCCATCAGGTCGAGGTTGCGCCCCCCCGGGGTCACCCACAGCCCCGCGAGCCATTGCCGCAGCGGCGCCAGCCAGCCGTGCAACGCCATCTGCGCCACCACCGCGAAGATCAGCCCCGACACGACCGACCGCAGGTTGCCCGTCGCCGCCAGCACCAGAAGCCGCCCCGAACAGCCGCGCGCCAGCACCATGCCCGCGCCGAACATCAGCCCGCCGATCACCGCGCCCGACCACGACCCGGTAACGGCCATCATCCGCGCCTCGTCGGGCCGGAAGAGGCCGGCGAGCCGCGCGCCCTGCACCCAGATCACCGCGGTGGAAAAGGTCAGCAGCCAGACCGCCACCCGCGGCCCCAGCCGCCCGCGCGCGAATTCCACCGTCGCCGCGCGCAGGCAGAAGGACGACCGTTGCGCTGCGAACCCGAACACCGCCCCGGTCAGCAAGCCGAAGAGGGCGGCGAGCCAGGGCTCCTCGATCAGGTCCAGAAGGGGGGTCAGGTCCATACGCATGCCTCCCGCGCGGGGCTTTCGTCGGGACGACGATGCCCCGCGCGGCGCCTTGCGTCCTTGATCTGCGTCATGCTGCGCGCTTGTTCCCGGGGCGGGGTTGCCGCAATATGCATAAAAGATACCGAATTACAGGAGGCGGACATGGCCGAGGTCACGCGCGCGGGCGAGGGGTTCACCGTCGAGGCCGGGGTTCTGGGCGCGGCCTTCGGGCTCGACCCCGCAGAGGTGCCGGACCTGCTGCGCGCAGGCCGCATCACCAGCCGCTGCGAGGCGGGGGTGGAGGCAGACCTGGGCCGCTGGCGGCTGACCTTCTTTCACGCCGGGCGCGCGTTGCGGCTGACGGTGGATGACGGCGGGCAGATCCTGTCGCGCAGCCTTTACGACACGCCGGGCCGCGCGGCGGCTTCGGACACAGCCTGACCGCCGTCGCGCCTCAGGCCGCGTCGCCGCCCGCATCGGCTGGCGCGACGCTGACCACCGTCAGGTCCCGCATCTCGCCGCCCCGGGTTTCCCAGGAAAACCGCGCCCCGGCTTGCAGACCCAACAGCGCCACCCCGATCGGGGTCATCACCGAAACCCGGCCCGCGTCGATATTCGCATCCTCGGGGAACACCAGCGTCACCACCTGTTCGCGCCCGTTCGATTCGTCGCGGTAGGTGACGCGGTTGCCGATGCTGACCACATCCGCCGGCATCTGCGCCGGCTGCACGATGCGCGCGCGGGCCAGTTCGGTCAGCAGGCGGTCGGCCAGATCGGGCTGGCGGGTCATCGCGCCCGAGGCCAGCGCCTCCAGATGGTCGAGAAGGTCGGCGGCGATGGTGATGCGGGGCGGCGCGGGTTTGCGGGCCATTGGGTGATCCTTTCGAGGGGGCGCGGCGGCGGGCGCGGGCGGCCCGCGGGGCTTGGGGGAAGGGGCGCTGACGAAGGAGGGGGACCCCGGGCGGCTGGCTCAGCGCAGACACGCCCCTGCCCGGGGCAGGAAGCGCGTCAGCAGCGATCCGGCATGGCACCGGAACCTGCACCGGAGGGTGAATCTGGCCATGCGCGCAGGCTAGGCCGGTTCGCGGGGCAGGTCAATCGGTGCGGGATCGCCGCGGCGGCGGTGGAGAATCTTGACAAAAACCCTCAATCTTCGGATGTAGGGGCAGCCAGGCGCGGCCCCCGGCCCGTCACGCCAGAACGCGACACAACCCAAGGAAAAGACATGAATAACGTGATCGGGCGCCGTGGGCTTCGTGCCGCGCTGCTGTCTTCCGCGCTTCTGGCCGGCGCCGCGCCGCTCTGGGCCGAATCGGTGTTCGACGCGCCGGCGGAATTCACCGGCATGGTGCAGTTCATGCCCTCCGGCGCATCCGCGATCTATGCGGGCGACGAGATCGAGGTGCGGGGCGACCGTTTCGCCCCGGGTCAGGAAATCCGCCTGCTGCGCGGCACCGCCGCGCTTGGCGAAGGGATCGTGGCCGATGCCGAGGGCAAGTTCGCCTTCCGCACGACCCTGCCCGGGGATGCGGCGCTTGGCCTGCATCCGGTGGTGGTGCAGACCGAAGCCCCCGACAGCGCCACGGTGATCACGCTCAAGGTCTCGCCCGAGATCCCGCTTTCGGGGGCCGAGAGGTTCGACATCGCCGCTGTCGCCGCGGGGCCGGGGCTCTATCAGGTTGCGGTCAGCGACAAGAACGGCTGGCTGTTCGTGACCTCGGCCAACGGCCGCCCGCCGGTGAAGGAATCGAAGCTGCAAAAGCTCGATGCCCGCACGCTCGGCCTGCTGGCAGAGGTGACGCCGGCCGATGCCCCCGCGCGGGGCGACCGCGAGGGGGGCGTCCATGCCGTCTATGGCGTGGGCGTGGACGATGCGAACGGCACCGTCTGGGTCACGAACACGCGGCAGGAAACGGTGGCGGTCTACCGGCAGGACGACCTGTCGCTGGTCAAGCAGTTCGAACCCGGCGTGGTGCCGCATGCGCGCGACGTGGTGGTGGATGCGGCGGCGGGCCGCGCCTATGCCTCGACCTCGACCACGGGACAGATCGCCGTCTTCGACACCGCGACGCTGGAGGTGCTGGAGCCGATCCGCATCGCCTCGAAACAGCGGGGCGGAGAGTTCGGGGCGATGAGCCTCGCGCTCGATGCCGAGGGGGGCAAGCTCTATACCGTGTCGCTGAACACGCCCGAGGTCGCGCGGGTCGATCTGGCCACCGGCGCGGCGGATGTGTTCGCCCTGCCCACGGCGCAGCGCGGCGCGGGGATCGCGGCGGATCCGGCGACGGGGCGGATGTTCGTGGTGGCGCAGGGCACCGACAACCTCGTGGCGCTGGATGCCGGGGGCAAGGTTCTCTACGACGTGCCGGTGGGCGCGGGGCCGCTGAACGTGGCCTGGCACAAGGGCGCGAACCTGCTGGTGGTGACCAACCGCGCCGCGGGCACGCTTACGGCGGTGAATGCCGATGACGGGCAGATCGTGGCCAATCTCGACGGCGGTTCTTTCCCCAACCATGTCGCGGTGGCGGCGGATGGCACCATCTATGCCGTCAACAAGCGCCGCGGGGCAGAGGATGCCACGGGCGACCATGTCCGATCGTTGCGGCTGAAGGACTGACCGCACCACGGGCGCCGGGCGGGCCGCGAGGGCAACCCTGCGGCTCGCCCGGTCTGTGGGGGCGGCTAAAACTGATTGAAACAGTCGGATAATCCCCCTATCACTCCCCCCGTGAACCTGGAGGATACGGCCATGCGGGCAGGGGCCCTGCTGCTGCGGATCGACCGGCGGCTGGCGCAGGCAGAGGCGGCGCTGGCCGGCGTGATGACGGCGGTGGTGCTGGTGGTGATGGTGCTGGCCACGGCCATGCGCGCCACCGGCCGACCCCTGATCTGGGCCGACGAGGCCGCGATTTCCGCGATGGTCTGGGCGGGCTTCATGGGCGCCGCGGCACTGTTCGCCGGGCAGCGGCACATGGCGGTGACGCTGCTGGATGAAATGCTGGGCGAAACGGGGCGGCGCAGGCTGGGCCGGGTGGTGTCGGTGCTGATGCTGGTGGGGTTCCTCGGGCTCGACTGGATCGTCTGGCGCTGGTTCGACCCGGTGGGGCTGATCCGCGCCGGGGGCGGGCAGGCGCTGGCGGCGCAGAGCTTCAACTATCTCTATATCGAGCCGACGCAGACGCTCGGCTTCGCCAAGGTCTGGGTCTGGGCGGTGCTGCCGCTGTTCGCGCTCGGCGGCACGGTCCATGCCTTGGTGGCGCTGGTGGCGCCCGCGCAGGCCGCCCGCGCGCATGCCGCGGCGGATGCGGCCCGGGCGGCAGGGCAGGCGGCGGCATGATCGCGGCGTTCGGCTTCGTCGGCCTTTTCATACTCGGCCTGCCGGTCGTCGCGGTGCTGCTGGCGGCGGCGGTGATCCTGATCGCCGAACGCGGCGACTGGGTGCTGCTGGAAAGCCTGCCGCAACAGCTGGTGTCGGGCATCGACAGTTACGGCCTGATGGCGCTGCCGCTGTTCATCCTTCTGGGCGAGGCGATGGCGGCGGGCGGCACCGGGCGGCGGCTGATGCGGCTGGCGCTGGTGATGGCCGGGCCGGTGCGCGGGGGCCTTGCGCATGTGAACCTCGCCGCGAACGTGATGCTGGCGGCGATCCTCGGGTCCGCCGTGGCGCAGCTGACGGTGATGACCCGCATGGCCGTGCCGGAAATGGAGGCCGCGGGCTATCCGCGCGACGAGGCTGTGGCGGTGACGGCGGCCGGGTCGCTGCTCGCGCCGGTGCTGCCGCCCTCGATGATGTTCATCATCTATGGCGTGATGGCGCAGGTGCCCATCGGCGCGCTGTTCATCGCCGGGATCGTGCCGGGCATCCTGCTGGCGGCGGCCTTTCTGGGCGTGATCGCCTGGCGTGCGCGGCGCGTGCCCTATCCGCCGGCGCAGCGGATGGACCCCCGCGCCCGCCGCGCGGCGGTGCTGGGGGCGCTGCCGGCGGCGACGATCCCGGCGCTGGTCGTGGCCTCCATCGCCGCCGGCATCGCCACCCCGACCGAGGCGGGGGCGCTGGCCGCGGCGCTGGCCATCGTGCTGGGTCTTTTCGTGCACCGGGAAATGGGCTGGCGCGACCTGCCGGGGCTGTTCGTGCGCGCCGGGCTCGGGTCCGCGGCGGTGCTGCTGCTGATCGCCACGGCGCAGGTGCTGGCCTGGGTGCTGGCCTATGCCGGGGTGCCGGGGGCCATGGCGCGGATGCTGTCGGCGGTGACGGATTCGCCGGTGACGTTCCTGCTGATGATGAACCTGCTGCTCTTCGCGCTCGGCACCGTGCTGGAACCCGTGCCGGCGCTGACGCTGACGGTGCCGGTGCTGCTGCCGGTGGGGATCGACGTCTACGGCATCGACCCGGTGCATCTGGGGGTGGTGATCTGCGTGAACCTCGCGCTCGGCCTTTTGACGCCGCCGGTGGGGGCGGGGCTGTTCGCCGCCGCCGCACTGTCGGGGGTGTCGGTCGCGCGCATTTCCTGGGTGCTGATGCCCTATCTTCTGGCCGCCGCGGCGGTGCTTCTGGGCCTTTCCGTCTGGCCCTACGTCCTGTGATCGAGGAGGAGACATGACGAGACACTTCCTGCGCTGGTGCGCGGGCCTGACGCTGGCCCTGGGCCTTGCCGCCCCGGCGGCGGCCGACACGCTGCGCATCGGGCTGATCACGCCGCCAGGCCACCAGTGGACGAAATCGGCCGAGGCGCTGTCGGCCCGGCTGGCCGCGGAAACCGGCGGGCGGCTGGATCTGTCGGTGCATCCGGCGGGCCAGCTGGGATCCGAGGCGCAGATGCTGCAGCAGTTGCAGACCGGCGCGCTCGACCTCGCCTTCTTCACGGTCGGCGAACTGGCGATGCGGGACGCCGATTTCGGCGCGCTGCTGGCCCCCTATCTGGTGGCCGACATCGCCGGGGCGCAGCGCCTGCTGCACGGGCCGACCGCGCAGGGCCTGCTGGAAAAGGCCCGCCCGATGGGGCTCGAGGGGCTCGGCTTCGGGCTGGCGGGGATGCGGCAGGTGCTGCTGGCGAAACCCGCCGCCACGGGTGCGGATCTGGCCGGGCGCAAGATCCGCACCGTGCCGCTGCCGCAGGAACTCGACTTCTGGACCAAGGTCGGCGCGACGCCCACGCCGCTGCCGCTGCCCGCGCTTTACGACGCGATGGCGAACGGGCAGATCGACGGGATGCAGATCGACTACGAAGGCGTGTGGAACAGCCGCTATTTCGATCTGGGCCAGCAGATGCTGGCGACAGATCACATGATCTTTCCGTCCGTCGCCGTCGCCTCGGCCCGCCGGTGGGCCGCGCTGCCCGAGGCCGACCGGACCCTGATCGCCGGGGCCGTGCGCGCCGAACTCGACGCCATGTTCGACGCCTATGCCGCGATCGACGCCGACTATCGCGCCCGGATCGAGGGCGCGGGCTTCACCGTCACCCCGGTGGGGCGCGATTTCTTCGGCACCGCGGTGGATGACTGGTACGCCGAATGGCGGGTGAAAACCCCGGTCCTGCTGGAACTGGAGGCCGAAGCCGCGCACTGACCGCGCCAGACCCGACGGGAAAGGGCCGCACCCCCCGGGGCGCGGCCCTTTTTCCTGCGCCCCCGCCCGGCGGTATCGCGGGCGGATGGGGCAGGAGCCTCCGGCGGGGATATTTAAGGACAGAAAATGAACAGGGGTCATGCGCAAGACCCGTCTGCCTCCATTTTCTGTCCCTAAATATCCCGGGGGTCCGGGGGCTGGCCCCCGGCGCCGTCCCATCCACCGGGCCCGGCGCCGGGGTCTTACCCCCGCCCGGCCATCCGCCGCAGCGTGCCGTCGCGCCAGAGCCCCTCGTGCACCGCGACCATCGCCACATGGCCCAGAAGCAGCAGCGCCAGCAGCCAGCCCATCACCCCGTGCACGCCATTCCCCAGGGCGACCGCCCAGGCCACGACATCCGTTTCCGCCCGCGCGGGAAAGACCGTCAGGCCCCAGACCTGCAACCCCCGCGGCCCGCCCCAGGCGCGGATCAGCGCCGCCGCCGGCACCGCCAGCATCAGCGCGTAAAGCGCCAGATGCCCGAGCCGCGCGGCGATCCCCGCCAACCCCCGCCCATGCGCCGGCCGCCGCCCCCGCATCGCCATCGCCCAGAGGATGCGCGCCACCACCAGCACGAACAGCGCCGTGCCCACCGCCGGATGCAGGCCGACGAAGAACGACACCACCGGCATCCGCCCGAGCGCCGCGCGCAGGATCATCCCCGTCAGCTGCCACAGGATCAGCCCCGCCATCGCCCAGTGCAGCAGGCGGCTGACGCGGCCATAGCGGTCGGGGCTGTCCAGCCAGGCAGAGGTCATCCGGAAATCCTTCGTCATGCCGACAGCCCGTCCACCATCACGTTGATCCGCCCGCGCGAACAGCGTTCCACCCGCGCGTCGATGCCATAGACGCGGGCGAGCGTTTCAGGCGTCAGCACGTCGTCGGGCGTGCCCGCCGCCGCCAGCCGCCCGTCCGACAGCAGCAGGATCCGGTCGGCCCAATGCGCGGCCAGCGTCAGGTCGTGCAGCACGGCGATGACGATGCGCCCCTCGCGCGCCAGCGCCCGGACCTCGTTCAGCAACTGGAACTGGCGTGCGAGGTCGAGCGCGGATGTGGGTTCGTCCAGCAGCAGCAGCCGCGGGTCGCGCACGATCGCCTGCGCCAGCCCCACCAGCTGCCGCTGCCCCCCCGACAGCGCCGACAGCGGCCGGGGCGCCAGCCCCGCGATGCCGAAGCGGGCGAGCGTTTCCAGCGCGTGGCGGCTGGCCTCGGGCCCCGGCAAGGCGCGCCCGGCCAGCCCGCCGCCCGCATGCAGCGCCGCCAGCAGGCTGTCGAGCACCGACAACCCGCCCGCACCGCCGATCTGCTGCGGCATCATCCCGATCAGCCGCGCGCGGTCGGCCCGGCCCATGCGGGCAAGATCGGCGCCCTCCAGCGTCACCCGACCTGTGGCGGGGATCATCTGCGCCAGCGCCAGCAGCAGCGTCGATTTGCCGGCCGCGTTGGGCCCCGCCAGCACCGTCAGTTCCCCCGCAGGGATGGGCGGCAGGTCCAGCGCCGCGATCACCGCCGCGCCGTTGCGGCGCACGCTCAGCCCCTCGGCCCGCAGGTCCATCACACCCCCCGCCGCAGGATCAGCGCCACGAAGATCGGCAGGCCCACCAGCGAGGTCACGATCCCCACCGGCAGCAGGATCCCCGGCACCAGCAGTTTCGATGCGACCGAGGCCAGCGACATCAGCACCGCGCCGGTAAAGACGCTGGCGGGCAGCAGGAAGCGATGATCCTCGCCCACCGCCAGCCGCGCGATATGGGGCCCCGCAAGGCCGACGAAACCGATGACGCCCACCAGCGACACCGCCGCCGCCGCCAGCACCGAAATGCGCAGCAGCGCCATCCGCCGCAGCCCCGCCACGTCGAAGCCGAAGGCGCGCGCCTGATCGGCGCCGAGCCGCAGCGCCGTCAGCCGCCACGACGCCCGCAACGAAAACGGCAGGCAGACCGCCAGCAGCGCCGCCAGCAGCACGATCCCGTCCCACCGCGCGCCCGCAAGGCTGCCCATCGTCCAGAACACCAGCTGTTGCAGCGCATCGGGCGAGGCCACGAACTGCACCAGCGCCAGCAGCGCCCCGGCGGTGAAGTTCACCGCGATGCCCAGAAGGATCACCACCTCGGTCCCCCCGCCGCGCAGCCGCGAGGCCAGTTGCAGCAGGCCGAGCGCCCCCATCGCAAAGACGAAGGCATTGGCCGACACCGCCCAGACCGGCGGCAGCCCCGGCAGCGACAGCCCCAGCACCAGCGCCACCCCGGCGCCGAGCGCGGCAGAGGCCGACACACCGAGGGTAAAGGGTTCGGCCAGCGGGTTTTCCAGCACCGTCTGCATTTCCGCCCCGGCCAGCGACAGCGCCGCGCCGACCAAGAGCGCCATCAGCGCCACGGGCAGGCGCACCTGCCAGACGATGACGGCGGTGCCGCGGTCGACCTCCTGCCCCGTCAGGGCGCGCAGGACGGATTCGAACGGCAGGCCCGAGGGCCCCGAGGTCAGGTCCACCACCAGCGACGCCACCGCCGCCAGCGCCAGCACCACGACCAGCAGCCAGCGCCGCCGCGTGCGCGCGGTTTCCCCGGCGAGGATCGCCTCGAAACTGGCCCCGGTATCCCTCACTTCAGCGTCACCCACCATGTGCCGGGCACCTGCACGGGGGCGAAGCGGCCGGTCAGGTCGCGCATCGTGGCCTCGGGGTCCAGATCGGCGAAAAGGTCGGGGTGGAACAGCTGCGCCAGCCGCTCGATCAGCGCGATGTGGAAGAGCGAATCGTTGAACATGTGCCAGATGCCCAAGGCGCGGCCCTCTTCCACCGCGCGCAGGCCCGACAGGCCGGGGGCGGCGACCAGCGCGGCGAGCGAGGCGCGCGCCGCCGCCGCGTCGTAACCCGCGCCCAGAACCAGCCCGCCGCGCGCCGCCATATGCTGGCCGCCGGTGGCAAGATAGACGTCCGGGTCCGCCGCGATCAGGCTTTCCAGCGACAGGTTGCCCATCACGCCGGGCACCAGATCGCGCCCGATGTTGTGCCCGCCGGCGGCGGTGACGAAATCGTCGAACACGCCCGCGCCCACCGTGGGGCAGCAGCGGTCGGGCCCGGCATGGACCTGCACGAAGACGCGGGGGGAGGCGGGTTTCGCCGCCGCCAGCCGGTCGGCGATGCGGGCCAGATGGGCCTGATAGACCCCGGCGAATTCCGCCGCCCGCGCCTCTGCCCCCGTCACGGCGCCGAGGAACGCCAGCGAGGGCAGCGAATTCTGCATCGGCTTGGCGAAGAAATCTACGAAGGCATAGGGGATGCCCGCCGCCTGCAACTGCGCCAGCGGCTGCGCCATCTGCGGATCGGTCGCATCGACCAGCGCCAGCAGCACCAGATCGGGTTGCAGGGCGATCACGCTTTCCACCGACAGTTGCCGGTTGCCCGCACCCACCGCCGGGATATCGGCGATGCCGGGGAAGCGTTCGGCATAGGCGGCCTCTGTCACCGGATCGAGCGCCTTGTCCTGCCGCCAGCCCGCGACCAGCGCCACCGGGTTTTCATGCAGCATCGCCAGCACCCCCAGATGCCGCCCCTCGCCCAGAACGATGCGCTGCGCGGGGGCGTCCAGCACCACCGCGCGCCCGGTGATGTCGGTCGCGCGGATCTCTGCCAGCGCCGGGGTGGCGAGCACGGCGGCCAGCGCGGCGGCGGCGAGGCGGCGCAGGATCGGAACAAGGCGGGACATGGGGCACCAGAAAGGTAAGGCCGGGGTCGCGGGCAAGGAAGTTTACTTGACCGCGTTTGTCAACTATTCAACGGAAAATTGTTCCGCCGCAATGCCGCAGGCCGTTCCGACCGATGACCACGACTTCCCCCCTGCCGCCGCACGCCGGGCGCGACAGCACCTTCGCCCTGCTGGATGCGCCGCCCGCAACCCATGCCATCGCCACCCGCGTGCTGGACCGCGGCCAATGCGGCCCCGATGACGCCGAGGCCCCGGCCTATCGGCTGTTCCTCGCCGTGCCGCGCGCGGCCCCGCCGCCGGGGGGCTGGCCGATCCTCTACATGCTCGACGGCAACGCGGCCTTCGATTTCCTGACGCCCGCGATGCTGGAAGGGGTGCCGGGGCTGATCGTCGCGGGCATCGGCTATGACACCGAAAAGCAGTTCGCCCGCAGCCAGCGCATCCGCGACTACAGCCCCCCCGCCGCGCCCGGCGCCCCCCTGCGCCCCGACCCCCACCACCCCGAACGGCTGGCAGGCGGGGCAGAGGTGTTCGTCGCCCGCCTGACCGGCCCGATCCGGGCGGCGGCCGAGGCAGGGCTGGCGGTGGACGGGACGCGGCGGGCGCTGTGGGGGCATTCCTTCGGCGGGCTCTGTTCGCTTTACGCCGCCTGCACGCGGCCCGGCGCCTTTGCGCGCCATGCGGTCATCAGCCCCTCGGTCTGGTGGGACACGCCGCTGGTGGAGGCGCTGGTGGCGCAGGCGCGGTTCGACCGGCACTCCACGCGGTTCTACATGGCGATGGGCGACAGCGAAAAGCGCACGGGCAGCGCGGGGCCGCCGCCCGATGGCCCCTCGCCCGTCACGATGGCGGTCTTTGCCGCGGTGGCGGCCAAGCCCGGCGTCGCGGCGGCGACGGAGGTCTATCCCGGCGCGGTTCACATCGCCGCACTGCCGGCATCCATCCCCGCCGCGCTGGCGCTGGCGGCGGCCTGATCCGCCGCCCGCATCCGCGCCTCCAGCGCCGGGGCGATGGCGGCCACCGCAGCCTCGCCCAGCATCTCGGCGTGCTTCAGGGGCAACTCCATCCCCTCGACCGCATCGGCATGTGGCGCCCACCGCGCCGCCGTCAGGTCGCGCCCGGCATGGTCGCGCCCGGCGCGGATGTGGAACAGCGTTCCGGCCAGATGCCGGTGGTGATGGCTGCGCATCATCCGGTTGGTGCCCGTCACCAGCCGCACCACCGCATCCAGCACGGGTTCCGGCAGACTGCCGAGCGGCGTGCGGTGCTGGCCGAGGAAGGCCACCACCTTGGCCCGGCTGTCGAGATCCGGGTGCGCGTCGGGGTCGTGGCCCGCGATGGCCAGCAGCGCGCGCAGGGCGGCGGCGGCGTCGGGTTCGGGTTCGGCCCGCCAGCATTCGGCCGGATAGGCGTCGATCAGCGCCACCACCCCTGCGGGGCGGCCCGCCTTGGCCAGTTCCACCGCGATGTCCTGCGCAAGGATCCCGCCAAGCGACCAGCCCGCCAGATGCACCGGCCCCTCGGGCGCCAGCGCCGCGATGCGGGCGGCGTAATCGGCGGCCAGCGCGGCCAGCGTGGCGGGGATCGTGCCGCCCTCCATCAGCGGCGATTGCAGCGCCCAGACCGGGCGGCTTTCCAGCGCGCGGGCAAGGCGGCGATAACACCAGCCGAGCCCCCCGGCGGGATGGATCAGCACCAGCGGCGGCCCCTCGCCCTGCCGCAGCGCCAGCAGGGGGGAAAGGCCCGACCGCGCCTCTTCCGCCGCCTCCATCGCGCGGGCAAGGGCGGCGATGCCCGGCGTCTCGAAGATCTGTCCAAGGCCGGGGGCGCGGGAAAACACCTCTTCCAGCCGCAGGGCAAGGGTCAGCGCCGACAGGCTGTCGCCGCCGAGCGCGAAGAAATCCGCCTCGCGCGGGGGGGGATCGGTCAGGTGCAGCACCTCGGCGTAAAGCGCAGCGATGCGTTCCTCGACCGGGCCGCGGGGAGGCGTGCCGGCGGGCGCGGCCAGCAGCGGCGCGGGCAGCGCGCGGCGGTCGAGCTTGCCGTTCGCGGTGACGGGCAGCGCGGGCAGGGCGACGGTGGCGGCGGGCAGCATATGCGCCGGCAGCCGCAACGCCAGCGCCGCCGTCAGCGCGGGCTCGCTGAACCCCCGGTCGGCGGGCACGACATAGGCCACCAGCCGCTTCGGCCCGCCCGCATCCGCGCGCGCCAGCACCACGGCTTCGGCCACAAGGCCGGTGGCGCGGACTTCGGCCTCGATCTCGCCCAGTTCCACGCGCATGCCGCGGATCTTGACCTGATGGTCGGCGCGCCCGAGATAGACCACCGCCCCGTCCGCCCGCCGCAGCGCCAGATCGCCGGTGGCGTAGAGCCGCGCGCCCGGGTGGAACGGGTCGGGGCGGAAGGCGGCGGCGGTCAGGTCGTCGCGGCCCAGATAGCCGCGCGCCAGCTGCACACCGCCGAGGTACAGTTCGCCCGGCACCCCCGGCGGCACCGGCCGCATGCGCGCGTCCAGCACCAGCAGCGCGGTGTTCCAGACCGGCCAGCCGATGGGCAGGGGGGCGGAGGTGTCGCCCACGCCCGCCTCCCACCACGACACGTCCACCGCGGCCTCTGTCGGGCCATAGAGGTTGTGCAGCGCCCCTTGGATGCGGGCGTGGAAATGGCGGCGGTGGTCGGGCGTCAGTTCCTCGCCCGAGGCGAAGACGCGCGGCACCGCGATGCCTTCGGACGCGGGCGCGGCAAGGAAGGCCGACAGCATCGAGGGCACGAAATGCAGCGCGGTGATGCCATGGCCCCGGATCGCCCGCGCGATCGCCGCCGGGTCGCGATGCGCGCCGGGGGCGGCAAAGACCAGCGTGGCGCCGCTGAGGTACGGCAGGAACAGTTCCCATACCGACACGTCGAAGGTGGTCGGTGTCTTTTGCAGGATCCGGTCGGCGGGGCCGAAACCGTAATGGTCGCGCATCCACAGCAGGCGGTTCACGATGGCGCGGTGTTCGATCATCACGCCCTTGGGCTCGCCGGTCGACCCCGAGGTGAACAGCACATAGGCCAGATCGCCGGGCGTGGCGGCGGGTTCGGGCGCCTCTCCGGCCACGGGCCAGTCGGCGGGCGCGAAGGGCGCCATGCCGCCCGCGTTCAGTCCGGCCTCGGCCAGCAGCACCACGGCCTCCGTCCGCGCCAACAGCGTGGCGAGCCGCGCGGGCGGGTTTTCGGGGTCGAGCGGCACGAAGGCCGCGCCCGCGCGCAGCGTGGCGACCAGCGCCACCGCCAGATGTTCCGACCGGGGCAGGGCCACCGCCACGATCCGCCCCGGCCCCGCCCCGCGCGCCCGCAGCGCGGCGGCAAGGGCGGCGGTGCGGCGGTCGAGTTCGGCATAGCTGAGCGTGGTGTCGCCAAAGACCACCGCCGCCGCATCCGGCGTGGCGCGCATCTGCGCCGCGATCAGCGCATCCAGCGTGGTGTCGGGCAGGGGATGGGCGGTGGCGTTCACGCCCTCGACCAGCCAGTGGTGTTCGGCGGGGGTGACGGTGGGCACATCGGCCAGCCGGTCCGCCGCAAGTGCCGCTTCCAGAAACGCCGCCAGCCGTTCGGCATGGGCCTGCGTTTCCGCCGCCGTGTAAAGGCCGGGGTTCGTGTCCACCTCCAGCGCCAGTTCGCTGCGGGCATCGCCCCGGAACGTCACCGTCAGGTCATCCACCGCGCCTGCGGACAGGATGTGCAGCCGCGTGTCCATCCCCGCGAATCGCGGCGCCACGTCGAAGGGCTGGATGTTGACCAGCGGGCCATAAAGCCGCTCGTCGATGCCCGTCCGGCGCAGGTCGCGGCGCATCTGTTCGGACCGGTAGCGCCCGTGGCGGCGCAGGCGTTGCAACCGCGCCGCACCCTCGGCGAAGAGGGTGTTCAGCGCCATGTCCTCGTCGGCCTCCCACCGGAAGGGCAGGACGTTCATCCACATGCAGGGCACGCGCGCGGCCTTGGTGCCGAGCCGCGCCATATAGGGCAGGCCCGTGACCCGCGCGCCTTCGCCCGACACGCGCGACAGATAGGCGGCGGACAGCAGCGTCAGCACCTCTGGCCAGGGCGTGCGGGCGGCGCCGGCGCGGGCGGTCAGGCGCGCCATCAGCGCGGCGGGCAGGTCGATCCGGTGGCGGTGGTAGCCATGCCCGCTCAGCGCCCGCGCGCCTGCCGGGCCGGGGCCCGCGACGCCGCCCAGATCCTTCAGTTCCGCCAGCCAGAAGGCGCGGTCCTCGGCCCGTTTCGGGTTGTCGCGCCAGGCGGCGTCTTCCTCGAACGCGGCTTCCAGCGGGGCGAAGGGCGGCGGTTCGGGGGTGCCGTTGGCGGCGGCGGTGTAAAGCTCGCCCACCCGGTTGGTGAACATGACGAAGGCATAGCCGTCCGTCGCCAGATGGTGGATGCGCTGGTACCAGTACCAGTGATCGGGGCCGAGACGGTAGAGCGTGAACCCCGCCAGCGGATCATCCGCCAGATCCCGCGCGCGGGCGCTGTCGGCGGCCATCCGCGCCCGCGCCTCTGCCGCCGGGTCGGGCAGGGCGGACAGGTCGGCATGGGCCAGCACCGGGGGCGCGGCCAGCCACTGGACGGGCCGCCCGTCGCGCCGCCCGAACCGCAGCGACAGCGCCGGGGTCTGCGCCACGGCGGCGTCGAAGGCCGCCTGAAACCGCGCCACATCCAGCGGCCCGCGCAGTTCCACATATTG
This sequence comes from Ruixingdingia sedimenti, assembly GCF_031432425.1. Taxonomy (NCBI): domain Bacteria; kingdom Pseudomonadati; phylum Pseudomonadota; class Alphaproteobacteria; order Rhodobacterales; family Paracoccaceae; genus Ruixingdingia; species Ruixingdingia sedimenti. Next base: position 81,130 of record NZ_JAVKPH010000001.1, on the reverse strand, counting down.
CCCGGTGTTCAGGATCGGGTTCGCCGGGTCCAGCGCCTGGACGTACCAGAGCCCCTCCTGCGCCTCCATCAGGGGGCGGGTTCTGTCCATGTCCTGCCCTCAAGCCCCCGATTGCAGCCGTTCGGCCTCTGCCCACCATGCGGCCAGCGTCAGCCGTTCGGACAGCACGCCATAGTCGATCGCGACCCCGGCGGCTTCCCACCGCAGCATCAGGTCCATCAGCCGCATGGAATCGAGCCCGAGGTCGTAGACGTTCTCCTCCATCCCGATGGCCTCGGGGGGCAGGTCCAGCGCGGCGGCCAGATCGGCGCGCATGTCGTCCAGCGTCAGGGTCATGCCTGCGGTTCCTTCTGCCCGGGTTCCGGCGCGGTGTAGCGGTCGCGAAGCGCGGCGCGCAAGGCCTTGCGGCTGATCTTGCCGACGGCGGTGGTTTCGAAATCGGGGACGAAGATCACCCGGTCGGGGACCTTGAACTCGGCGATCCCCCGCGCGCGGACGAAGGCCTTGATCGCGGGGGCGGTGGGGTCGGCGCCTGCGCGGGGGACGACGAAGGCGCAGCTGCGTTCCCCCAGGACGGGGTCGGGCAGGGCCACCACCGCCGCGTCGAACACATCGGGATGGGCGAGGATATGGTCCTCGACCTCCTCCGCCGAGATCTTTTCGCCCGCGCGGTTGATATGGTCGCCCGCGCGGCCCCGCACCTCCAGATAGCCCCCCGGCAGGCGGCGCACGATGTCGCCGGTGCGGTAGAACCCGTCGGGCGTGAAGGACCGCGCGTTGGCGGCGGGTTCGTCGTGATAGGCGCGGATCGTGTAGGGGCCGCGGGCATAAAGGTTGCCCGGCGCGCCTTCCGCCACCGGATTGCCGTCGTCGTCCAGCACCAGCACCTCGTCATCGGGGCTGATCGGGCGGCCTTGGGTGTTCACGATGATGTCCTCGGGGTCGTCGAGGCGGGTGTAGTTCACCAGCCCCTCGGCCATGCCGAACACCTGTTGCAACGTGCATCCCAGCACCGGGCGGACCCGCGCCGCCGCCTCTGCCATGAACTTCGCGCCGCCGACCTGCAACACCTGAAGGCTGGACAGGTCGTATTTGCCGCGCGGCGCGGCCTGTAGCCACAGCAGCGCCAGCGGGGGCACGAGGCCGGTGATCGTGACCCGTTCGGCCTCGATCAGGCGGAAACAGGTGTCGGGCGTGGGGTTCGGGGCCAGCACCACGCAGGCCCCGGCCGACAGCGCGCCGAAGAACCCGGGCGAGGACATGGGGAAGTTGTGGGCCGCCGGAAGGGCGATCAGCATCACGCTGTCGGGCGTCAGGCCGCAGATGCCGGCGGATGCGGCGAAGCTGTAGATGTAGTCGTCATGCGTGCGGGGGATCAGCTTGGGCAGGCCGGTGGACCCGCCCGAGATCTGCAGGAACGCCACCCCGCCCGGGTCGCGCGGTTCCGGCGCGGCCATGGGGGCGGCATCGGCCAGCGTGGCAAAGGGCGTCAGCCCCCCGGCGCCCTCGCCCGCGATCACGGCATGGGCGACGCCCGGCAGGGCCAGCACCCTGGCCGCCAGCGGGCGATAGTCGAACCCCTCGTGCCGGTCGGCGGCCAGATAGGCCCGCGCGCCGGATTTCGCGGCCAGATGCAGCACCTCGGTTTCCCGATGCGCGGGCAGGGCATAGACCGGCACCAGCCCGGCATAGAAAAGGCCAAGAACGCCGGTCAGGAATTCCGCCCGGTTGGGCATCTGCACCAATACCCTGTCGCCGGGGTTCAGGCCGAGCGCGCGGAACCCGGTGGCGATGCGCCGGGCGGCATCGGCCAGTCCGGCATAGGTCAGCCGCACCTCGCCCGCCACCAGCGCCGGGCGGGGGCCATGCGCCGCCGCCAGCCGGTCGAGCATCTGCCCGAAGGTTTCCCCCTTCCACCAGCCGCGGTCGCGGTAGCGGCGGGCGAAATCCTCGGGCCAGATCTGGGCGGGGTCGGCGGTCATGGTCTTGTCCTTCTCGGCAGGGTGGCGGCGGCGGCCCCGGTCAGGCACGGGCGGGTTGCAGGAAACCCGCCCCCGGGTTCGGCAGGGGCGGGCGGGGCCGACGGCGGGGCGTCAGCGTTTGATGTTGATCGCCACGGTGAAGCTGGCCCGCGCCTCGCCCAGTCCCTTGGGTGCGGCGGGATAGGTGGCGCTGCGCGCGGCGTTCAGCACCATGTTGTCGATCCGCGGATCGCCCGAGGACCCCGCGAGCGAGGCCGCGATCAGCGCGCCGTTGCTGGCGACGGTCAGGTTGAGCGTGACCCTGCCGGTGCGGCTTTCCCGGCGCAGCTTGCGTTCGATCCGGGCGCGGATCTGCGCGCCCCAACCGTTGCGCAACTCGGCTGCGCCCTTGGTGCGCGTGGCGGCCGCGGCGGCGCCGCCATCGCCCGCATTCGCCCCCCCGCCCGTGCCGGCGGCCACCTGAGCCTGACGGCCGGGCGAAGGCGGGCGGTTTTCGCGCCGTTCGGGTTTGGCGACCTGCTGTTTCGGTTTTTCCTTCTGCGCCTTGGGCTTCGGTTTCGGCTCGGGCCTGGGTTCCGGCTTCGGCGGTTCGGGTTCCGGCTCCGGTTTCGGCGGCTCCGGCGGCGGGGGCGGCGGCGGGGTCACGTCCGCGGGCGGGGCCAGTTGCGCCAGTTCCGGCATCGGCGGCACCTCGGGCGGCGGGATTTCCGCCAGTTCCGGCGGCGGCACCTCGACAGGCTCGGGCGGCGTGTCCATTTCCGCCGTTTCCTCGATGGGGTCGGGGGTCTGTTCCCATTCCTCCACCATGTCGGCCAGAACCTCGTCGGCGGCCTCGATCGACACCAGTTCCGTCCCGCCCGACCCGGCCGAAACCGCCCCCGCGGGCTCTGTCGGGATCAGGAACACGCCGACATGCAGGCCCACGGCCAGCGTGACGGCGATGCCTGCCTGAATGCGCGAGTTCATGGCGTGCCTCCTTGCGCGGATATCGGTAGGGCGACGAGTTCGACCCGGCGGAACCCCGCCTGGCCCAGGCCCGGCAGCAGCGCGGCCAGTTGCGTTGCGGGCAGCGCGTGGTCGGCCTTGACGGCAAGCCGCGGCGGATCGCCCTCGCAATCCGCATCCATGCAATATTCCACCCGCGCGCCGGCCAGCACCGCCAGCGCCTCGGGGCCCATCGCATCGCGATAGCCGAACTGCCCCTGCGCATCGACGTAAAGGGTGAAATCGCCGAACAGTTCGTCCTGCGCCTCGGACACCGCCGGGTCTACCTTGAACGGCGGCGGGGCCATCAGCCGCGTCGCCACCATGAAGAACACCAGCAGGAAGAACACCACGTCGATCAGCGGCAGCAGGTAATCCGCCACATCGTTGCGTTCGCGCGGGGGGTCCGAAAAACGGCGGCGCATCGCCTACTCCATCAGGATCAGGCGGGACATGCCCGCGGCCGTCAGCGTATCCATCACCGCGAACAGCGCCTGCACATCCGCCCCTTCGCGCGGGCGCAGGATCACGGCGTCGTCGGCCTTTTCCATCAGCGGCGACAGTTCGGCGGCCAGCATGTCCCGCGGCACCGGCCGGCCGTTCAGCGTGACGCCGGCGCCGGTCAGTTCCACCAGCCGGGGCGGGCCCGAATAGCTGCCCCCGGTGCCGCCGAAGCTCAGCGGCAGGGTGCGTTCGGCGGTGAGGCGCGAGGACATCATGAAGAACACCAGCAGGATGAACACCACGTCGATCATCGGGATGAGGTTCAACCGGCGTCTTCTGCGCGCCTCGCCGAAGGACATCATGCGGCGTCCTCCTTGCGCAGGATCTCGCGCCCCTCCCGGAACAGGGGGGCGGCCTTGCCGCCATGCAGGATGCGGATGGCGTTGTCCTCCATGTCGTGGCGCAGCCGGTCCACGATGCTGTCGAACCAGACCACGGCGATCGAGGCCGGGATGGCCACGCCCATGCCCGCGGCGGTGGTCAAAAGCGCCTCCCAGATGCCGCCGGCAAGGGTGGCGGGATCGGCGCGGCTGCCCGCCGCCTGCAACGCGTGGAACGAGGCGATCATGCCCGTCACCGTCCCCATCAGCCCGATCAGCGGCCCGATGGACACCGCAAGTTCCAGCGCCCGCAGGCCCGACCGCGCCTGCGCCAGCAGCCCGCGCGCCACGCGGTCGGTCTCTGCCTCGGCGCTGTCGCGGTCGAAGGCGGGGTTGGCGGCGGCCTGCATCGCCGCGCGGGCCAGCTGCGCGCGGATCGAGCGGCGGTTGGCGAGGCTCGCGATGGCCTCGTCCAGCCGGCCCTGATCCCACAGCGCGATTGCCGCCGCCGTGCGCCGCCCGCCCGACCATGCGCCGAGCGAGGCAAGGCGCATGACCTTCCACAGGATCACCGCAATGGTGATGACGGACAGCACCGCCAGCGTCCACAACAGCGGCCCGCCGATGTTGAGGAAATCCACCAGACGGTCGGCGGCGTGGCGCAGCGTCTCGGCCGCGCCCGCGTCGGCGGGCAGGCCATCCATCGTCGGCAGCCCGCCCGGGGCGCCGTCCTGCGCCGCGGCGGCGGCGGCGTCCTGCACCGCGCCCTCCGCCCCCCCGCCCGGGGCGATGCCCTGCGCGGCCGCGCCCCCCGCGTCCTGCACCGTATCGGCCCCCGGGGCCGCCGTAACCGGGGCCGCCGCGCCATCCGCCGCCGGGGGCGGGGCCGCGTCGCCGGTCTGCGCCTGCGCCGTCACCGGCGCATCCGCGGCGGGCGCCTCGTCCACAGCCGCGGGGGCCGGCATCTGCGGCAGGGAATCACCCCCGGCCGCCGGGGTGGGGGCTTGCGGCGCCTCTGTCGCCAGTACCGGCGCCGGGGCCGTTTCCCCCGTGCCCGCGGGCAGTTGCCCGCCCCCGGGGGGCTGGGCCGCGCCTGCGGATCGGGTCTGTTCGGTAAGCTCGGTCTGGTCCATGGGATCGCTCGCGTCGTGCAACGGCTTCCCCATAGCAATCTTGATAAAAATCATCAACAATAAATCGCCCCGATCCGCCCCCGGGGCCGGATTTCGCCCGCCGCGCCCGGGACTTGCGTCCCGGGTCCCCTGTCGCGGGCATGTGGCTTCCCGACCGGCGGTGCGGCGAACGGACAGGGCGGGAGCCTCCGGCGGGGATATTGAGGTCCAGCCTGAAGAGGCAGGGCGCGCCCCGGCGGAAACGGCGTGCGGCTTCATCTTGCCAAAAATACTCCGGGGGCGCCGGCTGGTGCGCCACTGGTTCGAGAACCAGCCGGCGCGGGGCTGGCCCCCGGCACCGCGCTATCCACCCGCACCGCCGCCCGGGTCAGCGCATCAGCACCCGCAGCCGGGGCAGCGAGGCCGCCGCCGCCACCCAGGCCAGCAGCGCGCAAAGGGCGATGGCGGGAACCATCGTCGCCGCGGTATTGTCCAGGAACGGCCCCGTCAGCGCGATCATCGCGCCCCCGGTCAGCATCTGGATCGTCCCGCCGAGCGACGAGGCCAGCCCCGCGATGTCGGGATGCGGGTCGAGCGACATCACCATCGCCGTGGGCAGCACCAGCCCCAGGCAGGCATTGGCCAGAAACAGCCCTGCCATCACCAGCGCCAGCGCGTCGAGCCCCGCCACCACCAGCACCGCCAGCGCCACGGCGATCCCGGCAAAGCCGGTGATGGCCAGGGCGATCACCCGTTCCATGCCGAACCGCAGCGCCAGCCGCGCCGCGAACTGCGAGGCGGTGAAGAAACCGATCGCATTGACCGCGAAGGCGAGCGAGAAGCCGGTGGGGCTGAGCCCGTACTGGCGGGTATAGACGAAGCTCGCCGTGGCGAGGAACACGAAGAAGCTCGCCATGCCGAAGCCGCCGATCATCGTCAGCCCCATGAAGCGGCGGTCCGTCAGCAGCCGCCGCGCCCCCGCCGCCATCACCCGCAGGCGGATCGGCTGGCGCAGGCCGGGGGCCAGCGTCTCGGGCAGGGCGAAGAGCACGAGGCAGAGGCTCGCCAGCGCGGCCACGGCCAGCACCGCGAAGATCTCGCGCCAGCCGCCCCAGGCCAGCACCAGCGAGCCGGTCAGCGGCGCCAGCATGGGCGAGACCGAGATCACGATCATGATCGCCGCCATCATCCGCGCGGCCTCGGGCCCGGTCGCCAGGTCGCGGATCACCGCGCGCGGCACCGCCATCAGCGTCGCCGCCCCCAGGCCCTGCAACGCGCGCGCCGCGATCAGCGTGTCGATGTCGGGCGCGAGGCTCGCCCCCACTGTGGCGGCGAGAAAGATCGCCAGCCCGATCAGCAGCGGCACCCGCCGCCCCATCGCATCGGCCAGCGGGCCGTAGATCATCTGCGCCACGCCGAAGACGATGAAATACGAGGTCAGCGTCAGCGCCGCCCCGGCCTCGGTCGTGGAAAGGTCGGCCGCGACCTGGGGCAGGGCGGGCAGGTACATGTCGATCGCGAAGGGACCGACGGCGGACAGAAGGCCCAGAATGAGGGCCATGCGGAACAATGGATCGCGCATAGGAAGCCTGTGATGCAGGAAAGGGAAAAGCGGCGCTGAATCACGCCGGAACCGGAACGCCGCCACCGCCGCGTTTGTGTCACCCCCCGCCGGTCTTGGCAAGGGCGCGCGGGGAAAGGCGCCGGGGGCTCAGGGCACCAGCACCGCCGCGCCCTCGAACCGTCCGTGGCGCAGGTCGTCCAGCGCGCGGTTGGCGTCGCGCAGGGGATAGGCGGTGGTCCGCGTGCGGATGCCGATCCGGGGCGCGAGGCCGAGAAAGTCGATCCCGTCCTGCCGCGTCAGGTTGGCGACCGACAGGATCTGCCGTTCCTCCCACAGCAGGGCATAGGGGAAGGCGGGGATGTCGCTCATGTGGATGCCGGCGCAGACGACGCGCCCGCCCTTGCGCACCGCGCGCAGCGCCGCGGGCACCAGCGCGCCTACCGGGGCATAGATGATCGCCGCATCCAGCGCCGCGGGCGGCGGTTCGTCCGACCCGCCCGCCCAGACGGCGCCGAGACTGCGCGCGAAATCCTGCCCCGCGCGGTCGCCGGGGGCGGTGAAGGCATGCACCGCCCGGCCCTGCCAGCGCGCCACCTGCGCCACGATATGCGCCGCCGCCCCGAAACCGTATAGGCCGAGCGCCCGCCCCGCGCCCGCCATCACCAGCGAGCGCCAGCCGATCAGCCCCGCGCAAAGCAGGGGCGCCAGCGCCACGTCGTCCCCTTCCTCGCCCAGGGGAAAGGCGAAGCGCGCATCCGCGATCGCTGCGGTGGCATAGCCGCCGTCGCGGGTAAAGCCGGTGAAGAGCGGCGCGTCGCACAGGTTTTCCTGCCCGCCGGCGCAATAGCGGCAGCAGCCGCAGGTCCGCCCCAGCCAGGGGATGCCCACCCGTTCGCCGATCCGCAGCCCCGTCACCCCGGGGCCGATCCGGTCGATGCGGCCCACGATCTCGTGCCCCGGGATGACGGGCAGCAGGGGGCGCGGCAGTTCGCCGTCGACCACATGCAGGTCGGTGCGGCAGACCCCGCAGGCCAGCACCCGCACGCGGATCTCGCCCGGGCCGGGCGCGCGGTCGGGCAGTTCGGTCCAGACCAGCGGCGCGCCCGTGGCGTTCAGCACCATCGCATGCATGGCGGCCTCCTTTCTTCGTCCCTGCCGGCCCGTCGCGCTTGACCCGACGGCATCGGCAGCGGACTATCCGGTACGCATTTGAACACGACCCGGATAATACATGGAGAAGTCGTATGCTCGTCTCTGATTACAACCCCTACTTTCTTCTGAACCACGACAGCGGCATGCTGGAATTCGTGCTCAGCCACACACTCGAACCCGGCTATCACGGGGAATACTACGGCGATCTGTGGTTCTCGCTCGGCGAGCATGCTTTCTCGGCCTCCACCTACGACTGGTTCGGAAACCCGATCATCGAGGTCAGCGGGACGTTCGAGATCACCCCCGACCGCATCTACACCGGCAACTACTATATCACCGACTGGAACGCATCCTATGGCTCCCCGATACTGAATTTCGATTTTCGGCTGATCGCCTTCGAGACGCAGGCGGACTACGGCGGGTCATCGGTGGCGGATATCGTGTTCGGGTCGGAATGGAGCGACCTGGTCAGCACCGGTGCCGGCAACGATCACGTCGAGGGCCGCGAGGGTGCGGATACGCTGGACGGCGGATTGGGCGATGACGTGCTCTATGGCGGGGCGGATGCGGATATGATCTTCGGCGGGCATGGCTTCGACCTGCTGCGGGGCGAGGCCGGCAACGACACGCTGCGCGGCGGCGGGCTTCGCGATCTGCTTTATGGCGGATCCCATGCCGACCTGTTGCAGGGCGACGGTGGCAATGATGCCCTCTTCGGCGGCGGCGGGGCGGATACACTCTACGGCGGCGCGGGTAACGACCGTCTGGTCGGCGGGCTGGGCAAGGATGTTCTTTATGGCGGCGCTGGGGTGGACCTGTTCGTGTTCCGGCTGGCCGCCGAGGCGGGGGCGGGCGGCGGACGCGACGTGATCGGCGACTTCGAGGCCGGCATCGACCAGATCGACCTGTCCGCGATGCAGGCGGGGCTGAGCTTCATCGGCACGGCTGGCTTTACCGGTGTGGCGGGGCAGGTGCGGTTCAACACGGCGCAGGGGCTGGTGATGGGCGACCTGAACGGCGACGGGGCGGCGGATTTCGCCATCGAAGTCACCGGCGTCACCGGCCTGTTGGCGAGCGATTTCGTCCTCTGACGCCGGGGGGGCGCGGTCCCGGGCGGGGCGGACCATCCTGTCCCGGTCCGGGACGTTCCGGGGCGACACTGCCGGAGGCCTGCCCCCGAGGAAACCGTTTTGCCGCCGCCGGGCGGTCTGCTATCGGTGGGCCATCGCCACCGGAGTCCCCGCGATGCTGATCGCTGTGCTGACCGACATCCACGGCAACCGCGAGGCGTTGTCGGCGGTGCTGGACGATTGCGCCGCCCGGTCGGTCGGCCGTTTCGTCTGTCTGGGCGACATCGTGGGCTATGGGCCGGACCCGGAATGGTGCGTGGACCGCGTGCGCGATCTGGTGGCGGCGGGCGCGGTCTGCGTGCAGGGCAACCACGACAGCGCCATCGCCAATCCGGGCGAAAACCTCAACCCCGTCGCCCGGGCCGCCATCGACTGGACGCGCCCGCGCCTTCCGCCCGGCCAGCGCGATTTCCTTGCCGGCCTGCCGCTGGTGGCGGAACTGGGGGATGCGCTGTTCGTCCATGCCTCTGCCCACAATCCCGGCGACTGGATCTATGTCACCGGCGAGATGCGCGCGCGGCCCTCGTTCAACGTCACCGCGGCGCGGCTGATCGTCTGCGGCCATGTGCACCAGCCCGCGCTTTACAGTTGCGACCTGCGGGGGCGGGTTTATGGCCATGCGCCGCGGATCGGGGCGGCGATGCCGCTTTTGCCCTCGCGCCGCTGGCTGGCGGTGGCGGGGGCGGTGGGCCAGCCGCGCGACGGTGTGCCGCAGGCGGGCTATCTTCTCTACGACACCGCGGCGAACGAACTTGTCTTTCGCCGGGTGGCCTATGACACGGCCGAAACCGCCCGCAAGCTGCGTGCCGCCGGCCTGCCCGAGGCGCTGGCGCTGCGGGTGCTGGCCGGCAGGTAAAGGGTAAAGGAGTGGCGTGAGTGCGCGTGCGACCGCAGACGGGGTTGGAAATCGACGGCTTCACCTTGGGCGAGATGCTGCACAAGGGCGGTTTCGCCACGATATGGGAGGTCACCCACCCCGACCACCCCGGCCCGATGGTGATGAAGGTGCCGACGATCCTCGACGGCGACGACGGGCCGACCATCGTGGGCTTCGAGGTCGAACAGATGATCCTGCCGCGCCTGACGGGGCCGCATGTGCCCCGGGTGGTGGCCTCGGGCGATTTCGCGCGCATGCCCTATCTGGTGACGGAACGGCTGCCCGGCGCCTCGCTGCACGGGCTGTTCGACACCGCGCCGCTGCCGGTGGCGGATGTGGTGGTGCTCGGCCGGCGGATGGCGGCGATGGTGCATGCGCTGCACGGCCAGCATGTCATCCACCTCGACCTCAAGCCCGCGAACCTGATGGCGCGCGCGGGGGGCGAACTGGTCGCCATCGACTTCGGCCTGGCCCGGCACGACCAGCTGCCCGACCTGCTGGCAGAGGAATTCGCGATCCCGATGGGGACATACCCCTATATCGCGCCCGAACAGTTCCTGCGCCAGCGCGACGACCTGCGGTCTGACATCTTCGCGCTTGGCGCGATGCTCTATCAACTGGCGACCGGCCGGCTGCCCTTCGGCCAGCCCGAGCGGCTGCGCGGCGTGCGCCGGCGGCTCTGGCGCGACCCGGAGCCGCCCCGCGCGCTCAACCCCGAGATCCCGGCGTGGTTGCAGGAAATCATCCTGCGCGCGCTGGAGGTCGATCCGGCAGACCGGACGCAGACCGCGGCGCAGATGCTGTTCGATCTGGAACATCCCGATCAGGTGGAACTGACCCATCGCGCGCGAAAGGAACGCCGCGACGGGCTGTGGACGGTGGCGCGGCGGCGCTGGCGCATGTCGCGGCTGCGCGGCTTTGCCCCGCCGCCGCCGCTGATCGCGGCGCAGGCCTCGCGCGCGCCGGTGCTGATGGCGGCGGTGGACCTGTCGCCGGACATGGAAAGCCTGTCCGAACGCATCCTGCAGGCGGTGCGCGACCAGCTGGCGGTGCGTCCGGGCGCGCGGGTCGCCTGCGTGAACGTGATCCGCACCCACCGCATCGGCATCGACATGGCGACGGACGAGGCCGGAAACCACATCCACATCGCGCGTCTGGTGGCGCTCAAGGCCTGGGGCGCGCAACTGGGTCTGCCCGAGGGGCGCGTGACCTTCACCGTGCTGGACGGCCCCGACCCGGCGGCGGTGCTGATCGAACATGCGGGCCGCATCCGCGCCGACCATGTGCTGATGGGCGCGCGGGCGCATTCGGCCACGCGGCGCTATCTGGGGTCGGTGTCCAGCCAGGTGGTGGCAGAGGCGCATTGCAGCGTCACCATCGTGCGCATCCCGGCGGCGGGCTAGGTCGATCGGCATTCGGCCCGCCGCGATGACTGGCGAAGGCGCGCGCCTTCGCCACATCCTGCCGGTGCCGTTGCCCCGGCCGGGGGCCCAAAGCCCCCGGCCAGCGCCCGCCCCGCCCATGGCGGGCGCTACTCGCCCGCCGGGGCAGGCGCCGGCCTTTCCATTTTCACCGGCATCACCGTCTCTCATGGCACCGTTGCGCAACGGGCGGGGGAAACGCAGTGCGTTTCCTCATCCCGCCCGGCCCGGCCATGGTGCGAATGTCGATGGTCCCCCGGCTGGTCAGCCCACCCCCTCTGCCGCCAGCGCGAAGGCATGCGGGGTCTGCGCGAAGGCATCGGGGCTGGCCAGATAGATGTGGTGCAGCGCATCCGCCCGCCCGGGGATCAGCGCCACATCCTCGCGCCGCCAGACCCAGGGCAGGGCGGACAGCCGCGCCTCGAACGGGGCGGATGCGGTCGCCGACCAGAAGGCCGCGATCCCCCCGGGGCGCAGCGCGCGGCGCACGCGGTCCATCCCGCAGGGCGCATAGAGGCTGCCGTTTTCCGCCCGCGACAGGAAATCCGGCCCGTTGTCGGTATCGAGCAGGATCACGTCATACCCCCCGGGCGCCGCCAGCGTTTCCATCACATCCTCGGCCCGCACCTCGACCCGCGGATCGCGCAGGGGATGGCCCGCCAGATGGCCGATGGGGCCGCGGTTCCAGGCGATGATCTCGGGCACGATTTCCGCCACCGTCACCCGCGCCTGCGGCGGCAGGCAATCGAGCGCTGTGCGCAGCGTATAGCCGAGCCCGAGCCCCCCGATCAGCACCCGCCGCGCGGGCCGCCCCAACAGGCGCAGCGTGCGTTCGGCCAGCACCGTTTCGGACTGGTGGTTGGCGTTCGACATCAGCTCCATCCCGTTGAAGCGGATCTCGTAGCGGTCATCCCGCCGGCGCAGGATGATTTCGTCGCCGGCAGCGGTGCCGGCCCGTGCCAGTTCGGCCCAGATGGTCATGTCTTTCCCTGAATCCTGATCGCCGGCCCGCGCGCCCATGGGGCGGGCCGGGCGGTTGCGCGTCGAACCTCGGTCGCGGGTTGCCCGGCCTCAGCAGGGCCGCGGCAACCCACGGGCATTGTTCGCCCGCGTCCCGATCATGACGGGGAAAAGCGCCGGTTTGTTCATGCAGGGTCTGGGCATCGGCAATCCGGGCTGCGGGGCAGGGGCGCCCCTCGGGCCTTGATGCGCCGGATGGGCGCGGGGGTCAACCGCCATCGTCCTGCCCTGGGGCGCAATGTCGTGATGAATGGTGCCCGGGGGCGGAATCGAACCACCGACACGAGGATTTTCAATCCACTGCTCTACCCCTGAGCTACCCGGGCACGGGAAGGCATTCGCCTTGGGTGGGGGTGGAATAGACGAGCCGTGCGGGCCTGTCCAGAGGGGGGCGCGAAAATTTCCGCGCCCCCCGGGATGTCATTCCGCGGCCTGCGCCCAGACCTCGACCGGCGGGCAGGTGCAGACCAGGTTGCGGTCGCCATAAACGTTGTCGACCCGGCCCACGGGGGGCCAGTACTTGTCCACCCGGAACGAGGCCGGGGGGAAGCAGCCCTGTTCGCGCGAATAGGCGCGGTCCCAGTCGGCCACCAGATCCTCGACCGTATGGGGGGCGTGGCGCAGGGGGCTGTCGGCGGCCGCGATCTCTGCGCGTTCCACGGCGGCGATTTCGTCGCGGATCGCCAGCATGGCGGTGACGAAGCGGTCGATTTCGGCCTTGGTCTCGCTCTCGGTCGGTTCCACCATCAGGGTGCCGGCCACCGGCCAGCTCATGGTGGGGGCGTGGAAACCGTTGTCGATCAGCCGCTTGGCGATGTCGTCCACCGTCACCCCCGCCGCCGCGAAGGGGCGGGTGTCGAGGATGCATTCATGCGCCACCCGCCCCCGGTTGCCCATGAACAGGATCGGATAGGCCCCCTTGAGGCGGCTGGCGATGTAATTGGCGTTCAGGATCGCCACCCGCGTCGCCTGCGTCAGCCCCGCGCCGCCCATCATCAGGCAATAGGCCCAGGAAATCAGCAGGATCGAGGCGCTGCCATAGGGCGCCGCGCTGACCGTCCCGTCGCCGCCGGTTTCCGGGTGCCCCGGCAGGTGGGGCGCCAGATGCGCCCTGACGCCGATCGGCCCCATCCCCGGCCCGCCGCCGCCGTGGGGGATGGCGAAGGTCTTGTGCAGGTTCAGGTGGCTCACATCCGCGCCGATCTCGCCGGGTTTCACCAGCCCGACCAGCGCGTTCATGTTCGCGCCGTCCAGATAGACCTGCCCGCCGTGGTCATGGGTGATGCGGCAGACCTCGCGCACGGTTTCCTCGAACACGCCGTGGGTCGAGGGGTAGGTGATCATGCAGGCCGCCAGCCGGTCGCCCGCCGCCGCCGCCCTGGCGCGGAAATCGTCAAGGTCGATGTCGCCGTCGGGGGCGGATTTGACCACCACCACCTCCATCCCCGCCATATGGGCGGAGGCGGGGTTGGTGCCATGCGCCGAAACCGGGATCAGGCAGACCTTGCGCTGCGCCTCCCCCCTTGCCTTGTGATAGGCGTGGATCGTCATCAGCCCGGCATATTCGCCCTGCGCGCCGGAATTGGGCTGCATGGAAAAGGCGTCGTATCCCGTGATCTCGCACAGCTTGGCCGACAGATCCGCCACCACCTCTGCATAGCCCGCGGCCTGATCGGTGGGCGCGAAGGGATGCAGGCTGCCGAATTCGGGCCAGGTGATCGGCATCATCTCTGCCGCCGCGTTCAGCTTCATCGTGCAGGACCCGAGCGGGATCATCGCCCGGTCGAGCGCAAGGTCGCGGTCCGACAGGCGGCGCATGTAGCGCATCATTTCGGATTCCGCCCGGTTCATGTGGAAAACCGGATGGGTCAGATAGTCCGACTGCCGCCACAGGCCCTCTGGCAGGCCGATCGTGTCGCCGCCGGGCGCGGGGTCGTGGATGCCGAAGGCGTCCAGCACCCGGGCGATCACATCGGCGTCCGTGGTCTCGTCGAGGCTGATCCCCACCCGGTCGCGGCCCACCTTGCGCAGGTTGATGCCCCGGTGCCGGGCGGCGGCCAGAATCCCCGCCTGACCCACGCCCACCTTCACCGTGATCGTGTCGAAGAACGCCTCGGGCGCGACCTCGGCCCCCGCGGCGCGCAGGGCGGCGGCCAGCCGCACGGTGTTGAAATGCACCCGTTCGGCGATGGCGCGCAGCCCTTTCGGCCCGTGGAACACGGCATAGAAGCCCGCCATCACCGCCAGCAACGCCTGCGCCGTGCAGACGTTGGAGGTCGCCTTTTCACGCCGGATATGCTGTTCGCGCGTCTGTAGCGCCAGCCGGTACGCCTTGTTGCCGCGCGCGTCGATGGAGACGCCGACGATCCGGCCCGGCATGGCGCGTTTCATCTCGTCCCGGCAGGACATGAAGGCCGCATGCGGGCCGCCATAGCCCATCGGCACCCCGAACCGCTGGCTGGACCCGATGGCGATATCGGCCCCCATGGCGCCGGGTTCCTTCAGCATGGTCAGCGCCAGCAGGTCGGTCGCCATCACCGCCACGGCCTTGGCCGCGTGCAGCGCGGCGATGGCATCGGTGAAGTCGCGGACATGGCCGTGGGTGCCGGGATACTGGAAGATCGCGCCGAAGACGCGTTCGGGGTCCAGCGCCTCGGGCTGGCCCTCGATGATCTCGATGCCAAGCGGTTCGGCCCGCGTGCGGATCACGGCGATGGTCTGGGGGTGGCAGTTGGCATCGACGAAGAACGCCCGCGCCTTCGATTTCGCGCTGCGCTCGGCCATGGTCATCGCCTCGGCCGCCGCCGTCGCCTCGTCCAGCAGGCTCGCATTCGCCACCGGCAGGCCGGTCAGATCCGCCACCATGGTCTGGAAATTCAGCAGCGCCTCCAGCCGACCTTGGGCGATTTCCGGCTGGTAGGGGGTATAGGCGGTGTACCAGGCGGGGTTTTCCAGGATGTTGCGCTGGATCGCGGGGGGCGTGACTGTGCCGTGATAGCCCTGCCCGATGAGGCTGGTCATCACCCGGTTCTTCGCCGCGACGTCCCGCATCTTCGCCAGCAGTTCATGCTCCGCCAGCGGCGCCCAGTCCAGCGCCGCCGCCTGCCGGATCGAGGCGGGCACGGTCTCGTCGATCAGCGCCTCCAGCGTGGGTGCGCCGACGGCTTTCAGCATCTCCTCCATCTCGGCGGGCGAGGGGCCGATATGGCGGCGGTTGGCGAAATCGTAGGGGTCGTAGGCGACGGGGGTGTAAGTCATCGCATCCTCCGGGCAGGCGCAACGCCCTTCCCATTTTCTGTCCATAAATATCCCGGGGGGTCCGGGGGGCTGGCCCCCCGGCGCCGCCCTCGACACCGATCACCCGATCAGGTCGTTATACTCGTCCTCATCCATGTAGTCCTCCAGCGCCGACAGGTCGTCGACCCGCATCTTGAAGAACCAGCCCGCGCCAAGCGGATCCTCGTTCACCAGCCCCGGGTTGTCGGCCAGCACCTCGTTGACCGCGACGATCTCGCCGTCCAGCGGCGCGAGGATGTCGGACGCCGCCTTGACGCTTTCGATCACCACCGCCTCGTCGCCCTTGGCCACCACGGTTTCGGGTTCGGGCAGTTCGACAAAGACCACATCGCCCAGTTGCGTCGCGGCATGTTCGGTGATGCCGACGACGACCAGATCGCCCTCGACGCGCAGCCATTCGTGTTCCTCGGTGTATTTCATCGGCTCCTCAACGCTTGTAGCTGGTGGGGTGGAAGGGCAGGGGGGCGATGGCCGCGGGCAGGCGGCGGCCGCGGACCTCGCCCCAGACGGTGCCGGCGGTTCCGGCGGGCAGATAGGCCATGGCGACCGGCGCACCGACCGAGGGGCCGAAACCGCCGGAGGTGACGGTGCCCAGATGCCGGCCGCCCTCGGGCGCATCGTAAAGTTCGGTCCCTTCGCGCATCGGCGCGCGGCCTTCGGGGCGCAGGCCCATGCGCAGGCGGGCGGGGCCTTCGGCCAGATCGCGCAGGATGCGCGCGGCGCCGGGAAAGCCGCCTTCGGCGCGGCGGCGTTTGGGGATGGCCCAGGTCAGCCCGGCCTCGACCGGCGTGGTGGCGGTGCCGATGTCATGGCCGTAAAGGCACAGGCCCGCCTCCAGCCGCAGGCTGTCGCGCGCGCCGAGGGCGACGGGGGCGACCTCTGCCATCGCCAGCAGCGATTCCGCAAAGGGCAGGGCGGCGGTTTCGGGGATGGAAATCTCGAACCCGTCCTCGCCGGTATAGCCGGACCGCGAGACCCAGATTTCGGCCCCCTGCCAGTCCGGCGCCGCCACATCCATGAACCGCATCGCCGCCACACCCGGCAGCAGCCGGGCCAGCGCGGTTTCCGCCGCCGGGCCCTGCAACGCCAAAAGCGCGCGGTCCGTCACCGCGACCACCTCGGCCGCGTCGGAAAGATGCGCCTGCATATGCGCCAGATCGGCGGCCTTGCAGGCGGCGTTCACCACCACCAGCAGGTGATCGCCCCGGTTGGCGAACATCAGGTCGTCGAGGATCCCGCCCGCATCGTTCGTGAAGAGCCCATACCGCTGCCGCCCCGCGGCCAGCCCGGCCACATCGACGGGCATCAGCGCCTCGAACGCCGTGGCCAGCGCGGCCATCCCGGCGCGGGGGCGCAGGATCACCTGCCCCATGTGGCTGACATCGAACAGCCCCGCCGCCGCGCGTGTGTGCAGATGTTCCTTCATCACCCCGGCGGGGTATTGCACCGGCATCTCGTAGCCCGCGAACGGCACCATCCGCGCGCCGAGGCGCAGGTGCAGGTCGTGCAGGGGCAGGCGCAGCAACTCGTCGGCCATCCTCGTCTCCCGTTCCGCCGGGTCCGTGGGTGGCCCGGGCATCATCGGGCAGGCTTCGCCCGCCCCCGTCAGATGCCCCCTCTGTCCCTTGCGCCTGAGATCGTTATCCCTTCGGCGGGCGCACTTGCGCCACTCTCCAGAGTCCTTCTGCCGGGACGGTCCCTTGCGCCTGAGAGTTTACCGGGGCGGTTGCTCCTTCGGCACCGGCGGGCTGTGGCCCGGCCGGATTCTCCCGATCCTGACGGGTCAGGCTTAGCCTGCCGGGCGGCGTGCTGGCAAGGGGTCAGGTGCCCGCCCGGGAAGGCCGGGGGCAGACCGCGCGCCAGCCGACCCAGGCCGCGACCAGCCCGAACACCACGCCCCCCAGATACTGCCCGATCAGCACCCCATGCGCCCCGTACCAGGCCCCGCCCAGCATCACGAAGGGCACGGTGCCCGCCGTATGCCGGCCCCAGTTCAGCACCGTGGACCAGAAGGGGCGGCCCATGTTGTTGCAGGTGGCGTTGGCGATCACGATCAGCCCGTTGAAGAAGAACAAAAGCGCCAGCGGCCCGCAGAAGAGGTAGACGAGTTCCCGCGTCAGCCCCTCGGCGCTGAAAAGATCGGCCAGCGGCGCGCGCAGGACGAACAGCAGGGCAGAGACGACGATGATCACCACCCCGGTGAACAGGATGGAATCGAGATAGGCCCGGCGCACGCGGTCCATCCGCCCCGCGCCGCGGTTCTGCCCGATGATCGGGCCAAGGGCGCCTGCCAACGCGAACAGGATCCCGAAGGCCACCGGCGTCAGCCGCCCGGCGATGGCCATCCCCGCCACCGCCGCCTCGCCCCAGGCCGACATGGCGCGGGTGACGAAGGCCTGCCCGGCGGGGTTGGCAAGCTGGCTCAGCATCGCCGGGCCCGCGATGGCGGATACCGGGCCCAGATCGGCCGTCAGCCCCGCCAGCGTGGGCCGGTCGAAGCCGCCGTAGTGGCGCAGGATCGGCCGGATCGCCAGCACCGCGATGACGATGCGCGACAGCACGCTGGCCCAGGCTGCGCCGGCAAGTTCCATGTCCAGGCCGAAGATCAGGATCGGGTCCAGCACCGCGTTCAGCACCGCGCCCCAGACGGTCGCCATCATCGCGCGCCGCGCATCGCCATGCGCCCGCAGCACGGCGGTGGCGCACATGCCCAGCATCAGCACCGGCTGCGCGATCATCACGATGCGCAGGTAATCCACCGCCAGCGCGCGCGTCGGCCCTTCGGCCCCCAGCAATCCCACCAGCGGGTCGAGCCAGATCCACACCGCCACCGCGCAGGCGATCCCCACCGCCACGCCGTAGACGACCGTATTGGTGGCGGTTTCGCGCGCCCGGGCGCGTTCCCCCGCGCCCACCGCCTGCGACACCAGCGCGCCCGAGGCGATGGAGGCCCCGATCCCGATCGCGGTGGTGAAGAACAGCAGCGCCCCGGCATAGCCGATTGCCGCCGCCAGTTCGTCCCGCCCCAGCATCGAGATGAAGATCAGGTTCACGAGATCGACCGCGAACACCGCCATCAGCCCCACCGAAGAGGTGAGCGACATCACCGCGACATGGCGGAACAGGTTCCCTTCGACGAATCGCGCGCGCATCCCGGCCCCGTTCCTGTCATGCCCCCTGCGGGGCCGCGTTCAGCCGCGGGGCAGCCGCTGCATCAGCGGCAGCAGGTCGGCCATTTCCGGCCCCGAATCGCGCCCCGTCAGCGCCCGGCGCAGCGGCAGGAACAGCCCCTTGCCCTTGCGCCCCGTCGCCTCTTTCACCGCCGCGGTCCACTGGCCCCAACTGCCGCCATCCAGCGGCCCCGCGGGCAGCAGCGCCAGCGCGGCCTTGATGAAATCGGCGTCCTCGGGGGCGACGGCGGGCTCTGCCCCGTTCATCACCAGCGCCGCCCAGGGGCCGAGGTCGTCCAGCACGGTGATGTTGCCCTTGACCGCGTTCCAGAACGGCTCGGCCAGCGCATCGGGCACGCCAAGGGCCGCGATCCGCCCCGCCACGGCGGAAAAGGGCCGCGCCTGCACCCATTTCTGCGTCAGGGGGAACAGGTCCTCGGCGTCGAACTTGGTCGGCGCCGCGCCGAAGGTGGACAGGTCGAACCCCTCGATCAGTTCCGCGTGACTGTCCACGACCTCCACCGGCCGGCTGGACCCGAGCCGCGCCATCAGGCTCAGCAGCGCCATCGGCTCCACCCCCCGCGCGCGCAGGTCGCGCAGCGACAGCGTGCCGAGCCGCTTGGACAGCGCCTCGCCCTGCGGGCCGGTCAGCAGGCTGTGGTGGGCGAACCGCGGCGGCGTGCCGCCGAGCGCCTGCATGATCTGGATCTGGGTGGCGGTGTTGGTCACATGGTCGGCGCCGCGCACGATGTCGGTCACGCCCATGTCGATGTCGTCCACCGACGAGGCGAAGGTGTACAGAACCTGTCCGTCGGCGCGGATCAGCACCGGGTCCGACACGCTGGCCGCGTCGATGGATACGGCGCCGAGGATGCCGTCCGCCCATTCGATCCGTTCCTGGTCGAGCCTGAAGCGCCAGTAGCCCTCGCGCCCCTCGGCGCGCATCCGGGCCTTGTCGTCCCCCGACAGCGCCAGCGCCGCGCGGTCGTAGACCGGGGGCTTGCCCATGTTCAGCTGCTTCTTGCGCTTGAGGTCCAGTTCCACCGGCGTCTCGAAACATTCGTAGAACCGGCCCGCCGCGCGCAACTGATCGGCGGCCTCGGCATAGCGGTCGAAGCGGTCGGACTGGCGTTCCACCCGGTCCCAGGTCAGGCCCAGCCAGTCGAGATCCTCCATGATCCCGTCGGCATATTCCTGTTTGCTGCGCTCGCGGTCGGTGTCGTCCAGCCGCAGGATGAAGGTGCCGCCGGCCTTGCGGGCGATCATCCAGGCCATCAGCGCGGTGCGCAGGTTGCCGACATGGATATAGCCGGTGGGCGAGGGGGCGAAACGGGTGACGGTGGTCATGGCGCTCTCCTGATCCCGCATCCTCTTTCACAGGGGCGCGGTTTTGTCCATATCGGGGGCGGAGGTGCCGCCATGACCATGCCAGATTCCGACCCGCCCGCCCCCTGGGCAGGGGTTGCCGCCCCCGGGCTCGACGCGATCGAGGCGCTGGCCCGCGCCGCATTGGCCGCGCTGCCCGCGCCCTTCCGCGCCCCCGCCGCCGCCGTGGCCCTGCGGGTGGAGGATTTCGCGTCGCCCGACATGCTCGACGCGATGGACATCGAGGATCCGTTCGAACTGACCGGCCTCTACGAGGGCACGCCGCTGACCGAGAAATCGGTCAGCCACCAGCCGATGGGGCCGGATGTGGTCTGGCTCTTCCGCCGGCCGATCCTCGACGAATGGGTGGACCGGGGGGATGTGGGGCTGGCGGAACTGGTGGCGCATGTGGTCGTGCACGAGATCGCGCACCACTTCGGCTGGTCCGACGACGACATCGCCGCGATCGACCGCTGGTGGGAATGACGCACAACTTCGTGTAGCGTTGTCTCCTGCGATGACGCAGCCGGAACAAGGCTGTAGCCTGTCGCCGCCACCACCCCGAGACCGCCAGGAGGAGACGACGATGACCCGCAAGCTGACCCGCCGCCAGACCCTTGCCGCCGGTGCCGCGCTGCCGCTGGCCGCCGCGCTCGCGCCCGCATGGCTGCCCGCCGCGGCAGAGGCCAAGACGACGCGCAAGGGCATGGCCATCGCGCCCTTCCTGCGCTTCAACCTCGGCGCGTTCGAGGTGACGACGCTGCTGTCCGGGACGCGCACGGTGGACGGGCCGGCAGAGATCTTCGGGCTCAACGCCGACCCGGCGGAATTCAAGGCGCTGTCGGATGCGGCCTTCATCGCCACCGACCGCTCGCAGTTCTTCTTCACGCCGACGCTGGTGAACACGGGGGCGGAACTGGTGCTGTTCGACACCGGCCTGTCGGCCGAGGGCATGGTGGCGGCGCTGGCGGCGGCGGGCTATGCGCCGGAGGACATCGACGTGGTGGTGCTGACCCATATGCACGGCGACCATATCGGCGGCATGATGACCGACGGCGCCCCCACCTTCGCCAATGCGCGCTATGTCACCGGCGCGGTGGAACACAACCACTGGATGGGCGCGGGCAACGAGGGTTTCGACACCGCGGTGCGCCCGCTGAACGAAAGGTTCACCTTCGTCGACGACGGCGCGGCGGTGACGGGCGGCATCACCGCGATGGCGACCTTCGGCCATACGCCGGGGCATATGTCCTGGATCCTCGAAAGCGCCGACCAGCGGCTGGCGGTGATCGGCGACGTGACCAACCACCCGGTCTGGTCGCTGGCCCGCCCGGAATGGGAAGTGCGCTTCGACGCCGACAAGGCCACCGCCGCCGCGACGCGCCGCCGGTTGCTGGGAATGCTGGCGGCCGACCGCATGCCCTTCATCGGCTATCACATGCCCTTCCCGGGCGTGGGCTATGTCGCAACAGAGGGCGAGGGCTTCCGCTATGTCCCCGGCCATGCGCGGCTGATGATGAACGCGCCCGTCTGAGCGGCGCGCCCGTGGCCGGCCGGGCAGGGGGCATTCTGCCCCCTCTTGGCTGCGCCAATTCACCCCCTGAGGATATTTTCAGACAGAAAATGAGAAAGGGCGCGTCCGATGAAGGCGCGACGGCTTCATTTTCTGTCCCCAAATATCCCCGCCGGAGGCCACCGACACCTTCCCCCGCGCCGTGGCCGAAGGGAGGGCGCGGCCTATCCCTCTGCCCGTCGCCCATCCAGGTCGGGCGGCGCGCCGTATTGCGCCTTGTAGGCCCGCAGCGAGGGATGCTCGATCAGCGGCGTGATCTCCAGCCGTGTGAACCAGGGGAAGATCGGCAGCGATTTCAGCGCCGCGTCCAGCTCCTCCAGCGTGTCGAAATCCCACAGCGAGATGCTGGCGGCCTTGCCCGCCACGCGCCAGGGGCGGATTTCCCGGCCCGACCGGAGAAAGGCGACCGAGGCCTCGGTCTCGCGCCGGATCAGGTCGTCGCGTTCGGCCTGCGGCATCGTGTGGGGAAACTGGAATTCGATCTGCACCATGAACAACATCTGCACCTCCCGTCTCATGGACGGGGGGAGCGTGGTGCGGGCGGGGCGTGTTGTCTGTACCCGCTGAGGGGTGCCGCAAGGGGGGCGGCACCCGCAAGGGCGGTGCCTCAGCCCTTCAGCTTCGCCGCCATTTCCACCAGCCGCTTCGCCTGATGCGAGATCGCGGCGGTCTCGGCCTCGCCGAAGTCCTTGCCCTGGGTATGGGTGTAGCCATAGGGGTTGCCGCCGGCGGCGAAGATGCTCTTGTCGGTATAACCCGGGGCCACGATCACCGCCCCCCAGTGCATGAAGCTGGTATAGAGGCCGAGCACCGTCGCCTCCTGCCCGCCATGCATGTTCTGGGCAGAGGACATGGCGCTGATCGCCTTGTTTGCCAGCTTGCCCTGCGACCAGACGCCGCCCAGCGTGTCGATGAAGGCGCGCATCTGCGAGGCCGCCTGGCCGTAGCGGGTGGGGCTGGAGAACAGATAGGCATCCGCCCATTCCATGTCCGCGGGCGTGGCGACGGCGATCGGCGCCTGTTTCTCGGCCTGCGCCTTCCAGGCGTCCTGGCCCGCCACGACCTCGGCGGGCGCGGTTTCGGCCGCGCGCAGCAGGCGGACCTCTGCCCCCGCGGCGCGGGCCGCCTCTGCGGCGATTTCGGCCATGCGGTAGTTGGTGCCGTAGGTGGAATAGAAGATGATGGCGAGCTTGACGGTCATGGAAGCCTCCTCTTGCCGGTCGGGCGGATGGTAGGCGGCCAAGGGGGCGATGGCCATCCTGCATCGCCGCGCGGGGGGCCTGCATATCCGCACAATCGGCAGAGGAAGGGACTGGAGCGGGTAGCGGGAATCGAACCCGCCCCATCAGCTTGGAAGGCTGAGGCGCTACCACTACACCATACCCGCCGCTCCGCCCCCCGATAGCACTGCGGGCGGGCGCAGGACAAGTCCCCTGTGGGCGCGCGCCCGCCCGGTGTTCGGTTCGGTGGAGAGTGCGGGAGCCTCCGGCGGGGATATTTAAGGACAGAAAGTGGTGCAGGGGCGCGCCCTTCTTCACTTTCTGTCCGAAAATATCCTCAGGGGGTGAATTGGCGAAAGCCAAGAGGGGGCAGAATGCCCCCTGCCCGGGTGCCATCGGCGCTGTGGCCGGGCGGGGGCGGGCGGCAGCGCCGGTGCGGGGGGCTCGATGCCCCCCGCGCCGGCATCTCGCCGCTTTCCCCTTGACCTTCACCGCCCGCCTGTCAAAACCACCGCATGGCTACTGCGACCCTTACCATCGACCTCGACGCGATCTGCGCCAACTGGCGCGCGCTTGACCGTCTGACCGGCCCGGCCACGCAGACGGCCGCGGTGCTCAAGGCCGATGCCTATGGGCTCGGCGCCCCGCGCGTGGCGCGGGCGCTGGCGCAGGCCGGCGCGCGGCGGTTCTTCGTCGCGCTGGCCGAGGAAGGCGCGGCGCTGCGGCAGGCGCTCGGTCCCGGGCCGCAGATTTCCGTCCTGTCGGGGCATATGGCGGGCGATACCGACATGATCGCCGATCTCGACCTGACGCCGATGCTCAACTCGCTCGACCAGATCACCCGGCATCTGGAGGCGCTGCCCGGCCATGCCTTCGGTATCCAGCTCGACAGCGGCATGAACCGTCTGGGGATGGAGGCGGGCGAGTGGGAGGCGGTCGCGGGCCTTGTGCTGGAGGCCGGGCCGGTGCTGCTGATGAGCCATCTGGCCTGCGCGGACGAACCCGGGGCGGCGATGAACGCGACGCAGCTGGCGGCCTTTCACGCGATGACCGATGGCACCGGGGTGCCGCGGTCGCTGGCGGCCACGGGGGGGATATTGCTGGGGGCGGATTACCATTTCGACCTGACCCGCCCGGGCATCGGCCTTTACGGCGGGCTGCCCTTCGCCGATGCGCTGCCGGTCGCGCGGCTGTCCCTGCCGGTGATCCAGACGCGCGAGGTCGCGGCGGGCGAATCGGTGGGCTACGGCTGCACCTGGGTGGCAGAGATCCCGTCGACCGTCGCCACGGTGGCCGCGGGTTATGCCGATGGCCTGCACCGCACGCTGTCGAACAACGCGCGGCTGTGGTCGGGCGATACGCCCTGCCCGCTGGTGGGGCGGGTGTCGATGGATCTGATCACCGTCGACATCACCCATCTGCACGAGGCGCCGGCATCGCTCGACATCCTCTGCCCGTCGCAGGGAGTGGACGATCTGGCCGCCCGCGCGGGCACGATCGGCTATGAGGTGCTGACCGGCCTCGGCCCCCGCTACACGCGCCGCTACACCGGGGGCCGGGCATGACGCTGACCGCGCCGCTCGCCGCGCTCGGCCGCGGGGTGCTGGGGGCGCTGGCGCTGCTGGGCCAGGTCAGCCTCTTCGCCTGGGGGGTGGTGAGCCACCTCTTCCGCCCGCCCTTCTACCTGCGCGAGTTCCTGCACCAGCTGACCACCATCGGCTGGCTGAGCCTGCCGGTGGTGGGGCTCACCGCGCTGTTCACCGGGGGCGCGCTGGCGCTGCAGATCTATTCCGGCGGCGCGCGGTTTTCGGCAGAGGCGGTGGTGCCCTCGATCGTCGCCATCGGCATGGTGCGCGAACTGGGCCCGGTGCTGGGCGGGCTGATGGTGGCGGCGCGGGTCGCCAGTTCCATCGCCGCCGAACTGGGCACGATGAAGGTGACCGAACAGATCGACGCGCTGGTCACGCTGTCCACCAATCCGGTGAAATATCTTGCCGTGCCCCGGGTGCTGGCCGCCACGCTTGCCGTGCCGGTGCTGGTGGCGGTGGGCGACGTGATCGGCATCATGGGCGGCTGGATGGTCGGGGTTCAGCGGCTCGGCTTCAATTCCGCGGGCTACATCAAGAACACCATCGACTTTCTGGAATTCTGGGACGTCGGGTCCGGCCTTGTGAAGGGCGCGGCCTTCGGGTTTCTGGTGGCGCTGATGGGCTGTTTCCACGGCATGAATTCCGGCCGCGGCGCGCAGGGCGTGGGGCGGGCGACCAAGGCGGCGGTGGTGTCGGGATCGGTGCTGATCTTCGCCGCGAACTATCTGCTGACCGAATTCTTCTTCACGTCATGATCGAGCTTCAGGATCTCCGCAAGGCTTTCGGGGCCAAGACCGTGCTGGCGGGGGTGGACCTGTCGGTCGCGCGCGGGTCGTCCATGGTGGTGATCGGCGGGTCGGGCACCGGCAAGTCGGTGCTGCTGAAATGCATCCTCGGGCTGGTGCGGCCAGACGCCGGGCGCATCGTCATCGACGGCGAGGATGTGGCGCAGGCCGAGCGCGAGGCGTTCCTTGCACGTTTCGGCATGCTGTTCCAGGGCGGGGCGCTGTTCGATTCGCTGCGGGTGTGGGAAAACGTGGCCTTCCGGCTGATGCGCGGCAAGACCCGCCGCCCCAAGACCGAGGCGCGCGAGATCGCGGTGGCCAAGCTCGGCCGCGTGGGTCTGGGGCCGGATGTGGCCGACCTCTACCCCTCGGAACTGTCGGGCGGCATGCAGAAGCGCGTGGGCCTGGCCCGCGCCATCGCGGCGGACCCCGAGATCATCTTCTTCGACGAACCCACGACGGGGCTCGACCCGATCATGTCCGGGGTGATCAACGAACTGATCCGGGAAATCGTGACCGAGATGGGCGCGACCGCGATCACCATCACCCATGACATGACCAGCGTCCGCGCGATCGCCGACCATGTGGCGATGCTGCACGGGGGCGTGATCCGCTGGACCGGGCCGGTGGCCGAACTGGATACCAACGGCGATCCCTATGTGCAGCAGTTCATCCACGGCCGGGCAGAGGGGCCCATCGCCGCCATCCGCTGATCCGCCCGCAGGCCGGGGCTGCGGCGATCCCGGCCCTTGCGCCACGGGCCCGGTTTGGCGATAAGCGGCCAAGGCAGCCAGCGGAGTCCGAGATGCGCGCACGAATCTACCAGCCCGCCCGCAACGCCATGCAGTCGGGCATGGCCAAGACGCACCATTGGGTTCTGGAATTCGCCCCGGCCAGCCCGCGCGAGATCGACCCGCTGATGGGCTGGACCTCTTCGGACGATACGCAGCGCCAGGTGCGGATGCGCTTTCCCACCCGCGAGGCGGCAGAGGAATACGCCCGCGCGCAGGGCATCGACTATGTGCTGACCGAACCCCACAAGCGCACCCCCAACATCCGCCCCGGCGGCTATGGCGAAAATTTCGCCACCAACCGCAAGGGCGCCTGGACGCACTGACCCCCCCCACTGCCCGCCGCGCGGCCGCCGTGCCGCACCGGCGAGGGGAAGGGATTGTCGATGGAGGCCATAGCCTTCCCCGAGGGGGCGATGCGACCGCGTTGATTCCGTACCCGCCTCGCGAATGGATCTGCCGCAGCCCCGCCGCCGGTGCCGGAAGCACCGGCGACGGCGGGCGGGCAGTTCCTTGGAGGAGGCAGAGAATGGCCAGTCTGGCACGGAAGATCATCGGCAGGGCGCGCATCCCTGCCTTCGCGGCGCTCGTCGCAATGCAGGGCGCGGCCCCTGCGCTGGCGGAACCCGTGGTCCTGAAGTTCGGGCACACGCTGCCCGCGACCCATTACATCCAGGTGAACCTGTTCGATGTCTTCGCCGCGGGCATCGAAAAGGCGTCGAACGGCGAGATCAGGTTCGAGTTCTATCCCGCCGCGCAGCTCGGCAAGGACACGACCGGCCTGATCACCAGCGGCATCGTCGACATGGGGATGGTGATCACCGGGCTCGCCCCCGAGAAGTTCCCCCATTCCTCGGTGGCGGAACTGCCGGCGGTGTCGTCATCGGCCTGCGACGGTTCGGCCAAGATGTGGGCGCTGGCGCAGCCGGGCGGGCTTCTGGACGAACTCGAATACCGGCCCGCGGGCATCCGCGCGCTCAGCGCCCATCTGCTCGCCCCCTATCTGCTGTTCTCGCGCGGCAAGGTCGAGACGCTGGCGGATGTGAAGGGCCTCAAGATCTGGGCCAGCGGCCCGGCGGTGCAGAAGACGATCGAGACGCTCGACGGCGTGGCGATCCGCATCCCCTCGCCCGAACTTTACGACGCGGCCACCCGCGGCACCGTCGACGCCGCCATCTTCCCCTATTCCGGCATCAAGCAATACAAGCTGGAACCGATCCTCAAGCACGCGCTGAACGGTGTGAACTTCGGGTCCGGCACCTATCTTGTCGCCACCAGCGAGGCGCGCTGGAACAAGCTGACCGAGGATCAGCAGAAGCTCATCTCGGAACAGCTGGCCATCGCCGAACGGTCCTATTGCGCCTGGACCGACCAGACGGAAAAGGACCTGCGCGCGGAAATCGCCCAGGTTCCCGGCTATGTGATGGTCGATCTCGAAGGGGCCGAACAGGAGGCCTTCGTCGGGCGGTTGCAGAATGTGGGCAGGGACTGGGCCGCCGGGCTCGACGCTGTAGGCCGCCAGGGCACTGCCGTGCTAGAGGCCTATATGGCGGCGGGCGAATAGGGCCGGGCCGTCCCGATGGCAAAGGGGGCCGGCGATGGGCAACGGGAAAGACGAGGCGCCGGAACTGCGCCGTGACAGCCCGCTGGCCCCCGATGTCGCGCCGGTTCTGGCGCGGCATCTGGCGATGATGCGCGCGGCCTCGCCTCCCGAAAGCGTCCATGCCCTGCCGGCCGATGCGCTGGCGGGGCCCGATGTCGCCTTCTATTCCCTGCGTGCGGGCGGGCAGGTGCTGGCCATCGGTGCGATCCGGCGCATCGCGCCGGGGCATCACGAGATCAAGTCGATGCATGTCGTGGCCGAGGCGCGGGGCAGGGGCCTGTCGCGCCGGATGCTGGGGCATTTGATCGCCGCCGCCCGGGCCGATGGTGCCCGGCGCATCAGCCTGGAAACCGGGATCGAGGACGCCTTCATCCCCGCCCGCGCGCTTTACGCCGCCGCCGGTTTCGCCCCCTGCGGGCCCTTCGGCGACTATGGCCCCGACCCCCACAGCGTTTTCATGACCCGCGCGCTGGACTGACCCGCCGCCCGCGGCAACATTCTTCTTGATCTCTGCCCGCCCCTTGCCCAAAACGCGGCGGTCGGTCCCGTAGCTCAATGGATAGAGCACTCGCCTTCTAAGCGAATGGTTGCAGGTTCGAGTCCTGCCGGGACCGCCAGGCCACACCAAGGCGCCCTTTGCCGCCGCCATCCGCCCGGCCTATACTGGGTCCCGGGCAACGGGATGCGAGGCGCGGGATGACGGTGATGCAGAGCCTGCTGGCGCTCGGCGGGATATTCCTCTTGGCATGTTGCAGCCCGGGGCCGGTCTTTCTGCTGATCGCCTCGACCTCGGCCCGCCATGGCCGCGGGGAGGGCATCCGTGTCGGCCTTGGCGTGGCGGGGGCCACCTTCGTCTGGGCCTCGTGCATCGCCCTGGGGCTCGGCGCGGTGTTGTCGTCGGTGGTCTGGGCCAATACCGCGCTTCGGCTTGCGGCGGGGCTCTATCTGCTTTGGCTGGGCATCGGCATGATCCGGGGCGGTTCGGGCAGGGGGACCGCACGTCCGCATCTGCCACCCCTCCGCCATTCGGCCCTGACGCGGGGTTTCGTCACCAGCATCACCAACCCGAAGGCGCTGGCCTTTTTCGGCAGTGCCTTCGCGCTGACCGCGCCGGCGCAGGCGACGCTGCATTATCATCTGGCCGCCGTCCTCGGCCTGACGGCGCTGTCCGCGCTCTGGCACGGCTTTCTGGCGGTCGCCTTCGCGACGCCTGCATTGCAGCGCGGGTATCAGGCGCTGAAGCGCCAGATCGACCTTCTGGTGGGCGTGTTCCTGGCCTGTCTTGGCGGCGGGATGCTCTGGCAGGGGCTGCGCCGGTCCTGACGGGCGGCGCAGAGGGGCCGTCACCCCACCGCCTGTTGCAGCGTATCGATGAAGGCCGTCAGTTGCGGGGTGCGGTTGTCGCGGCGCCAGACGGCGGCGAGTTCCACGTTCTGTTCCACCCCCGTCACCGGGCGGACCACCGCGCCGGTGCCCGGGGCGATGTCCTCTGCGCCATAAAGGATCGCCACCCCGAGCCCGATCGACACCATCTGGATGATCTGGGCGATGCTGTCGGCCTCCTGATAGATGTTCGGCATCTCGCCCTCGGCAAAGAAGGCGGCGAAGGCGGAGAAAAGGTAGCGGCGGTTGTAGCTGCGGTTGAAGACGATGAAGCGTTCGTGGCGCAGCGCGCCGAGCGTCACCACATCCTGCGCCGCCAGAGGGTGATCCGCGGGAAGCACCAGAACGAAGCGTTCCCGGCACAGATGCCGCGTGGCAAGCGTGCCGTCGGTGGGCGGATAGCACATCAGCCCCACGTCGAGTTCCCCGCGCGCGACGCGTTCGGTCTGGTCGATGGAATAGACGTGGTCGAGGTGCAGGTCGAGATCCGGGTAGGCCCGCCGGAACCCTGCCACCGCCTGGATGATCGCCGGCCGGTGCGCCGCGACCTCGTTCAGCGCGATGCGCAGGCTGCCGACATGGCCCTGCGCGGTGCGCCGCGCGCGCAGCTTGGCGGATTCGTAGCGTTCGACGATCTCGCGCGCCTCGCGGCGGAACTGTTCGCCCGCGGCGGTGAGGGTCGAGCCCTCGGTCGTGCGTTCGAACAGCGCCGTGCCCACCTCTGATTCCAGCGCGCGGATCTGGCGCGACAGGGCCGACTGGGCAAGGTTGATGCGTTCCGCGGTGCTGTTGATGCTGGCACCATCGGCGGCGGCGAGGAAATAGCGCAGGCGGCGGAGATCGTCCATCGTTATCCTGAAATGAGTTAACAACGTACAAAATATAGCAATTGCAACATAACCGCAACTGTCCAAGATTGTCCGCAAGCCCGAACCCGGGCGCCGTAGCGGAGGAACAGCCATGCAAAACGCAGATACAGCCATTCTGGACAGCGACATCCCCGTCCTGGACATCGACCCCTATGCCGAAGAGGTCATGCGCGACCCCGAGCCCTTCCACCATCAGCTGCGCGAGGCCGGGCCGGTCGTCTTTCTGTCGAAATACGGCGTCTATGCCGTGGGCCGCTATGACGTCACCCACAAGGTGCTGCACGACCACGTGCATTTCCTGTCGTCGGGCGGGATCGGGCTGACCGACATCCGCAAGCCCGGCGCCCTGCGCGCCCCGAGCCCGATCAGCGAGGTCGATCCGCCCCAGCACACGCAGGTGCGCGCGGCGCTGACCAAGGTGATCTCGCCGGTCGTGCTGCGGCAGTGGAAAACCTCGTTCACCGAAGAGGCCGGCCGCGTGGTGGATCGGTGCCTCGAAAAGGGGCAGGTCGACGCGGTGACGGAAACGGTGCAGGAATTCGTTCTGAACGCCTTTACCGGCGCGCTCGGCGTCAAGATGCCCAAGGCGAATTTCCTGGATCTGGGCGAGATGAACTTCAACCAGATGGGCCCGGACAACGAGATCTACCGCCGCTCGATGGAACGGGTCGCGCCGATCCTCGACGACTACCAGCGCGCCTTCCAGCGCGAAAGCGTGATCCCCGGCGGCTTTGCCGAGAAAATCTTCGAGGCCGAGGACCGCGGCGAATTCGCCCCCGGCACCGGCGGGGTGCAGGTGCGGTCCTTCCTGCGCGCGGGCGTGGACACCACGATCGCGGGCATCGGCGAGACGCTGAAACATCTGGCGCAGAACCCGGCCGAGTGGGAAAAGCTCAAGGCCAACCCCGGCAAGGTCAAGGCGGCCTTCGACGAGGCGATCCGCCTGGGTTCGCCCGCGCGGGTGATCTATCGCGTGACCTCGGGCGAGGTCGATCTGGAAGGCTGCCGGCTGCGCGACGACATGAAGGTGGGCTGTTTCCTGGGCGCGGCGAACCGCGACCCGCAGAAATTCCCCGATCCCGACCGTTTCAGCGTCGACCGTGAAACCGCGGGGGTCCATGTCGCGCTCGGCACGGGGGTGCACAACTGCATCGGCCAGAACATCGCGCGGCTCGAGGCGGAATGCATCCTGGGCGAACTCGTCCGCCGGGTGGACCGGATCGAACTGACGGGCGAACCCGTCTACCGCATGGTCAACGCCCTGCGCACGCTGGAAAGCCTGCCGGTGCGGCTGGTGGCCAAGGCGGCCTGAGGGGCCGCCTTCCCCTTGCGGTGTGTCTGGCGACGGCACGCGCCTTCGCCAGACACACCGCAGGGCCGATCCCGCCCCTACCGCCGCCGGCGCTGCAACAGCGGGTAGGACAGGATCACCGCGCAGACGCCGACCAGCGCCAGCGACAGAAGGAAGGCCGCGCCGGGCATGTAGACGGGCGCCCCCGGCGCGGTGAAGGCAAAGAACGTGCCCGTCATCGCCAGCGGCCCCGCGATCATCGCCACCGCCCGCAGGGATGCCAGCAGACCCTGCAATTCGCCCTGCTGGCTGTCGGGCGTGCGCCGCGCCATCCGGCCCTGCGCCGCCGGCATCACCACCGCGCCGAGCGCCGACAGCGGGATCAGCACCAGCGCCAGGTCGCCGTCGCGGATGAAGGCGAGGATGGTGAAGGTCGCAGCACTTCCCGCAAGGCCGAACAGCATCGTCCACATCTCGCCCAACCGGGGCAGGATCAGCCGGATCAGCCCGCCCTGAACCAGCGCGAAGGCAAGGCCGAACACCGCCAGCGACAGGCCGATGGTGCCCGGTTCCCAGTCGAAGCGGGCGGTGGCGAAATAGGCCCAGGTGGCGGGATAGACGGTGAACGACAACTCGTAGAGAAACGACACCGCGATCATCCGGCGCAGCCCCGGCAGGCGGCCGATCGCGGCCAGCGCGCCGAAGGGATTGGCGCGGCGGAACTCGAACGGGCGGCGGATGCGGTCGGTCAGCGTCTCGGGCAGCACGAAAAGACCGAGCAGCAGGTTCGCCGCCGCCAGCGCCGCCGCGGCGTAAAAGGGCGCGCGGGTGCCCAGTTCGCCCAGAAGGCCGCCGATCACCGGGCCGAGGATGAACCCCACCCCGAAGGCCGCGCCGATCAGGCCGAAATTCTGCCCCTTCCGTTCGGGCGGCGAGATGTCGGAAATGAAGGCCGCCGCCGTCGCATGCGTCGCCGCCGTCAGCCCGCCCACGATGCGCCCGACCAGAAGCAGCCAGATGCTGCCCGCCACCGCCATCAGCAGGTAATCCACCACCATCACGGCGAGCGAGATCAGCAGCACCGGCCGCCGCCCGAACCTGTCGGACAGCGCGCCGATGACCGGGCCGCACAGGAACTGCATCACCGCAAAGGCCGAGGTCAGCACCCCTCCCCACAGCGCCGCATCGGCCAGCGGGCCGCCCGTCACCTCCTCGATCAGCTGCGGCGTCACCGGCAGGATCAGCCCCACCCCGATCGCGTCGATCAGGATGGTCATCAGGATGAAGACGAAGGGCAGACGGGTACGCATGCGATACCTTTTACCGGCAGTGGGCGGCCCGCGCCGCCATGTTCACGAAGGCGCGGGCGCGGCGATCCGCGACAGATGGTCCGCCAGCACCCCGGGCATCGCGAAGAAGGGCGAATGCCCGCACTCCAGCACATGCACCCGCGCCGCGGGCCAACCCGCGGTCATCGCCGCCTGATATTCGGGCGCGATCACCCGGTCCTGTGCACAACGGATATAGTGCCGTTCCACCCCCGCCGACAGCGGGGTGAGGGTCAGCGGGGTTTCCTGCGGGGCCACGGGCTGCGGGCAAAGCCGGGGCAGGGCATAGGCCGCCGCCTCTGCCGGGCAATCGTGGTAGAACATGCCGGGCACCAGCGCGGGGTCGAGCGTGAAGGCCGCGCCGTCGGGCGCGGGGCGCACCGCCGGGGCCAGCAACTGCCGCGGCGCCGCGCGGCGCATGTCGGCCAGCGACCGGCCCGACACCGGCACATAGGCGCAGAGATAGACCAGCTTGCCGATCCGTTCCGGCGCCAGTTCCGCCGCCGCCGCGATGGCGTAGCCCGCCATCGAATGGCCGACGACGATGGCGCCGTCCTGTTCCGCCAGCGCATCGACGATGGCGCGGGCATAGGCGTCCAGCGTGACCTGCGCCGCGGGCGTCGGGTCCGCGCCATGGCCGGGCAGGTCGATCGCGCGCGCCGCATGCCCGCATGCCGCCAGTTCCGGGATCAGGTCGCGCCAGCACCAGCCGCCGTGACAGGATCCGTGGACCAGCAGGAAGGCCGCCATCAGCAATGCCCGGTATCGGCCAGGAACCGGGTCAGGACCGCGGCATAATCCGCCGGCCGTTCCACGCAGGGCAGGTGGCCGGTGCCGCGGATCAGCTCGAACCGGCTGCCCTTGACCAGATCGGCGGTCTCGCGCACCAGATCGGGCGGGGTGGACCCGTCCTCGGGCCCGGCGATGGCCAGCGTCGGCAGGGTCAGCGCGGCGGTGGTGGCGAAGAAATCGGTGCCCGCGATGGCATGGCTGCACCCGATGAAACCCTCGACCGGGGTGCGCACGAACATGTTGCGCCAGCCGGAAAGTTCGGCCGTGTCGCGGAAGGCGCGGGTGAACCAGCGGGTCATGGTGGCATCGGCCATATGTTCCAGCCCGTCCCTGCGCACGGCGGCGATGCGGTCCTCCCACATCTGCGCGGTGCCGACCTTGGCGGCGGTGTTCGACAGCACCATCCCGCGCACCAGATCCAGCCGCTTGACCGCCAGCCCCTGCGCGATCATCCCGCCCAGAGACAGCCCCACCACCACCGCATCGCGCAGGCCGAGCGCCTCCATCAGCCGTTCGACATCGCGGATCAGCGTGCCCATCGCATAGGGCCCGGGCGGACAATCCGACAGCCCGTGCCCGCGCGTGTCCATCCGCACCAGCCGCAGCCCGGCGGGCATCAGGGGCACGATCTTGTCCCACAGCCGCAGGTCGGTGGCCAGAGAGTTGAGAAACAGCACCGGCGCGCCCGTCGCCGGGCCCTCGTCGCGGTAATGCAGGCGGATGTCGCCGAGGTCGCGGATCTGCATGGGGCCTCCCTGAATGGTCCCCCCGTTCTGCGCGCTTGCGCCCCGGCGCGCAACCCGTCAATGGGGGGACACGGGGGGGCGTCAGTCCGCGGGCAGGCCGGCCAGCGCGCGCTGGAACAGATCGCGGTCCACATTGCCGCCCGAGGCGACGCAGATCACCGCATCGCCCGCGATGGCCTTGGGCCGGAACAGCGCCGCCGCCAGCGCCACCGCGCCCCCGGGTT
The DNA here is from genome assembly GCF_031432425.1 of Ruixingdingia sedimenti. Classification (NCBI taxonomy): domain Bacteria; kingdom Pseudomonadati; phylum Pseudomonadota; class Alphaproteobacteria; order Rhodobacterales; family Paracoccaceae; genus Ruixingdingia; species Ruixingdingia sedimenti. The sequence goes on along the minus strand of NZ_JAVKPH010000001.1, from coordinate 47,038 downwards.
CCACCACGATCTTCAGCCGCTGCCAGGCCAGCGCCATGGCCCGCAGCGCCTCGTCGTCGCTGACGACAAGCCCGGGGCCGCAGAGCCGCCGCAGGATCGGGAAGGTCAGCCGCCCCGGTTCCGGCGTCACGATGGCGTCGCAGATGGAACCGGAAAGGTGGTCGTTGCGCTGCCATGTGCCGGCGGCAAGGCTGCGCGCGGTGTCGTCGAAGCCCTCGGGCTCGCAGGGGCGCGCGCGCAGGCCCGGCGTGCGGCCCTCCAGCGCCAGCGCGATCCCGGCGGTCAGCCCGCCGCCGCCGCAGGGCACCAGCACATCGGCCGCCGCCACGCCCTCCGCCGCCGCCTGTTCGGCGATTTCCAGCCCCGTGGTGCCCTGACCGGCGATCACCTGGGCGTCGTCGAAGGGCTTGATCAGGCTCAGCCCGCGTTCGGCGGCGATGTCCGCCCCGATCGCGTCGCGGTCGCCGGTGGCGCGATCGTATAGGACCACCTCGGCCCCGAGCGCGCGGGTATTGGCGATCTTCAGCCGCGGCGCGTCCTCGGGCATGACGATGACCGCAGGCACCCCGTGCAGCCGCGCCGCCAGCGCCACCCCCTGCGCATGGTTGCCCGAGGAATAGGCGATCACCCCGCGCGCCCGCATATCCCCCGGCAGCGCCGACACCGCCGACCAGCCGCCGCGGAACTTGAAGGATCCGGTATGTTGCAGGCATTCGGCCTTCACCAGCACGCGCCGGCCCGCGATCTCGTCCAGAAAGGGCGAGGAGAGCAGCGGCGTGCGCCGGGCCTGTCCTGCAAGACGGCGTGCGGCGGCCTCGATCAGCGGAAGGTCGGTCATGGCGGGCTCCGTTCGGGTGCGCCCAGCCTAGCGGCGCGCGGGGGCGAGGGAAACGGCGAAGTTCGCGCGCCCGCCCGGCGGCGGTGCGGGTGGTGCGGGCGGTGGCCTCCGGCGGGGATATTTAGGGACAGAAAATGGAGAGGGGTGGGCTCGAATCCCGGCCTGTTCATTTTCTGTCCCCAAATATCCCGGGGGTCCGGGGGCTGGCCCCCGGCGCCGACAGGGGCCGCCGGGCGCGCGGCCGGGCGCGTTAACCATCCGTTAACCTTTGCCGCCGAGGCTGGCGCAGGAGGTGGCGATGGTGGGGCGGGGCTGGCTGGCGATCATCCTGTGGCTGGCCTCTGCCGCCGCCGCCGCGGCGGGCCCCTGGCCACGCGAGAGGGGCGAGGTGTTCCTCGCCTTCGCCGTCGAGGGCGACGGCGCGATGTCGAGCTATGGCGAATACGGCCTCGGCGGGGGCTGGACGTTCGGGCTCGATCTGGCGCTGGCGGGGCGCGGTGGGGGGCCCGGCAAGCGCGTGGCCATCCTGCGCCGGTCCTTTACCGCGGGCGGGGTGCAGATCGCGGCCGAGGCGGGCTTCGGGCTCGACGCGCGGGGGCAGGGCTATGCGCGCCCCGGGATCGCCATCGGGCGCGGTTTCGCGGGGCCGGTGCCGGGGTGGATGGCGCTCGACCTGCGGGCGGAGTTGCGCGGCGACGGTGCGCGCTATGGTGCGGAGGCGACGTTGGGCTTTCGCCATGGCGACCGGCTGATGACGGTGTTCCAGGCGCAGGCGATGCGCGACCCCATCGGCGGGCTTTGGATCAGCAGCCAGTCCGCGGTGGTCTGGCAGGCGCGCAAGGGGGTGCAGCTGGAACTGGGCCTGCGGCACCGCATCGCCGCGCCCATCCCGGGCCCGGCGCCGCTGGTGGGCCGCGCGGGGGTCTGGATCAGCTACTGAGCCCGGCCTCTGCCGCTACGGCGGCGCGGGACTTGCGGGCGCGTTCGGTGGCGGATTTCAGTTGCCCGCAGGCGGCCATGATGTCTTCGCCCCGCGGCGTGCGGATGGGGCTGGCGTAGCCGGCCTTGTAGATGATGTCGGCGAAAGCCTCGATCCTGTCCCAGTCGGACCGCTGATAGGGTGCGCCGGGCCATTCGTTGAAGGGGATGAGGTTGATCTTGGCCGGGATCCCCGCGATCAGCCGCACCAGCCGGCGGGCATCGGCATCGCTGTCGTTCACCCCCTTCAGCATGACATATTCGAAGGTGATGCGTTCGCTGTTCGACAGCCGGGGATAATCGCGCAAGCTGGCCAGCAGGGTTTCGATGTTCCACTTCCTGTTGATCGGCACCAGCACGTCGCGCACCGCATCGGTGGTGGCGTGGAAGCTGACGGCAAGCTGGCAGCCGATCTCTGTCGCCGCGCGGGCGATTTCCGGCACCACGCCGCTGGTCGACAGCGTGATCCGGCGGCGGCCGAGCGCGATCCCCTCGCCATCCATCACCACCCGCATCGCATCGCGCACCGCGTCGAAATTGTAGAGCGGCTCGCCCATGCCCATCAGCACGATGTTCGACACCAGCCGTTCTTCCCGCTTCGGCTCGCCCGGGCGGGGCCATTCGCCCAGATCGTCGCGCGCCAGCATCACCTGGCCGAGGATTTCCCCCGCCGTCAGGTTGCGCACCAGTTTCTGCGTGCCGGTATGGCAGAACGAACAGGTCAGCGTGCAGCCGACCTGGCTGGAAATGCACAGCGTTCCGCGCCCGTCTTCGGGGATGTAGACGGTTTCGACCTCATGCCCCCCCGCGATGCGGACAAGGTATTTGCGCGTGCCGTCGGCGCTGATCTGGCGGCTGACGACCTCGGGGATCTCGATGGTGAAATGGTCGGCCAGCAGCGCGCGATAGTCCTTGGCGAGGTTCGTCATCGCCGCAAAATCGCGCACGCCCCAGTGATAGACCCATTGCCAGATCTGGCCGAGCCGCATCTTCGCCTGCCGTTCCGGCGTACCGGCGGCGATCAGCGCCTCGCGCAGCTGGTCGCGCGTCAGGCCGATCAGGTTCAGCCGCCCGCCCTCGGGCAGCTTGCGCGGCAGGGTCAGCACGTCTTGCGTGATGGGGGCGGTGGCGGTCATCGGCGGAACCTCGGGCGGGGTCAAGCCGCCCATATAGGCGATCTTGCGGCAAAACGGAACCGGCAATGCGATCACGCCAGCGCCAGCCCCGCGGCGGCGGCGGCCAGCACCACCGCCCAAGGCGCGGCCCTCCAGCCCGCCAGTGCCACGAAACAGGCCAGCGCCAGCGCGAGATCGTCGAGCCCGAGGATCGTGCGGGTGAAAAGCGGGTCGTAGAGCGTGGCGCCGAGGATCCCCACCACCGCCGCATTCGCCCCCCGCATCAGCGCCCGCACCGGGGCGAGCGTGCGGAAACGGTCCCAGAAGGGCAGCACCCCCGCCAGCACCAGAAACCCCGGCAGGAACAGCGCCAGCAGCGCGACCGCGGCCCCCAGGGCGCCGTTGGGCGCAGGCTCCTGGATCGCGCCCAGATAGGCGGCGAAGGAAAACAGCGGCCCCGGCATCGCCTGTGCCGCGCCATAGCCCGCAAGAAACATGTCGGCGGGCACCCGGCCGGTCTGCACCACGGTGGATTCGAGCAGCGGCAGCACCACATGCCCGCCCCCGAACACCAGCGCGCCCGCGCGATAGAACCCGTCGGCCAGCGCCAGCACCGGTGCCTGCGGGGCCAGCAGCGGCAGGCCGACCAGCAGCGCGGCAAAGGCCGTCAGCGCGGCCAGCGCCGTGGCCGGCGTGCCGGGCAGGCGGATCCGGGCCGCCGGGGGCGGCGCGCCATCCCCGCGCGCCAGCACCAGCCCCGCCAGCGCGCCCGCAAGGATCGCCCCCGCCATCCCCCAGAACCCGGGCACCAGCGCCAGCACCGCCACCGCGCCCGCCGCCACCGTCGCCCGCCCCGCATCGGGGCAGAGCGTGCGCGCCATGCCGAGCACCGCCTGCGCCACGATGGCGACGGCGGCGATCTTGAGCCCGTGCAGCGCCCCCGCCCAACCCGGCCCGGCGAATGTGCCCGCGGTCATCGCAAGGCCGAACAGGATCAGCGCCGAGGGCAGGGTGAAGGCGACGAAGGCCGCGAGCCCGCCCAACCATCCGGCCCGCATCAGGCCGAGGGCCAGGCCCACCTTGCTGGACGTGGGGCCGGGCAGGAACTGGCACAGCGCCACCAGATCGGCATAGGCCGCATCGTCCAGCCAGCGCCGGCGCACCACCAGTTCCTCGCGGAAATAGCCCAGATGCGCGATCGGCCCGCCGAACGATGTCAGGCCGAGCCGCAGGAAAACCGCGAACACCTCTGCGGCAGGGTGATAGGACATGGGGGCATCCGGTTCCAACGGGGTATCGGGTTCAGGATCTGGACGGTCCGCCCGGGGGTGCGCAAGCAGAAAAGGCGGCGGAGGTGGCGGACGTCATCCGGCCGGAACATCCGCCGTCCCCGGGGCAGGGGCCCGTCCGGTCGGCCCCGGCCCCTTGCGCGGACGGGTGCGGGCCATCGCCCCCGCCATGCATCGGAGCGCGGAAATCGCTTCGCCGGCGGCGGCGATCAGACTGGCGCAGGCCATCGCCCGCGGCATGCAATGCGGGGTTTTCGGGCCGGGCTTGCGTTTCCCGCCCCGCCGCTGGCGGGTGCGCAGGCCGACCCGCACCCCCGAAACGCAAAAGCCCCGCCGGGGGCGGGGCTCGGGTCCGGCCGTTCCGGCCGGGTCACTTGCAGCGGTTTTCCGCCTCCTGCATCGCGGCGGTGAACCCCATCAGCGAAAAGGTGTCCTTCGTCTGCGTCCCGCGCGCCGACCGCGCCGTCAGCACCGCCTGGCTGCCGCCCTTCAGCGCCGCCAGCACCGCGCCCTCGGCGGCCGCATCGGTGGGCCAGGCCCATTCGCCGTCGGTCATCATCTCGAACCGGTTCGTCCCGATCTCGACCGTCACGGTCGAGCCCGGCGCGAACGGATAGCCGCCGGTGAAGGAAATCTCGCCCTTCGCGCCCGAACCGGGACGGAAGGTCACGAACAGCAGGATGTCGCCCCGGCGGACCTGGACGGGCTTGCCGTCCTTGCTGTTCACGGTTTCCTTCGGCTGCGCCACGCCCCAGCATTCCTTCTGGGGATTGTTTTCGACAAAGACGCTCCAGTCGGTCTTGGTGTCGACGAGGTTCGTGGATTGCGCAGCCGCCGCGCCCCCGAGGAATGCGAATGCCGCGCCAGCCACCGCGCCGATCGTCCTTGCCATCATTCTGCCTGGCCTCCAGCCGTCTTGCCTCTGTCCCCGGCCCGTCGCCGTTCGTGAGCGACCTTTTCCCGTGGCGCGGGTCGTTTCAACTCGATACCTCCGCTCTTAGCGTGATTTCGCCGCCGCGGGAAAGCCCCCTGGGCAGAAAATCGCGCATATGTGACGCCGGACAGCGGAAATCCGGCGCAGGGGCGGGGGACGGGCGGGCCCGGTACCACGATTGCCTCGCCGGGCCAGGGGCGCTATCCAGACCCTATTCCCTTGCGCGACAGGAGCCCGGCGCGATGACTGATTTCAGGCCCGAAACCTTGGCCGGCACCGACCGCTATCTGATGACCCGCTATCGGCAGCCCTCGGGTTCGGACACGCTGGTGATCAGCTTCAACCCGGTCGGCATGGACATCGCGCCCATGGGTTTCGGAAGCGAGTTCCTGCTGGCCAAGGGTTTCGACCATGTACATGTGGCCGAGGCCAAGCATGACTTCTACCAGTCCCTGCCCTGGGACCGCTTCGCCGAATTGATCGCGCCCGTCCTCGGCGACTACGACAAGGTTTTCACCTATGGGCAAAGTCTGGGCGGCTATTGCGCGTTGTTCTACGCCGCCGCGGCGAAAGCGCGGCCCGTCGCGCTGGCGCCGAAGCTGCCGCCACATCCCTATGCACTGCGATTCCAGAAGAATCCGGTCTGGGCCGGTACGCGCATCATCCACCCCGACCTGCCCGAGGTCCCGCGCACCCCTTTCGATCCGGTCGTCTGCTATGACCCGCAGAATCCCATCGACAACGCCTTCGTCACCGAATTCGTGATGCCGGTATATCCCGGCGCGACGCTCGTTCCGCTCGATCATGCGGGACATCTCGTCGCCAAGCGGCTCTTGCGCGAGAACCGGCTGAAAGAGCTTGTCCTGTCGGTGTTCCGCACCGGCGACGTGCCGAAGATCGAGCTCGATCCCACGCTGTTGCCCGACTACAATCTCAAGCAGGCCGTCGATGCGATGGACCGGGGTGATTTCGATGCCGCGCGGCGTTGCCTCGACGTGGTGGTGGCGGAAAACCCGGCCAAGCCCCCCTTCATCGAGATCGCAGATTATATCGAACGTTCCGGCCGGGGGTTCCATCCGATGCCGCGCCCCCGGCCGCAAACGTTGCGCAAGGCATTCGGACGCCTCGATTTTTCTGGGGACGGCGCGCCGAAGGACGCGCTTTTGCGCATGGCGCAGGCCTATGTCCGGCTGTGCGATTTCGACACCGCGCTGCGCCTTGCCGAAACCGCCGCGCAGCTTGACCCCGATTGCCGCCGCGCGCAGGCGATGCAGAAGAAGCTGGGGCGCCTGCGCCGCATCCAGGCCCGCGGCGCCGCCCCGGCAGACTGACGTCCGGGGGCCCAGGCGCGATTGCATTTCCCCCGCGTGCCGCTTATCTGGGAACGACCCGTGACCCCCGAACCGGAGGCCAGTCCCGCATGAACTGGATCAGCAACTACGTCCGCCCCAAGATCAACTCGCTGTTCTCGCGCCGCGAGATCCCCGAGAACCTGTGGACGAAATGCCCCGAATGCGGGACGATGCTGTTCCACCGCGAACTGGCGGACAACCTCAACGTCTGCACCAACTGCGACCACCACATGGCGATCACGCCGCGCGAGAGGTTCAGGGCGCTCTTCGACGGCGGCATCTTCACCGAGATCCGGGTGCCGGAACCGCTGGCCGACCCGCTGCATTTCCGCGACCAGAAGAAATACCCCGAACGCATGAAGGCTGCGCAGAAGGCCAGCGGCGAAAAGGATGCGATGCTGGTCGCCGAGGGCGAGATGGGCCGCACCCCGATCGTCGCCGCGGCGCAGGATTTCGCCTTCATGGGCGGGTCGATGGGCATGTATGTGGGCAATGCGCTGGTCGCCGCCGCCGAACGCGCGGTGGAACTGCGCCGGCCGCTGGTGGTCTTTGCCGCCGCCGGCGGTGCGCGGATGCAGGAAGGCATCCTGTCGTTGATGCAGATGCCGCGCACCACGGTGGCGGTGCAGATGCTGAAGGAAGCCGGCCTGCCCTACATCGTCGTGCTGACCCATCCGACCACGGGGGGGGTGACGGCCTCTTACGCCATGCTGGGGGATGTGCAGATCGCCGAACCCAATGCGCTGATCTGCTTTGCCGGGCCGCGCGTGATCGAACAGACCATCCGCGAAAAGCTGCCCGAGGGGTTCCAGCGCGCGGAATATCTGCTCGACCACGGGATGCTGGACCGGGTGACGCACCGGCGGCAGATGCGGGACGAACTGATCACCATCCTGCGCATGCTGCTGCGCCAGCCGCCCGCGGTGAAGGCCGACCTGCCGCCCGCCGTGGCCGACGACCCGGCCCCGGCGGACGAGGCCGCGCAAGGTTCCGCTTCCGTCCCGGCGGCGAAATAGGCGAGACTGCGGCCGGCACCGAAGCCCTACGGAGGAACCGCCATGAGTCGCACCCTTCTGCAATTCGATTTCCCCTATTCCGGCCCCTGGGGCCCGGCCATGGCCGAGGCGATGGCGGGGCTGGCGCAGGACATCGCCACCGAGCCCGGCCTCGTCTGGAAGATCTGGACGGAATCCGAGGCAGAGGGCCGCGCCGGCGGGCTCTACCTCTTCGAGACCGCCGATCAGGCAGAGGCGTACCGCGCCAAACACGCGGCGCGGCTTGGCGCCTTCGGCATCACCGGCATCCGCGCCATCGCCTTTGCGGTGAACGACGCGCTGTCGCGCATCGACCGCGCCCCGGTCTGAGCCCGCCCGTGACCGCCGCCGGTTCCGATGCCATCCTGCAACGGCTGATGGCGCTGCATCCCAAGGTGATCGACCTCACGCTGGACCGCATGCACCGGCTGCTGGCGGCGCTCGGCCATCCCGAACGCGCGCTGCCGCCGGTGATCCATGTCGCGGGGACGAACGGCAAGGGGTCCACCCAGGCGATGATCCGCGCGGGGCTGGAATCGCAGGGGCTGCGGGTGCATGCCTATACCTCGCCGCATCTGGCGCGGTTCCACGAACGCATCCGGCTGGCCGGCGACCTGATCGCGGAACCCGCGCTGGCCGCGCTGCTGGACGAATGCGAGGCCGCGAATGCCGGCCAGCCGATCACGTTTTTCGAAATCACCACCTGCGCCGCCTTTCTGGCCTTCGCCCGCACCCCCGCCGATGCGCTGCTGCTGGAGGTGGGCCTGGGCGGGCGGCTGGACGCGACGAATGTGGTGGACAGGCCGCGGCTGACGGTGATCACCCCGGTGTCCATCGACCACCAGCAATATCTGGGCGAAACGCTGGCCGAGATCGCGGGCGAAAAGGCCGGGATCCTCAAGCGCGGCGTGCCCTGCATCGTCGGCCCGCAGGCGGCCGAGGGGCTGGCGGCGATCGAGGCGCGGGCGGAACGGCTGTCGGCGCCGCTGTCCGTCGCCAACCGCGACTGGCAGGTCTGGGCCGAACGCGGACGGCTGGTCTATCAGGACACGCGCGGGCTGCTGGACCTGCCCTTGCCGAACCTGCCCGGCCCGCACCAGATCGACAATGCCGGCGCCGCCATCGCCGCGCTGCGCGAACTGGGCCATGGCGAGGCGGCGTGCGAAGCCGCCGTCACCCGCGCCGCATGGCCCGCCCGGATGCAGCGCCTGCGCCGTGGCCCGCTGGTCGACAAGGCGGGGGCGGCGGAACTGTGGCTCGACGGCGGGCACAACCCCGCGGGGGGGGCCGCGGTGGCGGCGACGCTGGCCATGATGCCGCCCCGGCCCACCTATCTGATCTGCGGCATGCTCAACACCAAGGATGTCGCGGGCTTCATGCGCCCGCTGGCCGCGCAGGCCCGCGCGCTGGTCGCCGTGCCGATCCCGGGCGAGGCCAACACCCTGCCGGCAGAGGCGACGGCCGAGGCCGCCCGCGGCACGGGTCTGGCGGCCGCCACCGCGCCGGATGTGGCGGCGGCGCTGGCCGCGATTCTGGACAAGGATCCGCAGGCAAGGGTGCTGATCTGCGGTTCGCTCTACCTCGCCGGGGTGGTGCTGCGGGAAAACGGCTGAGGGCGCCCGGCGGTCAGCGGGCGCCCGCCGATGCGTCGCAGGGGGCGCTTCCGGGCAGGGCGCGCACGGATATGCCGCCGCCTGCGGGCACCGCGAAGGTCAGGGCCGCCGTTCCGGGGCTGTGGCCGACGACGATTTCCGCATGATCGCCCTTGTCGAACTGGTCGACACGCAGCCCGGCGGCGTCGGCGATGGCCCGCAGGTCCGGCAGGGTTCTGTCGCGCAGAAGGTGTTCAAGGATCTTCGCGGCGCTTCTGCGGGCATCGTCCTCGCGCGCCAGTTGATCGCAGCGATGGGTCTGCGCGACGCCTTGGTCGAGCGCGCCCGAAGCCGTCATCACGGCATAGGTCAGTGCCGCCCCGATCAGTGCGCCGGCAGGCAAGAGCCAGAAACCGCGCATCCATCCCCCCCCCGTCGTCGCCACTCCGCTGTCCAGTTAGCAGAACAGGGCCGGATTGCGAACACCCGCCGGCGCCGAACAGCCCCTGTGCGCCGATGCGCTGGCCCCCGGCGGGCCGCCCCGCTAGGATCACAGGATCAAAACAGCGGAGCGCGCCATGACCCCCGATCCCGCCACCCTCGAACTCGGCCTCGACACGTTCGGGGATGTGACGACCGGCCCCGACGGTACGCTGCAACCACAGGCGCAGGTGCTGCGCGAGGTGGTGGACCAGGGCGTGCTGGCCGACGAGGCGGGGGTGGATTTCATCGGTCTGGGCGAACACCACCGCGACGATTTCGCCATTTCCGCGCCAGAGGTGGTGCTGGCCGCCATCGCCGCGCGCACCCGCCGGATCCGGCTCGGCACCGCCGTCACGGTGCTGTCCTCCGACGATCCGGTGCGGGTGTTCCAGCGGTTTTCCACGCTCGACGCGGTGTCGTCGGGGCGGGCAGAGGTGATCCTCGGCCGGGGGTCGTTCACGGAAAGCTATCCGCTGTTCGGCTATGACCTGGCGGATTATGACCAGCTGTTCGAGGAAAAGGTGGACCTTTTCGCGCGCCTGCTGCGCGAGGAGGAGGTGACGTGGCAGGGCGGGACGCGCCCGGCGCTGTCGAAGGCCCGGGTCTATCCGCGGCTCGGCCCCGCGGGGCTGGTGACGTGGCTCGGCGTCGGGGGCAGCCCGGAATCGGTGATCCGGGTGGTGCGCCACGACCTGCGGTTGATGCTGGCGATCATCGGCGGCGATCCGCGGCGGTTCGTGCCGTATGTCGATCTCTACCATCGCGCCTGCGCGCAACTGAACCAGCCGGTGCGCCCCATCGGCGTGCATTCGCCCGGCCATGTGGGGGCGACCGACGAAGAGGCGCTGGAGGTGTTCTGGCCCCATTACCGCCGCCTGCACGACCGGATCGGCCGCGAACGCGGCTGGCCGCCGATGGCGAAGGCGGCTTTCCTGAACGAGGCGACGGAGGGGTCGCTGTATGTCGGCGGGCCGGAAACGGTGGCGCGGCGGATCGCGGCGACGGTGAAGGCGCTCGGCCTGTCGCGGTTCGATCTGAAATACGCCAGCGGGCCGATGCCGCATGCGCAGCTGATGGAGTCGATCCGGCTTTACGGCACGCGGGTGATCCCGCTGGTGCGCGAGATGCTGGCGGGCTGACGCTGACGGGGCGCCGGGGGGCGCCTGCGCCCCCCGGCGTGCGGTCATTGCCGCGCGATCAGTTTCCAAAGACCGCCCTCGACCACCGAGATGGTCACGTCATTGGCGGCCTGGTGGTTGTCGGGGCTGGTCTTGATGCGGGTGTCCATCAGTTCGTCCTGATAGTCGAGGTTTTCCATCGCGGCGAGGAAGCTGTCCCCGGTCAGGTCCGGCCCCGCTGCCTCCAGCGCGCGGACCACCTGGTCGGCGGTGGCATAGCCGAGCATGGCAAAACCGGTGGCGGGCTGGTTGTATTTCGCCGTGAAGGCGGTCATGAACTCTGCCGGCGCCGGATCGTCCTTGCGCGCCTGAAGATCCACCCAGCCCGACGCGGCATAAAGCCCGTCGGTCACGCCGCCCGGCACCGCCGCCACGGCCTCCAGAAAGCCCGCGGCGCTGGTCAGGAACTTCGCCTCGGTCCAGCCCAGTTGCTTGGCGGTGCCGACCACCGTGATCCCCGCGCGCACGCCGAGCGCGGTCGTCACCACCTCGCAGCCGTCCGCGCGCAGCTTCTGCACCGCGCCGACGAAATCCTGTTCGTCCGGCTTGTGGGTGGTTTCCGACACGAATTCCATTCCCAGATCCGCCACCACCTCCTTACTGGCCGCGGCGGTTTCGGTGCCGAAGTCGGTGGGCAGGTACATGGTGCAGACCTTGGTGACGCCATGTTCCTGCTTGAGATAGCGCAGCCCCGCGGCGATCTGGTCGTAATAGCTGGAATAGGCGACGAATTTCCGGCCCGGGGGATCGGGCAGCATCTCGCGCGCGGCGGTCAGGGGGTTGATGTTGAAGATCCCCTTCGGGTCCATGATCTGGAACCCCGCGAGGTTGTGCGGCGTGCCGAGCGACAGGATCATCGCAAACACCTGATCGCGGTTGACCAGCTTGTTGTAGGCCTGCGTCGCCTTGGGCAGCTGATAGCCGTGGTCCTCGACCACGAAGCGGATCTTGCGGCCGTGGATGCCGCCGGCCTCGTTCGCCTGATCGAAGCGCAGGTTGGCGCCGTTGATGGCCGGCACGCCGATGGCGGCGAAGATGCCCGACAGGTCGTTGACCGAACCGATCACGATTTCCGTCTGGGTGACGCCCTGTTGGGCGGCGGCCGCCGTGGCGAGCCCTGCGGCCAGCGCGGCGGCGGCGATGGTGGTGGAAAGTGTCTTCATGGTTTCCTCCCCTATGGCCCTTCGGGCCTGTACATGTCCTCGATCAGATGGCTGTGCTTGCGTTCCACGAAGCTGCGTTTCAGCTTCATGGTGGCGGTCAGTTCCTCGTCCTCTGCCGTCAGCAGGATGTCGATCAGGCGGAAATCCTTGATCTGTTCCACCCGGGCGAATTCGCGGTTCACGGCGTCCACCTCTGCCCGGATCAGGTCCTGCACCGCCTGCGTGCGGGTGAGCGAGGCGAAATCGGAAAACGGGACCTTGTGGTCCTGCGCGAATTTCTCGACATTTTCCTGGTCGATCATGATCAGCGCGGTCAGGTACTTGCGCTTGTCGCCGATGATGACGGCATCGCTGATATAGGGGCTGAACTTCAGCCGGCTTTCGATTTCGGCCGGGGTGATGTTCTTGCCGCCCTGGGTGATGATGATGTCCTTGAGCCGCCCGGTGATGGTCAGGCGGCCATCCGCATCCAGCCGCCCGATGTCGCCGGTGCGCAGCCAGCCGTCTGCGGTGAAGGTTTCCGCGGTCTTGTCGGGCAGGTTCCAGTAGCCCTTGAAATTGGCCGGGCCCTGCGCCTGCACCTCGCCATCCGGGGCGATGCGCAGGGCGATGCCGGGCATGGCCGGGCCCACCGTGCCGGGGCGGTTCGCGCCCGCGCGGTTGACGGTGCAGGTGGCGGCGTTTTCGGTCATGCCGTAGCCTTCGACCACCGGCACGCCGATGGCGGCGTACCAGCGCAGGAGCGCCGGGCTGATCGGGGCGGCGCCGCTGATGCCCTGCGCCAGGCGGTTCATTCCCAGCATGTGGCGCAGGTTGCGAAAGACCAGCCAGTCGGCCAGCCACGCCGCCAGCCGCACCCCCGCCCCGGGCCGCCGACCGGCGATGTCGGCATCGGCCCGCGCGAACCCCGCCCGCAGCGCCAGCCCCCAGACCATGCGGCCGGTCCATGTCGCCTCCTGCGCCATGATCGTCACGCGCGAGAACACCTTTTCCCAGACCCGCGGCACGGCGGCAAAGACATGGGGGCTCACCTCGCGCAGGTTGTCGAACACGGTTTCGGGGCTTTCGGCGAAATTCACCGTGGACCGCACCGCGATGGGGAAATAGGCCGAGTTGTTGCGTTCGAAGATATGGCACAGCGGCAGGAAGCACAGTTGTTCGGTATCCTCGTCCACCTCCAGCGCGCGCAGGCCGGCCTGCATCCCGGCGAGGATGTTTTCATGCGTCAGCATCGCGCCCTTGGGCGGCCCGGTGGTGCCGGATGTGTAGATCAGCAGCGCCACGTCTTCGGCCCGGTTGCGGTCGATTTCCGTCTCGAACGCGCCGGGGTGGTCGGCCTCTTCCTGCCGGCCGAGCGCGTAGAGATCGGGCAGGAACAGGAACCGGTCGCCCCTGAGGCCGTGCAGCCCCTCGTCGTCGAGGATGACGACCTTTTCCACCCCCGGCGCGCCGCCGGGAATGTCGAGGAACTTGTCCAGTTGTTCCTCGTTTTCCACGATCAGGAAACGGCAGGCGGAATCCGTCAGCAGATAGGCCAGTTGTCCGGCGGAATCGGTGGTGTAGACGCCGGATGCGATGCCGCCGACGCATTGGATGCCCTGATCGAAATACAGCCATTCCTTGCGGTCCTCGGACAGGATCTGCACCACCTCGCCCCGCCGCAGGCCCAGACGGCGCAGGCCGAGCCCGATCCAGCGCGCGTGATCCCACCAGTCGCCCCAACTGTAGCTGTGCCAGATGCCGAGCGTCTTTTCGCGATGCACCGTGCGGGTGGGATGCTGTGCGCAGCGCAGGCGGAACAGGGCGGAAATCGTGTCGCAGCCGTCGATCAGCACCGGGCGGCTGCCGGGTTCGGCGTTCACCGCGACGCCCTTGACGGTTTCCATCGGCGGGATGATGGCGTGGCGTGTCACCCTCACCTCCATGTCTTGCGCCGTTTCCAGCGCCGTTCGCCGCGCGCGCCGGTGGCGGCATGGCCGAGGTAGAAGCTCTGTATATCCTCGGACGCCGCCAGCCGTTCGGCGCTGCCCTGCATGACGATGCGCCCCAGTTCCAGCACATAGCCGTCATCGGCCAGATCCAGGGCCACGGCGGCGTTCTGTTCGACCAGCATCATCGTCACGCCCTCGTCGCGGTTGAGCCGCCGCAGGATGGCGAAGATTTCCTGTGTCAGCAGGGGCGAAAGGCCGAGGCTGGGTTCATCCAGCAGCATCAGCCGGGGCCGCCCCATCAGCCCCCGCCCGATCGCCAGCATCTGTTGCTGCCCGCCCGAAAGGGTGCCCGCCTCTTGCCCGCGGCGGTCGGCGAGGATGGGGAAATAGCTGAACACCAGATCCCGGTCGCGGGCGATTTCCGCCCGGTCGCGGCGGGTATAGGCGCCGAGGCTCAGGTTTTCCTCGACCGTCAGCAGGGGAAAGACCTCGCGCCCCTCGGGGACATGGACGATCCCGGCGCGGACGATGCGGTGGGGTTCCCACCCCGCGATGTCATGGCCCTGAAACAGGATCTGGCCCTTTTCGGGGGCCATGATGCCGGAAACGGTTTTCAGCAGCGTCGTCTTGCCCGCCCCGTTGGCGCCCAGAACGGTGACGACGCGGCCCGCCTCGACGGTCAGGCTGACGCCGCGCAGGGCCGTGATCGGGCCGTAGAAGGTTTCCAGATTGCGGATTTCCAGCAGGGGCGCGGTCATGGCCCACCTCCTGCTGCAACGTCCCCCATATGGGCGGCGGCCTTGGCGGTGGGGCCGGTGCCCAGATAGGCGGCGATGACGGCCGGATGGGCCTGCACCTCTGCCGGCGTGCCCTCGGCCAGCCGCGCGCCATCGGCCAGCGCCAGCACCCGGTCCGACACCTTGCCGACCAGCCCCATGTCATGTTCCACCATCAGCACGGTGATGCCCATCTGGCGGCGGATGTCGTCGATCCACCAGCGCATGTTCTGCGTTTCCTCGACCGACAGGCCGGATGCCGGTTCATCCAGCAGCAGCATCCGCGGTTTGGACGCCAGCGCGCGCCCCAGTTCCACCACCTTGCGCACGCCATAGGGCAGGCCCGCGATGCGCGCGTCGCGATAGGGTTGCAGGTCGAGGAAGTCGATCACCTCCTCCACCGCCAGCCGGTGCGCGCGTTCCTCTGCCCGCATCGACGGCAGATGCAGAAGCTGCGCCGCCAGTCCCGCGCGCCGGTGCCGGTGGCGGCCGACCAGCAGGTTCTGCAACACCGTGGCCTGATGGAACAGTTCGATATTCTGGAACGTCCGCGCGATGCCGCGCGCGGGAACCTGATGGGGATGAAGGCGCAGCAGATCCTGCCCGGCGAACCGGATCGCCCCCGCGGCCGGCGTGTAGAACCGCGAGATCAGGTTGAACACGGTGGACTTGCCCGCCCCGTTCGGCCCGACCAGCGCGAACACCTGCCCTTCCTCCACCGCGAAGGACAGGTCCTTGACTGCGGTCAGCCCGCCGAACTTCAACGTCACCCGGTCGATGTCCAGCAGGCTCACCGCAGCCTCTCTGTCTTGAGATAGGTTTTCTGGCGGCGGAACATGTCCTTGCGCGCGAAGGGGAAAAGGTCGAACCACGCCTTGATCTTGAGCCACCGGCCCCAGAGCCCCGTCGGCTCGAACAGGATGAAGAGGATCAGCAGACCCCCGAACACCCCCGCCTCCAGCCCCGGGATGGCGACGCCGCGGCCCAGCTGGTCGGTCGCCATCGACAGAAGCTGCGGCAGAAAGGCGATGACGGCGGCGCCCAGAAACGCCCCCTGGATGAAGCCGAGGCCCCCCACGACGATCATCATCACCAGCTGGATCGCAAGGATGAAGCTGAAGGTCTCGTTGTTGAAGGCGCCCGCGAACAGCCCCGTCAGCGCCCCCCCGAGCCCGGTGATGGCGCAGGACAGCCCGAAGGCCAGCGCCTTGGTGCGCGCCACGTCCACCCCCATCGCCTGCGCCGAAATCTCGCTGTCGCGCACGGCGGCGAAGGCGCGGCCCATCGGCGCGCGCAGGATGTTGCGGTAAAGCAGCACCACCAGCACCGCCACCGCCAGCACCATCCAGTACCATGCGGCGGGCGCGGTCCAGCGGTTGAACTCATACCCCAGGATGGTGATCGGCGGGGCATACATGCCGTTCACGCCCCCCGTCCAGCGCGCCAGCAGCACGATGATGTCATCGGCCAGGATCGCCAGCGCCAGCGTTGCGATGGCCAGATACACCCCGTGCAGCCGCAGCGCCGGAATGGCGATCAGCGCCCCCACCACCCCGGTGACGACGCCCGCCAGCACGAAGGCCGGCACGAAAGGCACCCCCGCCTGCATCAGGATCGCGCAGACATAACAGCCGAGCGCCATGAAGGCGGAATGGCCAAGGCTCACCTGCCCGGTCTGCCCCGTCAGCAGCATCAGGCCGAGCCCCGCGACCGCCCAGATCAGGACGTTCGTCGCCTCGCCCAGAAAGAAATCGTCGATCAGGAACGGCAGCGCGATGGCCAGCAGCAGCAGCGCGCCGTATTTCGCTGCCGTCCAGCCGTCGGGGAAAAGCCGGATGTCGTGGTCGTAGCTGGTCTTGAAGTGGAACCGCATGCCTCAGACCTTCTTGGCGCGCACCTGCGCGAACAGACCATGCGGGCGGAACAGCAGCACCGCCAGCAGCAGCGCATAGGGCGCGATCTGCGACCAGCCGGGGGGCAGGTAGCGGGCGGCGAAAGGCTCGATCACCCCCACGATCAGCCCGCCCATCAGCGCGCCCGGCAGGCTGCCGAAACCGCCGATGACGGCGGCGGCGAAGGCCTTGATGCCGATGAAGCCCGCGTTCGGATCGATCGCGCCCTTCGAGGCATAAAGAATCCCCGCCACCGCCGCGACGATCCCGGCCAGTGCCCAGACCAGCCCCTGCACGCGCCGCACCGGGATGCCCATGTAATAGGCCGCCATCTGGTTCTGGCTGGCCGCCTGCATCGCCAGCCCCACCCGCGTGCGGGCGAAGAACTGCCATAGCAGCAGCGTCAGCAGGATCGTCACCACGATCACCGCCACATCCACCAGCCCCAGCACCACGCCACCCACCCGGACCTCGCCCAAGGCCAGCGGCGAATGCAGCGACTGCGGCTCATGCCCCCAGATCGCGCCGGCGGCGAAGCGGATCACGAAGCCGAGCGCGATGGTCAGGATGATCACCGCCGTCTGGCTCTGCCCGAAGATCGCGCGCAGGACCACGAGGTCGAGCAGATAGCCGAGCGCCCCCATGATCAGGAACACCAGCGGCAGCGCCACCCAGAACGGCAACCCCATATATCCCGGATTGACGAGGCCGAGCGTGACGAAGGCCCCCAGCATCATGAAATCGCCCTGGGCGAAGTTCACCGCCTCGGTCGCCTTGTAGATCAGCACGAAGCCAAGCGCGACAAGGCCGTAGACACAGCCGTTCGCAAGACCGCTGACCAGAAGCTGAAGCACTTCCAATCCAACCTCCCCTGCGGGCGGGCCGCGTTCTGGCGACGGGTCCCGGCCCCTGCCGCGGCCCCGCGCGCAGCCGCGCAGGCATAAGCCGCAACGATCCCAGCATCTTCCGCCGGGGGCGGTTGCGTCAACAGCCTTGGCAGGGCCTGACCTTACGGAAACGCCGCGGCTTGGGTTTCCCGGAGCCTTTGCCCGGCGGTTGCGCCGGTGGAAAGGTCGGCGGCGGGGGTTTCACACCCCCGCACCCCCGTGGGATATTTATGGACAGAAAGTGAAGAAGGTAAGTGGCCCGCCTGTTCACTTTCTGTCTCTAAATATCCCGGGGGCGCCGGCTGGTGCGCCACTGGTTCGAGAACCAGCCTGCGCGGGGCTGGCCCCCGGCGCCGCCCGTGCCACGGGCAATGCCGCCGGGGCATCGCCGATGCGCAACCATCTTGTGAACCCCGCCTGCCTCTTCTAGACCGTTGCCAGCCACACGTTCCGGGAGGACCGCCATGAAGAACAGCCGTTTCGACAAGTCGAAACTTCCCAGCCGTCATGTGACCGAGGGTCCGTCCCGTGCGCCGCATCGCAGCTATTTCTACGCGATGGGCATTTCCGAAGAGGAAATCCACCAGCCCTGGGTCGGCGTCGCCACCTGCTGGAACGAGGCAGCACCCTGCAACATCGCGCTGAACCGGCAGGCGCAGGCAGTGAAGATGGGCGTGAAGAAGGGCGGCGGCACGCCGCGCGAATTCACCACCATCACCGTGACCGACGGCATCGCCATGGGGCACGAGGGCATGCGGTCCAGCCTCGCGTCGCGCGACGCCATCGCCGACACGGTGGAACTGACCATGCGCGGGCATTGCTATGACGCGCTGGTGGGCCTTGCGGGCTGCGACAAGTCGCTGCCGGGGATGATGATGGCGATGGTGCGGCTCAACGTGCCCTCGGTCTTCGTCTATGGCGGCTCGATCCTGCCGGGCAAGCTCAACGGCAAGGACGTGGTGGTCCAGGACGTGTTCGAGGCGGTGGGCAAGCATGCCGCGGGCACGATGTCGGATGCGGAACTGCAGATCCTCGAACGTGTCGCCTGCCCCTCGGCCGGGGCCTGCGGCGGGCAGTACACGGCGAACACCATGGCCTGCGTGTCCGAGGCGATCGGGCTGGCGCTGCTGAATTCCTCGGGCGCGCCGGCGCCTTACGAATCGCGCGACCAGTACGGCGATTTTTCCGGTCAGGCGGTGATGACGCTGATCGAGAAGAACATCCGCGCCCGCGACGTGGTGACGCGCAAGGCGCTGGAAAACGCTGCCCGCGTCGTGGCCTGCACCGGCGGGTCCACCAACGGCGGGCTGCACCTGCCGGCCATCGCGCATGAGGCGGGGATCGAGTTCGACCTGTTCGACGTCTGCGACATCTTCCGCGACACGCCCTATTTCGTGAACCTGCGCCCGGGCGGCGAATATGTGGCCAAGGACCTGCACGAGGCCGGCGGCGTGCCGGTCGTCATGAAGGAACTGGCGCGCGCGGGGCTTTTGCACCTCGACTGCCTCACCGCCTCGGGCGAGGAACTGGGCGAGGCCCTTGGCCGCATCACCCATGACCCGGACGGCAAGGTGATCCATTTCATCGACAAGCCGATCTCGAAAACCGGCGGCGTGGTTGGCCTGAAGGGCAACCTCGCCCCCGATGGCGCCATCGTCAAGGTCGCGGGCATGTCCGAGGCCGAGCAGGTCTTCACCGGCCCCGCCCGCGTCTTCGAATGCGAGGAAGAGGCGTTTGAGGCGGTGCAGCGGCGCGACTACAAGGAAGGCGACGTGCTGGTCATCCGCAACGAGGGCCCCGCGGGCGGCCCCGGCATGCGCGAGATGCTGTCGACCACCGCGGCGCTGTCGGGGCAGGGCATGGGCAAGAAGGTGGCGCTGATCACCGACGGCCGTTTCTCGGGCGCGACGCGGGGGTTCTGCGTCGGGCATGTGGGCCCCGAATCCGCGCATGGCGGGCCGATCGCGCTGCTGCGCGACGGCGACATGATCACGCTCAACGCGCTGACGGGCGAGTTGTCGGTGGCGCTGAGCGACGAGGAACTGGCGCAGCGCAAGGCCGGCTGGAAGGGCGCGCGCCGGACCGACTACAACGCCGGCGCGTTGTGGAAATATGCGCAGCTGGTGGGGTCGGCCCGCTATGGTGCGGTGACGCATCCGGGCGCGCAAAAAGAAACGCATGTCTATATGGACCAATAGGCGCGCGGCCCTCGCGCTGGCGCTGATGGCGCTGGCGCCGGGCGGGGCGGGGGCGGAAGGTGCCGCCCCCGCCCGCATCGCGCTGGCCGGCGGCGAGGTGGTCATCCGCGGCCCGCGCGGGTACTGCGCCGATCCCGGGGCGGTGCGCGGGGCGACGATGGCGGTGCTGGCGGGTTGCGATTCGCTGGCCCCGGGCGGCGCCGCGCCGCGGGACCGCGCGATCCTGACCGCGGCGGTGACGCCGGGGGGCCTCGGCCTGCCGCTGGATGCCGCGACCGAGGTGCTGGTCGCCTGGTTCACCAGCCGCGAGGGGCTGGCGGCGCTGAGCCGCGCCGGAAAGCCCGAAACCGTGATGGTGCACGAGGCGCGGCGCAGCAAGGGCGCGTTCTCGCTGCATCTGTCGGACCGCGCGCCCTTTCCCGGCGGGGCGGTCGCGCCCGGCTACTGGCGGGCGATCCTCGATCTGGGCGGGCATGTGGTGACGCTTTCGGTCTATGCCCCCGCCGCCGCGGCCCTGGACCGCGAGGCGGGCTTTGCGATCCTGCGCGATTTCGTGGCGGCGGTGCAGGCGGAAAACCGGGCCCGGCCGGTTGCGGCGGCGCCGGAATAGCCGCAGGATCGGGGGGCAAGATCATGCGGGACAATGGAAATCGGTTATCCTCATTGACGCGATAACGGAAACGATCTTTCTTGGCGGCGGGCCCTGTGCTGGCCCGGAATGCGGGTGACGGGATGGCAGGCGGGATCGGTGGCATGTTCGACAGGATGGTCCAGCGGGCGGCGCTGCGCCGCTGGCGCCGGCTGGCCGAGGGCGCCGGCGGACAGGATCTGGAAACCCTGCGCCATCTGCGGACCCAGGCGCGCCAGCTGCGCCGCCCGCTGGACAGCGTGCTGCATCTGGCCGAGGGGCGGCTGGCGCTGCCGGTGATCGGGGCGAACCCGATTCGCCATCCCCCCGGATCGGACTGGACATGGCGGCCCGATCTGTGGCGCGGCCCCATCGCCCGGCCGGGCGTCGCCGCGCTGGAAAACCGCACCGAACTGGGCGAGGGCGCGACCGTCTTTCACGACTGCCGCCAGTCGGAAATCACCGCCCGCCAGATCCGCAACACCCGCGACAAGGACCTTGCCCCCTTCGGGCTGCGGCTCGACGTGTTCCGCTTCGACGGCAGCTTCCTGTCGCTGGTGCTCGACCTGCCGGAAACCGCGATGCAGGGGCTGCGCCTGCGCCATCTGATCCGGGTGCAGACCATCGTCGAGATGGAAAAGCCGCTGGAAATCTTTGCCCGGCTGAACATCAAGCACGGGCCCAACGTGGAACAGGTGGTGCGCGAACTGCCGCTGAACACCGAGGACGTGTCGGTCGAATTCGACCTCGCCTATACCCGCGTCAACGAAAAGCGGATCGAGCGGGCATGGATCGACCTGATCTTCGAGGGGCCGGAAATGAACCAGATCGTGCTGCGCGACGTGACGCTCAGCCGCCGCCCGCGCGCCGAATTGTAAGGGGGCCCGATGACCAGCCAGACCACGCCCGACATCACCCTGACCCCCGTCCGCCTGCGCGCCGGCGTGTGGGAGGGCATCCTTGCCGCCGCCCCGGGCAGCGCCGCCCCCGCGATCGAGGTGATGCACATGGAGCGCCCGGTGGGCGGCGCCACCGTCACCACGCTGTCCGATCGCCCCGGCCAATGGGCGCTGCGCGTGCCGATCCCGGCGGAGGCGATTTCCGACGGGGTGCAGACCTTCCTCATCCGCCACGCGGGCACGGGCGAGACGCTGGCGAGTTTCGCCGTGCTGGCCGGCACCGCGCTGGAACAGGACATCCGGGCGGAAGTGGACCTGCTGCGCGCCGAACTCGACATGCTCAAGCGCGCCTTCCGCCGTCATTGCCTCGACACGATGGGGTAAAACAGGCCGAGGATGGATCTGGGTTCGGCCTTGCCATCTGTCTGGCGAAGGCGCGTGCCTTCGCCATGTCCTGCCGGTGGGGTTGTCCCGGCCGGGGGCCCCAAGCCCCCGGCCAGCGCCCGCCCCGTCCATGGCGGGCGCTACTCGCCCGCCGGGGCAGGCGCTGGCCTTTCCAGTATTCCCGGCATCACCGTCTCTAGCGGCCCTGCCGCGCGAACGGGCGGGGGAAACGCGGTGCGTTTCCTGATCCCGCCCGGCCCCAACCGCGGTGCAACATCCCCCCGCCGTTTCCGCCCCGGTGACGATCCGGCCTCAATACCCCGGACTTGACGCAGCCCTTCCGCAATCCTGCCCGAATTCATGGGCAATACCTTCCCTGTGACCCGGACTTTCCGCATGGGGATGACAATGGACCGACTGACTGAAATGGAAGCCTTCGCCACCGTGGTGGATCAGGGCGGATTCACCGATGCGGCCAAGAAGATGGGCATTTCCAAGTCGGCGGTGTCGAAACATGTCTCGGCGCTCGAGGCCCGTCTTGGCGCAAGGCTGCTCAACCGCACGACGCGGCGGGTGTCGCCCACCGAAATCGGCCTGGCCTACTACGACCGCGCCCGCCGGGTGCTGAACGACGCGGGCGAGGCCGACGCGCTGGTGACCTCGATGCAATCGGCGCCCTCGGGGCTGTTGCGGATCTCGGTGGCGACGGATTTTGGGGTGAATCACCTGTCGCCGATCCTGGGGGGGTTCCTGCTGGAATATCCCGATATCACCGTCAACATGGTGCTGAACAACCGCTATGTCGAACTGATCTCGGAAGGCTTCGACATGGCGATCCGGGTGGGCGAACTGGAGGACAGCACGCTGCGCGCGCGCAAGCTCTGCGATACCTCCAAGCGGATGATCGGCGCGCCGGGCTATTTCCAGAAATTCGGCCGGCCGCAGAAGATCGACGACCTGAACGATCACAAGCTCTTGCATTATTCCAGCCAGGCCAACGGCAATGTGTGGAAGATCACCGCGCCATCGGGCGAAAAGCGGCAGGTGCGCTCGAACGGCTGGCTGACGGTGAACGATGGCCAGTCGCTGCTGCATGCCGCGATTTCGGGCCTCGGCATCGCCTATCTGCCCTCGTTCCTCTATGCCGATGCGATGCGCCAGGGGCTGGTGGAAGAGGCGATCCCGGGCCTGCCGGTGGAACTGCTGGGGATCTACGCGGTCTATCCGCCGGGCCGGTTCACCCAGCCCAAGGTGCGCGCCTTCATCGATTTCCTGGTGCGCCACTATTCCGACAAGGGGCCGGACGCCTGGTAGGCCGGGGGCGTCCGCCATCACTGGGCCGGGGCCGCGACACGCGCGCGCGCCCCGGCCCTTTTTCGTTTGGCCCGTGGTGAGGACAGCGCCGGGGGCCAGCCCCGCGCAGGCTGGTTCTCGAACCAGTGGCGCCCCAGCCGGCGCCCCCGGGATATTTAGGGACAGAAAATGAACAGGGATGCACCAAGATCCGCCCTGTTCATTTTCTGTCCGCAAATATCCCCGCCGGAGGCCGCTGCCCTTTCCATCCGCAATGCCGCCGGGCGTGAAGATCCCATGCAGGCCGCGGCTTGCCCGGCATCCGGTCCTCAACGGGTCGGGATCGCCTCGACGCGGCGGTTCAGCGCGCGGCCCGCCTCGGTGTCGTTCGTCGCGCGCGGGGCGAGGTAGCCCGCGCCCTCGGCACCGATGCGGGCGGGGGCGATGCCGTGGGCGGTGATCAGGGTCTGGCGCACCGCCTCGGCCCGCCGGCGCGAGATCGCCACATTGGCCTCCAGGCTGCCCGAGGCATCGGTATGGCCCACCAGCGTCACCCCCTGGTCCGGGTTCGCGGCCAGCCAGGCGGCGAGTTCCGCCAGCGCGGCATGGTCGCCCGGGGCGAGGTCGGCCGCGCCGCTGGCGAAGCTCAACCCCTCCAGCACCGCGCGGCCCGCGGTCAGTTGCGCCGCAAGGCCGCCGGCCGGCAGGGCAGGGGGGGCGGCAAGGGCCACGGCTTCGCCCTGCGCCTTGGTCGAGGTGTTCAACTGCGCCGCCGCCTGCGGGCCGACGCGGATCATCTGGACGAAGCCCGCCGCGCTCGACCGGCTGACCAGCAGGCTGACATGTTCCGCCCCCGCCCCGCTGCCGCGTTCGGCGGCGACAAAGCGGAAATCGCCCAGGTCCACATGCATGTCCGGTTCCGGCAGCACGCGGGTGGAATAGCGGAAGTCGAACCCGCCGCAGGCCAGCGTGTCGCATTCGTAAAGCGTGCGGAACCCCGCCGCCGCCAGCGCCGCGCGCAGGGGCGCCATGATTTCGAGGCTGGTCAGGCCGGGCCGCGCGATCCGCCAGGCGGTCTGGTGCAGCGTGCCTTCGGTCACCCGGGTCAGCATCGTGCCGTCGGCCCAGGGGCCGATGGGCAGCGCATAGCTCGCCAGCGCCTCGTTGCGTTCGGCGACGGTTTCGGCGGGTCCGGGAAAGGTCAGGTCCAGCGCCTGTGCCCGCGCGGGCGGGGCGGCCAGCGGCAATCCCAGGCCAAGGCACAGGGCCAAGGCCGCAGCGGCCCTGCCGGTCTGCCGGGGGAATGCGTCGCGCGCTGTCGTCACTGCTCGGCCTCTTCGGGCTCACTTGATACGGTAGTGATACTGTCCCACAACTTCCATCTTCAGGGAAGCATAGAGGTTCCGCGCCGGCGCATTCGCCGCCGTCACCGCAAGGGCCAGCCAGTCCGCCCCATGCGCTTGTGCAAAGACGGCGGCGTGCAGCATCATGTGGTAGGCGGAACCCTGCCGACGCTGTGCCGGCAACACCGCCAGCGCATGCACGAAGCCGATGCCGCCCGACACCGCGACGAACGCCACCCCGCCCGGCCGGTCCACGTTGCGCGCCAGCAGCGCCGCCTTGGGCTGGACCGCCCGGGCCATCACCGCGCGGCGTTCGGGGCCGATGCCGGTGGCCTGCCAGAAATCTTCCTGGATCGCCAGCGGCGGCCAGATGGGAAAGGCGGTGAAGGGTTTCGCGCCCGCCGCCAGATCCGCCGCCGGGGCCAGATACAGCACCACCGGATCCGCCACGCGCCAGCCCGCATCCGCCAGGGCCGCATCCAGCGCCTCGTCGCCCGGGCGGATCATCACCAGCGGATCCTGCCCCAGGGCGCGGGCCTTGTCCTCCAGCACCGCCAGATCGGCGGGCGTCACCGGCCATTCGGCCGTGGCGCAGCCGGCGCGGCGCCCGGCGCCCGGCGCCTCGCGCAGCAACCAGGGGCCGATGTGGTGGCGGGCGGCGGCGGGCCAGGTGGGCTCCATCGCGGCCAGCAGGGCGGCGGCATCGGGGCGGGCCATTGCGGCGCTCATCCGAACAGCGCCACGAGGCGGGCCATCGCCTGTTCCACCCGCGCCGGATCGGTGCCGCGGATCACCAGATTGGTGCCATGCGCCCCCGCGCGGATGAAGGGGTACGACCCCATCGACAGGTCGGGAAAATCCGCCGCCAGCGCGCCGAAGGCGGCTGCGACCTCGCCCTCGCCCCGGTCCACCCGCAGGTTCTGGCTCAGCAGCGGTGGGCCCCCCGTCAGCTGCGGCAGGACCGAGGCGACCATGGCGCGGAAGATGTCGGGCACGCCGGCCAGCACATGGACATTGCCGAGCGTGAAGCCCGGCGCGGTGGAAATCGGGTTCTCGATCAGCGCGGCGCCCTCGGGGATGCGCGCCATGCGCTGGCGGGCGGCGTTGAAGTCCAGCCCCGAGCGGTCGTAATGCGCCGCCAGCAGCGCGCGCGCGTCCTCGCGGATGCCGATCGGCGCGCCGAAGGCCGCGGCCACGGCATCGGCGGTGATGTCGTCATGCGTGGGCCCGATCCCGCCCGAGGTGAACACATGGTCCCACCTTGCGCGCAGCGCGTTCAGCGCCTCGACGATGGCCGCCCGGTCGTCGGCGACCACTCGCGCCTCCATCAGGCGGATGCCGTGGCGCGTCAGTTCGCCGGCCAGGTAATGGGTGTTGCTGTCCTGGGTACGGCCCGAGAGGATCTCGTCTCCGATCACCAGCATGGCGGCGGTGGGGTTCGTCATCGCGGGGGTCCTTCGGCTGCGCTCGGATCCGGTATAGGCCCCCCGGCGGCGGCTTTCAAACCCCGCGGCGGTGCCCGGGCTCTGGTCTTTTCGGTGATTCATGGCTAATCAGGGCGGGATTGATGACGGAGACGCCAGTGGACGACAAGCGCGGCCGCATGACCCGGGACGGGATCAGGATTCACGAACCGGCGGATTTCGCCGGAATGCACGCGGCCGGGCAGGTCGCGGCGGAAATCCTCGACGCCGTGGCCCCGCTGGTCCGCCCCGGGGTGACGACCGAGGCGCTGGACGCCTTCATCACCGATGAAGTCACCCGCCGCGGGGTGATCTCGGCCACCATCGGCTACAAGGGCTATCAGCACGCCAGCTGCATCAGCGTGAACCATGTCGTCTGCCACGGCATCCCGGGGGCCAAGGTGCTGAAGGATGGCGACATCCTCAACATCGACGTGACGGTGATCGTGGATGGCTGGTACGGCGACACGAGCCGCATGTATGTGGCCGGCGCCATTCCGCGCAAGGCCGAACGGCTGTGCCAGGTGACGCATGACGCGCTGATGAAGGGGATCGAGGCGGTGCGGCCCGGCAATACCTTCGGCGACATCGGCCATGCGATCCAGGCCTATGTGGAATCGCACCGCATGTCGGTGGTGCGCGATTTCTGCGGCCATGGCCTGGGCCGGGTGTTCCACGCGCCGCCGAACGTGCTCCACTACGGCCGCCCGGGAACGGGGCCGGTGCTGGAGGAAGGGATGTTCTTCACCATCGAGCCGATGGTGAACCTGGGCCGGCCGGAAACCAAGGTGCTGGCGGACGACTGGACCGCCGTGACGCGCGACAAGTCGCTGTCGGCGCAGTACGAGCATTCCGTGGGCGTGACCGCGACGGGGGTGGAGATCTTCACCCTGTCGCCTGCGGGTAAGTTTCACCCCACCTGGGGGTAGGATCGGCATTCATTTCCGTCACTCTGGCTGGCGAAGGCGCGTGCCTTCGCCACGTCCTGCGGTCGGAGTTGCCCCGGCCGGGGCCCCAAGCCCCCGGCCAGCGCCCGCCCCGCACCCGTCCTACGATGGCGTGTATTCCAGCACCGTCACCCAGGTGTCGCCATACCGCCGCTGATCGCGGGGGGCAAAACCCTCCGGGGCCGGCTGCGGCGCGCTTTCTTCCCAGACCACCAGCGCACCGGGGGCGAGCCAGCCGCCCGCGACGGCAGAGGCCAGCGCGCGTTCCCCCAGCCCCTTGCCATAGGGCGGGTCGAGGAACACCAGCCCATAGGGCGCGCCGCGGTTTTCGCCCAACCGCGTGGCGTCGCGCCGCCAGATGTCGGTCGCGCCCATCGCTCGCATCCGCTCGACATTGCCGCGCAGCAGCGCCCGCGCCGCCGCGCCGTCATCGACGAAGGCCACCCGCGCCGCGCCGCGGCTCAGCGCCTCGAGCCCGAGCGCGCCGGTGCCCGCGAACAGATCCAGCACCCGCGCGCCCGTCACCGGGTCGCCATAGCCGCCGTTCACCAGCAGGTTGAAAATCGCCTCGCGCACCCTGTCCGAGGTCGGGCGCAGATGCGCCGCCGGATCGCCCTTGCCGACATCGGCCAGTTGCAGCCCGCGATGGGTGCCCGCGATGATGCGCATCGCCTAGGCCAGCAGCGTCTTCAACTCGACCGCCGGGTCCGCGACCTTCGCCGGATCGGCGCTGCGCCCGGCGGCCAGCAGGCGCTTGGCCACCATGAAGGCGCGCGGGTCGTTCATCGCATCGACCGCGATCAGCCGGCCCGCGCGGTAATACCAGTGCGCCCGCGCCGCCCCCTCGTCGCGCACCACCACCCGGTCGTAGCCGGTGTTGAGCCCCGCGATCTGCAACTTCACATCGTACTGGTCCGACCAGAACCACGGATAGGGCAGGTAGTCCTTGCCCGCGCCCAACATGTTCGCCGCCACGCATTCCGCCTGGTCGATGGCGTTCTGCACGCTTTCCAGCCGGATCCGCCCGCCCGCATAGGGAAAGGACGCGCAATCCCCCGCCGCCCAGATCGCGGGGTCCGAGGTGCGGCCCTGTCCGTCCACGCGGATGCCGTTGTCCAGCGCCAGCCCCGCGGCCTCTGCCAGCCCGGTGTCGGGCAGGATGCCGACGCCCGCGATGACGAAATCGACCGCGATCTCCTCGCCATTGGCCAGCACCGCGCCGCTGACATGCCCGGTGCCCACCAGCCGGTCGAGCCCCACGCCCTCGACGATCCGCACCCCATGCGCCAGATGCAGCGCGCGGAACCAGTCCGAGGTTTCGGGCGCCGCGACCCGTTGCAGGATGCGCGGCGCGGCCTCGACCAGCGTGACCTGCAACCCCCGCTTGGCCGCCACCGCCGCGGCCTCCAGCCCGATATAGCCGCCGCCGACGATCAGCACCCGCCGCCCGGCGACCAGTTCGGGCGCCAGCCGGTCGGCATCGGCCAGCGTGCGCATGTAGTGGATGCCCGCCAGATCGCCGCCGATCGCGGGCGGCAGGCGGCGCACCACCGCCCCCGTGGTCAGGGCCAGCTGGTCATAGGGAATGCGTTCGCCCCCCAGAACCACGCATTTCGCCGCCCGGTCGATCCCCGTCACTTCGGCGTTCGGGCGCAGGTCGATATTCTGCGCGTCCCAGAAATCGGCATTGCGCAGCAGCAGGCGGTCCAGATCCGTCTCGCCCAGAAGATAGGCCTTGGACAGCGGCGGGCGCTGGTAGGGGGCGGCGGGTTCGGCCCCGATCAGCGTCACCGGGCCCGCGTATTTCAGGGCCCGCAGCCTGGCCGCCAGCGCCGCCCCCGCCTGACCCGCGCCGATCACCACGATTCCGCCCATATGCCCGTTTCCTCTGGTTGTCCCTCGGGGCAGAGCCTATAAATCCTCCTGCTGGAAACGCAACGCGCGAGGACCCTCCATGACGATTTCCGTTGGCGACCGCCTGCCCGAAGTGAACCTGATCCGCATGGGGGCGAACGGTCCCGAACGGGTGCCGGTCAGCGCCCTGACCAAGGGGCGCAAGGTCGTGATCTTCGCCGTGCCCGGCGCCTTCACCCCCACCTGCCATTCGGCGCATGTGCCCTCGTTCATCCGCACCAAGGCGGGCTTCGACGCCAAGGGCGTGGACGAGGTGATCTGCGTCGCCGTCAACGACCCCTTCGTGATGAAGGCCTGGGGCGAGGCGACGGGGGCGAGTGCCGCCGGGATCGCCATGCTGTCCGACGGCTCCGCCGATCTGGCGAAGGCGCTCGGCCTGACCTTCGAGGCCCCGGCGATCGGGCTGCCGCTGCGCTCTGCCCGCTATGCGATGTATGCGGTGGACGGCGTGGTGAAGGTGCTGCACGTCGAGGAAGGCCGCGGCTGCGAAATCTCGGGCGGCGAGGCGCTGCTGGAGGCGATCTGACCCGGCGCCGCGCGGGTGGAAAGGGCGGCGGCGGGGGTTTCACACCCCCGCACCCCCGTGGGATATTTTCAGACAGAAAGTGGAGAAGGGCAGTTCTTTGCTCGGCCTTTCTTCACTTTCTGTCCCTAAATATCCCGGGGGTCCCGGGGGCTGGCCCCCGGCGCGGTCCTGAACGCTTGCGCAACGCCTGCGGGTTATCCCCGCAGATCCCGCAGCCAGAACTGCAACGGCTTTTCCGTCTCTGCCGTATCCCCCACGTCGCGCCAGCGGAAATGCGCCACCGCGCCGGGCAGGGGGGCATAGCCGCGGCCGCGCCAGAACGGGTCGAGCGGGCGGTAGTCCGCAGGCCGGGCGGGGTGGTCTGCGGGGCGGATCACGGCGCAGAAGGCGCTGTGGGTCGCGCCTTGGGCGCGGGCATGATCCTCGCGCAGGTCGAAGAAGCGGTGGCCGATGCCTTGCCCGCGATAGCCGGGCAGCAGCACCGATTCCGCGCAATAGAACATGGCGGACAGGTCGAGGCCCGTCCCCGCAAGGGCGGCGGCGAATTCGGCGACATGGTCGGTCATCGGCGTGCCGGTCGCGGCCCCCACCAGCCGCGCGCCGTCGAAGGCGCCCGCCACCACCGCGCCGGGGCTGTCGCGGTAGGTGGCGATGTAGCGGCGTTCGTAATCCAGATCGCCGTCGTAGAGATAGGGAAAGGCGCGGAACACCGCGATGCGCAGCCGCGCCACATCGTCGAGCGCGGCATCCAGCGCCGCCCCGGTCAGCGCCCGGACGCTGACCGTCATCCCGAGACCTGCCGCATCCAGTCGGCGAGGTTGTAGAAGGTCGTCACCCGCGCAATCAGCCCGCCCTTCAGGTCGAAGAACGCGCCCGCCGGCAGCACATAGCCTTGCCCGCGCGCCTCTGGCAGGCCGGGGTCGGTTTGCAGATAGGTGCCGTGGACGGTGAATTCGGCCGCGCCGCGCGTCCCGTCGGGGGTGACGAAGATCACCATGTCGCGCAGTTCCTCGCGGTAGCTGGTGCCCATATGGGCGCAGAATTCGGCGAACAGCGCCTTGCCGCGGCGGATGTCGCCCTCGTTCACGCGGTGTTCGATGTCGTCGGTCACGCAGGCGAGCATGCCCGCGCCGTCGCCGGCGTTGAAGGCGGCGTAGTAGCGTTCGATCGTCTCGCGGCTCATGCCGGGGTCTCCTCGATGGCCGGTCCGAACCGCGCGGTCATGCGGTCGCGGATCTGGTCGCGTGTCTGGCGATAGGCGGCCAGCCGGGCCTCGCGCCCCTCGCCGATGCCGGTGGGGTCGAGGATGGGCCAGTATTCCACCTGAAGGTGATAATAGCGCGTCAATTCCAGTGCCTGGCGCTGGCTGGCGGGCGACAGCGCCACGATCAGCTCGAAGGCCGACAGATCGTCGCCCCATTCGCGCATCTCGTCGAAGCTGCGCACGCGGTGGCGCGACAGTTCCACCCCGATCTCCTGGCAGACGGCGATGGCGAAGCCGTCGATTTCCAGATCGCCGCGCACACCCGCGGACTGGACATAGGCGCGCTGGCCGTAGAACTTCTTCATCATCCCTTCGGCCATCGGCGACCGGACGGCGTTGTGATCGCAGCAGAACAGCACCGAGGAAGGAAAATCCCCGTTCACCATCACCCCCAGTGCAGCACGCAGATCAGGGTGAACAGCCGCCGCGCGGTGTCGATGTCGGTTTCGGCCTTGCCCTCCAGCCGTTCCAGCAGGATGCGCGCGCCCTCGTTGTGGATGCCGCGCCGGGCCATGTCGATGGCCTCTATCTGGCTCGGCGGCAGGCGTTTCACCGCGTCGAAATAGCTTTCGCAGATCTGGAAATAATCCTTCACCGCCTGCCGGAAGGGGCCGAGGCTCAGGTGGAATTCGGCCACGCGGCTGCCCGCCTCGGTGTCGATGTCGAACACCAGCCGCCCCTCGCGGATCGACAGGCGCAGCCGGTAGGGGCCGGGCGGGATCGCGCGCCCCTCGCGCGCGGGCAGGGCAAAGCTGTTGTCCTCCAGCAGGTCGAAGATGGCGACGCGGCGTTCCTGCTCGATCTCGGGCGTGGGCGCGGCGAGGCCGGTTTCGTCGATGTCGATCTGACAGATGCGGTTCATGGGCTGCCTTCCGATCTCTGCCCCGAAGGGGTGGCACAGGCGGCATCGCGCGGCAAGGCCGGCAGAACTCTTGCCCGAAGCGGCGGGTTGGCGCAACCTCGGGGCATCCATTGGCAAAGGAGTTTCGGAATGCGTGATTTCTTCATCCGGTCGTTCGAACTGATCGTGGGCGTCGTGATCGTGGTGGCGGCGCTCGGCGTGCTGATCGGCGGGCTGATGACCATGTTCGCGCCGCAGGGCGGTTTCCTGCAGGGCATCGCGATCTGGGTCGCGGGGGCGATCTATGTGCTGTTCCTGGGCGGCGCGATGTATCTGGGCCTCGGCATCTACCAGAACACCCGGCGCACCGCCGAGGCGCTGGAGCGGCTGGCCGAGCGGGGCTGACCTCAGCCCCGGTTCAGCCGGTCGAGCCGCGCGCGCACCGACAGCCCGTGCGCCTGAAGGCTTTCCGAGATCGCCAGCCGTTCGGCCGCCGGCCCGATGGCGGCCAGCGATTCGGGCGTCATGCGGGCGATGGTGGTGCGCTTGAGGAAATCCATCACCGACAGGCCGGAGGAAAACCGGGCCGACCGCGCGGTGGGCAGGACGTGGTTCGGCCCGCCGACGTAATCGCCGATCGCCTCGGGCGTGAAGGCGCCGAGGAAGATGGCCCCGGCATGGGTGATGCGGGCGGCCAGCGCCTCGGGGTCGGCCACGCACAATTCCAGGTGTTCGGGCGCGATGCGGTTCGACAGCGCGGCCGCCTCGGCCAGGTCGCGGGTGGTGATGACGGCGCCATAATCGCGCCAGCTCGCCCCGGCGATGGCGCGCCGTTCCAGCGACTCCAGCCGCTTTTCCACCGCCGCCGCCACCGCCTGCCCGAAGGCGGCATCGTCGGTGATCAGGATCGACTGCGCGCTTTCGTCATGTTCGGCCTGGCTCAGCAGGTCGAGCGCGATCCAGTCGGGGTCGTTCGCGGCATCGGCGATGACGAGGATCTCGGACGGGCCCGCGATCATGTCGATGCCGACCTTGCCGAAGACCCGCCGCTTCGCCGCCGCCACATAGGCGTTGCCCGGGCCGGTGATCTTGTCCACCGGCGCCACGGTGGCGGTGCCGTAGGCCAGTGCGGCGATGGCCTGCGCGCCGCCCATGCGATAGACGGTATCCACGCCCGCGATCCGCGCCGCCAGCAGCACCAGCGGATTGACCGTGCCGTCCGGCGTCGGGCAGGCGATCACCAGCCGCTCCACCCCCGCCACCCGCGCCGGGATCGCGTTCATCAGCACCGAGGACGGGTAGGACGCCAGCCCCCCCGGCACATAGAGCCCCGCCGCCGACACCGCCGTCCACCGCCAGCCGAGCATCGCGCCCGTGGCGTCGGTCCATTGCTCGTCCTGCGGCATCTGGCGCAGGTGATAGGCGCGGATGCGCTCGGCCGCCAGTTCCAGCGCCGCGCGGTCCTCGGGCGACACCCTGGCGCATTCGGCCTCGATTTCCCCGGGGGTGAAGGCCAGCCGGCCGGCGGTCAGCTCCAGCCGGTCGAACCGCGCCGTCAGTTCCAGCACCGCCGCATCGCCGCGCGCGCGGACATCGGCGATGATCGCGGCGACGGCGGCATCGACATCGGGGCTGTCCTCGCGCTTCATCCCCAGAAGGGCGGCGAAGGCGGCCTCGAACCCGGGATCGGCGCTGTTCAGGAACTGGGGCATCGGGCGGTCCTCTGTCGCGGTATGGCGCTGCTTAGCCGGAAGGGGCGCCATGCTCAAGCACGGCGGGGATGGCGGCGGGGTTTCACAGCCCGCGCCGGCGCCCCCGCGGGAATATCTGGATCGCGGTGAAAGATGAGGGGCGGGGTTTCTTGTGAAAGCGCCCCGGGCCTTTCACCGTGACCCAAATATCCCCGCCGGAGGCTCCTGCGCTCTGCGCTTGCGCAAAGGCCGGGTAGACGTGCGCCTCTTCACTTTCTGTCCCCAAATATCCCGGGGTGAATTGGCCGCAGGCCAAGAGGGGCAGCGCCCCTGCCGCGCGTCGGCGCGGCCCGCGTGACCCGCCGCGCGCAAGCGCGGCCCGGCCCAACCTTGAGGCGATGCGCCGCAAGGCGCGTCAACGAATGGCGGGAGAGGCCCCTTACGCGTGGTCCGGGGCCTTGCCCGAGGGCGCGCGATAGGGCCGCGTCACGTCGCGCAACGTCACGTCCAGCGCCTCGACCTCCAGCGCCAGCGCGCCGTCGCCGGCGAGCACCAGCACCAGCCGCCCCGCCGCATCCTCGCCCGGATGCCATTCCAGCGACAGCAGCGACAGCACCAGATCGCGGTCCCTGCGGTCGAACCCCTGCGAACGCACGGCCAGCACGCCCGCCACATCCAGCACCGCGCGCACCCGTTCATAAGGCCGCCCCGCAGCCTGGGCCGCCGCGCGGTCCTCCCACCGGAACCGGTTGAGCAGCAGCGCGAAGCGGCGCGCGCGCGGTTGCCAGGCCACGTCGGCGCAGGTGAACACCGCGTCCTGCACCAGCGCCGAGATCACGCCCAGATCCTCGGCATCCCCGGCACCGAGGTAGAGCGGCCCCTCGTCCGCGTCCTCGAACCGTGCGTCCCCGGTCTGCGCGTTCCTGCCCGTCATGCGTCCTTCACCCGTTCCACCGACGCCCCGCAGGCGCGCAGCTTCTCCTCCACCTTCTCATAGCCGCGGTCGAGGTGATAGACCCGGCGCACCAGCGTCTCGCCCTCCGCCGCGAGCCCGGCGAGGATCAGCGACACGCTCGCCCGCAGGTCGGTCGCCATCACCGGCGCGCCCTTCAGCCGGTCCACCCCCGTCACCCGCGCCGTCCCGCCATGCACGTCGATCCGCGCGCCCATGCGCATCAGTTCCGGCGCATGCATGAAGCGGTTCTCGAAGATCTTCTCCTCCAGCACGCTCACCCCCTCGGCGGTGGCGAGCAGCGCCATCATCTGCGCCTGCAGGTCGGTGGGAAAGCCCGGGAAGGGTTCCGTCACCACATCCACCGCCCGCGCCCGCCCGTTCCTGCGCGACACGCGCAGGCCGCGCGGCGTTTCCTCGACCGCGATCCCGGCCGCGTCCAGCTTTTCGGCAAAGGCCGCGACCAGTTCCAGCCGCCCGCCGAGGCATTCGACCGTGCCCCCCGTGATCGCGGGGACCAGCATGTAGGTGCCCAGTTCGATCCGGTCCGTCACCACGGCATGGGTCGCGCCGGACAGCGTTTCCACCCCCTCGATGGTGATGGTCGATGTGCCCTCGCCCTCGATCCGCGCACCCATGCGGCGCAGGCAGCGGGCGAGGTCCACGATCTCGGGCTCGCGCGCGGCATTGCGCAGTTCCGTTGTGCCGCGGGCCAGAACCGCGGCCATCAGCGCGTTTTCCGTGGCGCCGACCGAGACGAAGGGAAATTCCACCACCGCGCCGCGCAACCCGCCCCTGGGCGCCTCGGCATGCACGTACCCTTCGCGCAGGTCGATCGCGGCGCCCATCGCCTCCATCGCCATCAGGTGCAGGTCGACGGGCCGCGCCCCGATCGCGCAGCCGCCGGGCAGCGACACTTCGGCCCGCCCGAACCGCGCCAGCAGCGGGCCGAGGACAAGGATCGAGGCGCGCATCTTGCGCACGATGTCGTAATCCGCCCGCAGGTTGCCCACGTCATGCGACGACAGCGCCAGCACCCGCCCGTCCTGCAACGCCGACACCTCGGCCCCGAGCGATTGCAGCAGCTGCGTCATGGTGCGGATGTCCGACAGCCGCGGCGCATTGGTCAGCGTCAGCGGTTCGTCCGACAAGAGCGTCGCCGGCATCAGCGTGAGGCAGGCGTTCTTCGCCCCCGCGATCGGGATTTCGCCGTTGAGCTCCGCGCCGCCCCTGACCAGAATCGCATCCATGCCCGTGCCCGCCTTTCGCCCCGGCTGCCTGCCGGATGCCTGTTCTGTGCCGCCGTTCAGCCCTCGCCGCGCGGGGCCTTGTCGTCCGTTTGCCCGGCATCCTCGGCCGGGGCAGGGGGTTCCGCCCGTGCCCGGCTCTGCGCCTTGCGCCGCGCCAGATTCGCCCGCAGCGCCGATTCGAGCCGCGCCTGGCGGCTGTCGGCAGCGGAACCGTCGGAAGAGGATTTGCGCGTCATGCGGTTTCTCTACAACGCCGCAGGGCCCGGGTCCAGATAGCGCGCGGGGGCCTGCGCAAAGGGGCTTGCAAGCGCCGGGGAATGCGGCTATCCCCCGGCCCATCGGCGCGCAGGCGCACCGCCGGACGGCCTTGGGCCGCAGCGGTGCGGGTGCAGCGGCCTTGGCTGTGGTAGCTCAGTGGTAGAGCACTCCCTTGGTAAGGGAGAGGTCGAGAGTTCAATCCTCTCTCACAGCACCATTTTTTCAATGTGTTAGCCATTCTTGTGCCTCCTTGCGCACAGTTATCCGCACAGTTATCTGCGGTTCTCGATGACACTCAGCGCCCGCTCCTGATGGTGTGGGCTATGGTGCCAGTAATGCTTGCGGATCGTTTCAGGCGATGTGTCGAAGTATTCCGCAGCATCTTCCACACCCAGACCGCGCATGATGGCCCAGGTGATAGCGGTGTGTTTCAGGACATGGGGCGTAACGCCCTCGATGCCCGCCCGGTCGGCAGCGCGCCGGATGCCGGTCTTGATGCTGTCCACGGGCTTGCCTCTGAACATCACCACATGCGTCTGCCGCGCCTCATTCCAGCGCCGCAGGTGCCCCAGAAGCTGGCGGGGAACACGGATGCGCCCGCGCCGCTTCTTGTTCTCGGTCTGGCCTTCCTCGCGAAAGCGGATCGTCCCCGCCTCTAGGTCAACGCGCGTCCAGATCAGTTCCAGAACCGCACTCGCCCGCCGCCCGGTGTAGAGCGACAGCAGAATGAACCGCCGCACATGAGGCTCGGCATGGTGCAGCAGCGCCGCCGCCTCGGGGCGGGTCAGCCAGCGGTCACGGGACACGCTCGCCTCTGGCAGCACCACGGCAATGGGATGCATCAACAGGCCCTCGGCATGGGCATGGTTCATAGCCGCCTGCAACACGCCCAACTCGCGCCGCACCGTGGCAGGGCCAGCGACCAGTTCCCGGCGAATCGTCCGCCCGGTCTTGGTCGTGGTCGTCACCGTGCGGGGCTTGGCCCGCTCGCGCTCATACAATCGACAGGTCGAGCCTTTGACGGCATCACAGGTCAGATCGGCCCAGAACGGGGCCAGCGCCTGAATGGAATAGGCCAGCGTCCCCGCCGACGCCATCGCCGCGCCCTTGTCGTCGGCATATCTCGCCAGCACCTCGCCCACGGTCAGTTCCCCCGCATGGGCAGGACCGCGCCGGGCTTCCGGCTTTCGGCTGGCAAGGTATTCTGCGAGTGCTGTTTCAGCCGCCTCACGCTCGCCAAGGCCAAAGCCTGTCCGCCGGTTGGTTTCGCCGTCTCGGATGATCCATTGCTGTTCATCCTTGCGGAAGTAGAGACGCGCGGGCTTCCTTGGTCTTGGCATTGGAGAAACTCCGCTAGAGCCGCTTCGGTGGTGAAATCGCGCTTGCCAATACGCCGGGTCCGCAGTTGCCCGGCATCCCGCGCCTTGCGCAGCGCGGAGACTGTCACCTTGTCGTGCAGCCGTGCCGCCGCCTCGGCCAAGGTCAACAGCGAGGGAAGCGCACCCGCCATCAGGCCGCAGCCTCTTGACGCTCGGTCGGCTGATAGATCGCCCGCAGGTGCTGGACGATCTGCGCATTCATCGAACGGCCCTCTTGAGCCGCCGCTTGCTTGATCTGGTCTTTCAGGTCGTCGGGCATCCGAAGCCCGAAGGGGGGAATCTGGCGCATCAATCTGACCTTACGCTACACGATGAAGCCATGCTACACGATGTAACCATTGCTCGCAAGCATCTTCGCCGCTACACGGTGAAGTCATGGCCGATGACGATTCTGCACCTCTCACTCGCGACATAGCGCCCTTTGGGGTGAGGATGCCGGCTGAGCTGAAGGCGCGTGTTCAGGCTGCGGCTGAGCAATCAAACAAAAGTCTCAACTCGCTGATCGTGTCGGTTCTTGAGGAAGTGTTTCCGGCGCCAACGATTGATCTCAACAATCTTTCGGCATTTCTGGCCAGCCTTTCCAGCGCAGAACCGGAAGACCTCGCATATATAGAACAGATCAATGAGAAACTTGCCCAAGTTAAACACCCTTGGACGCTCAAGATCTCATGGGATGGGCGGATCGTCTTTTACCCGATGAAGTGGCAGCCGGGCGATAGTGTGACGGTCGATTAAGGACTTGCTTCTGATTGCCAGACCGGCCCCGCACCGCGTATTATCGGACGAATGTATCCGAGTGAGGCGGCCATGACCGACACCCCGACGATTTACAATGCAAGGTTCTACCTGAAGAACCCCGGCGGAGCCTACGATCCGGCCCACATGGGCGAATTTGACATAGAAGGCTCGACCGTCCTTCCGGGCGTTGTCATAGGAGACACGATCTGCTCGACCACAAGGCTTTCGACCTCCACCGACTATGAAACCCATTACTATAAGGTGGTTGATCGGACGATCCGCTTCGATCCAAACGACATCTTCGTGTTCTATCTGATCGAGGAAGTGCCGGAAAACTGGGTCGGACAATTCAACTGATCCCTTCTGTCGACGAAAGCGAAATGACCGAAACAATCTGGTTCTATGACAAGGCGGGCCACGCCGCTTTCTATCGAGTGGGTGATAACGCCTACAAAGACGGAAAGCGGCTTTTCTGGATTTCAGGCGGGAACTGGTATTCCAACGCCTCGGGTCAAGCTCGCCGGGCGTTCTACGAGTCCGGCAAGTGGCTGATAAACGAACAAGGTGTCAGCGAGTTTTACCGGGCGTAAGGCCGGGAACGCCGCGTCCTGCGCCCCGGCCTCTGGTCCCCTGACGCGGGGTCCGGTTGGTCTGCCCCCGCTCGTCCAAGCGTGACAGCCTGCGCCGCGCCTTTGGCAGGCCGCGCCTTGACGGGGTTTTCGGTCCCATGAACCGGGCACTCGCCGTCTAATCCCAGATGCTTTGCGGCGGATACAAACCGCAGGGCGCATCCCGGCCCTATCTCGTCAGTCGGCCCAATCAATGAATTGCAGGGCGTCCTTGACGGTCGCGTCGTCAAGCCCGGCCTCTTTGGCCTGCGCCATGGCTTGCAACATCGCGCCAAAGGCCCGCGCCTTGCCGCCGTGGTCAAACGCCTGCATGGGCCGCACCACGTCCAGGGTGATCTTGCCGCCAAGTTTCTCGGTCGCTTCCTCGGCCATCAGCCCGGCAATGGGTTGCAGGATCAGTTGCGCCAGATGCCGTTGCGCCTCGCGCACAAGGGGGCCGGTCGTCGCCGCGTTTTGCAGGCCGGGCAGCACCCCGAAGGCGAGGAAGATCGAACCCTTGGCATCGCGCAGCAGCTCGCCCGCCAGCGTCCGCGACAGGTCCGGGGAAAGCTGATCGGGGGATTTGCCAAGAGACGGGTTGAGGCCCGCCGCCGTGGCCTGTGCCACCCCTTCCACGACAAGCGCCGCGCCCCTCTTGCCCCGGAACCCTTGCCGCAGGGCTTCCATGTCGTCGGCAGAGCCTTCGGGCATGGGCACGATTTGAGAGCCTAGCGGGGCATCGCGGAACACGTCACGCAGGGCGGTTTCAATCTCGGCCATGAGCTGCGCCGAGAGGGTCGCCCGCCGCAAGGGAGCGGTGCCCGCCCAAGGGGTGACAGCATCGGAACCGATCCTGAAATGCAGCACCTCGCCCGCCAGCGCGATTTCAGAGCGCGGGCCGCCCACCTCGGGGATTTGCAGCCGGTAGGACCGGGGCACCCCGTCAGCCGTGGTCAAGTCCCAATCGGTCGCCGGGATAAGCCGGTCGCGGATCAGGAACACCGCCTCGCCCCGGAGCGCCAGAGAGCGGGCGGTGATTGCCAAGGTGCGGCGGGTCAACAGATCGGTGCCCCGCACATCAGCCAGGGCAAGCCCGCCTTCCCAGAGCATCACGCAGGACTGGACAGCGGCGGTCAGCTCGCCAAGGCCCGCCGATCCGGTCAGGAAGGCAGAGCGGGCCGCGATGATCTGCGCCGTGTAGCCGGTGCCGCTCGAGCGGGTTTCGACAGGCTTGCGCCGGAAAAGGTCCATGAACCCCATGTCAGGCCCTCCACCGATTGAGGGGGTGAACCGCACCCCGCACGGGTTGCCGGTCCTGATGCGTTTCCCATGCCCGCGCCTCGATCTGCGCCGAGGGATAGGCCGGAACCGTCACCGCCGAGAACTCGAACACCTGCGCCCGCGTCACGGTGCGCAAGAGGCCATCGCCCCGCGTCTCGATCCGCTCGCCGCCCGGCTGGACGCGGAACCCCGGCGACAACCCACGGATCAACCCGCTTGCATGGGCCGCAAGGAAGTCTCGCGCCCATGACGTGCCGCCCGCAATCCGCGCCTCGAGCGTGACGCCTTCGGGGGTGTCCTCTATTTTGAGGGTGCCCGCCGCCCGTGAGGCGAGAGGCTTTTCATAGTCATGCCCGGCCAGCAGGTGAATGTCCTCGCCCGCCTCGATCCGGCCAGCGAAGGCCCGAGGGGCGATAACCTCGTGCCGCCCCGGTGCCAGCTCAGTTTGCGCACCATAAGGGAAACGGGCGGTCAGGCGGGTTTCCCCGCCTTCTGCCCGGATCTCCAAAGCGCCGAGATTACCGCCCCAGAGCATCAGCTTTCCTCTTCCTCGGGCAGGGCCAGCTCAAGCCCGGTGACAAGCTCGAGCTGTGCGCCGCGCGCAACGGTCACGTCAGCGGTGGTCAAGGCGGTCAGGCGCAGACCGCCCGAGGTGGCATCGGAATACGGGTCGCGGATCAGGTCCACCGCACCCCAAAGGCCCACGAAGATCGGGGCCACGCCGCCCGCGTTGGTCGTCAGCAGGACTTGGGTTTCCAGCGGTGCCGGGGCGGTGCCGCTCGGTGCCGCAAGTGCGTTGGTCGTCTGGACGATGCCGCCCAGCTGCGCCGACAGGCGATCCCATTCCGTGACGCCCGAACCCGCGAAGGCTTCCACGCCATCCAGGAAGCCCCACAGTTCCGGCCGCACCAGCGCCTTGACCGCGCCAGGACCGGCCGCCGCGTTCGCGCCCATGAACCGCACCACGGCCGCCCGCAGGGCCGCCCAGGATGCCATGCCCGCCGCATCGGTCGAGGTGATACCGTAGGTCGCAACGCCGGGAATGACGCCCAGCGGCTGGCCCAGCAGTCCTGTGCCAAGGAAAATCGCCTTGTCCAGTTCGGCTGCCATCGTGCCGGACATGTCGCGCCGGATCGCCTGTTCCAGCGCCTCGCCGGATTGCAGCATGGCCTTGCGGCTGATCCGCATGGTGATGCCCAGATGCTGTTCCGGTTTCAGCGCCTTGTCGGTTGTGGCGTAGGCGGTCG
Source organism: Ruixingdingia sedimenti (assembly GCF_031432425.1). NCBI lineage: Bacteria > Pseudomonadati > Pseudomonadota > Alphaproteobacteria > Rhodobacterales > Paracoccaceae > Ruixingdingia > Ruixingdingia sedimenti. The sequence goes on along the minus strand of NZ_JAVKPH010000001.1, from coordinate 6,492 downwards.
GGCCAGCGACAGCCGCCAGTTCGCCGTTCGCCCAGCCTGCGGTCACGGCACTGGTCGTCACCGGCCATTCAATCGCGCCGGTGCCGATCTGGATCATCTGCGCACCCATCTGCGCCGCGACAGAGCCGGGGAACAGCCGGTCGATGATCGGCCGGGTTTGCAGCGGGTCGGGGGTGCCGGCCGCAACGGTTTCGCCCGCCCGTTGTTCCAGCGCCATCAGGGGCACGGGGATGCCGCGATAGCCGCCGGAATTGCGCAGCTCTTGCACCACTTCCGCCGTGCGGCCCGAGAGCGCCCGGCCCTCGTCCAGAGCCAGAACCGCTTGCCGCAGCTCGAACCCGGCCACCAGATCAGCGAATTGGCGGTCGGAGCGGGTTTCCAGATCGCGGCCAGCCTCGCGGCGTTCACCATCCTCGGCCACCAGCGCCGCCCTATACCGGGTTTCGTTGGTGCCATACTCGCGGTCAAGGTCGCCCATCTGGCGCACCTCATCCTCGGTCGGGGCTTCCTTGTTCGCCAGAGCCGCAAGAGCTTGGCGGATTTCGCTTTGCCGTTTGGCAATCTTCACAGAATCCAGCATGATTTACTCCATCGCCGGGGTTGCAGGGTCCGCAGCCAGATCGGCAACGGCATCGGCCCAAGCCTTGCGCTCGGGTGATTTCTCTTTGTGTCCGCACTCGAGGCGGGTCTTTTTCGTGTGACAGGCGGGTGCCAGCGCCTGGAGATTGGCCGGGTCATAGGCCAGCTCGGGGTGCGTCCTGACGGGCAGAATGTGGTCCACCTCGAGCCGCCGCCGCTCGCCGCAGCCGCAGGAGCATGTCCAGCCGTCACGCTCGAGGATCGCGTGCCGCAGCACCTGCCAGCGGGCGGTCGAGGTCACGCGCTTGGAGTGCCGCGCATATTCGCGCCGGTCCTTAGCCATCGGTCCGCGCCCTCGCCGTTATCTCGAGGAACCGGAACCGGCCAAGCCAGGCCTCTTTGATGCCCTGAATGTCCCAGGTCAGGCCGTCATGGGTGAACTGGTCAATCGGGGTCAGGTCGCGGGTGAAGGCCGAAGATCGGACGGTGAAGCGCGAAACCAGCGTGGATTCGATCCACCCGGCCACAGCCCGCTCATTGTCCGAAACGTCATGCCGCGCCGCCCGGATCGGGTCGCCGTGGTCATGCCAAGAGTATTCATAGCCATAGGGGCCGTTGACGCCGACACGGCGCTGGAACTGCACCTGGCGGTCAAGGTTCACAGCCATAGCGCCCTCGCTTTCCGGGTTGGTGCGGCCTTCATCCGGGCACCCTGCGCCACCGCCAGCACCGAAGCCGCCGCCGCGTCGATCCGGCCCAGAGAGCGGGCTTTCGCCAGCTTGTGGTTGCCTGCCGGGTCAACCAGTGTGATTGCATCCGAGAAGGCAGAGCGCAGAAGCATGGACGGGGTGCAGATCACTTCCCCGTCGAACAGCGCCCGGCGGAACCGCTCGATGTCCTCGGCCCCGTCCTTCCAGCCGAACCCCCGCCAGATGAACGGGACACGGCCAAGCCCTGCCGCCTGCATCGCCTCGGTGAATTCGGCATGGCGGAAACGGTCGCCGACGATGCAATCCGGCACGATCCCGTCCAGATGCGCCACGATCTGCGCCAGCCACGGGCCGGGTGGCACGGTCGCCTCGCCCATGACGGACAGTTCGCCCCGTTCCTGCATCTGGCAATATCGGTCGCTCACGCCATCGGACGCGCCGCGATCTGCCAGCGAAGGGGTTGCCGGGAAGGTGCCGAGGGCTTCCAGCCGTCCGGTGTCGGGCCAGTAGAACGCCGCCGCCGACATGGAGCGACTGCCGCCGAGGTCAACGCCGAGGATGCAGGGGCCGGAACGCTCGGGCAGATCGTCGGGCGAAACCTCTGCCGCCAGCCATTCGTCAACCGTGACCAGCACGGAACGGTCCTCGGTCGAAACCCGTTCGTTGCGGTTCAGGTTGCGGAAGCTCGAGAGCGCAGAGCCGCCCCGTGCAATCGCCCGCCGCGCCTGCGCCACCAGCCAGTCAGGGGTCGAGCCGATGCCCTCGGTCGCGCCGGGGTTGGCTTGCAGCAGGCTTTCCAGATCGTCGGCAGGCAGGCCGAAGGCGGGCCGGTGTTCCTGCCGGTAGGTGCCCGGCGGCGGTTCATCCAGCCAGCGGGAGAAGGTGTTCGCATCGTCAGGGGCAGAGGTCGAGATAATCAGCGCCCGCCCGTCACGCTTGCCGAGGCCCGACAGAATGGCGTTCTCGAGCGCATCGCCCTTTTCGGCCACCCATGCCGCCCGCTCGTCAAGGATTGCCAAGGTCGGGGCACCGCCCAGAATGGACTTGCCATCTGCCGCGATGACACGGGCCAGCCCGCCGCCGTTGCCCTCGAACTCAACCTCGAGCTTGGAGCCGCGCCGGATCGTGAACAGCGCCTGATCTTCCTCGGGCAGCCCCTGGATATAGCCGACAAGGAAGTTGAACGCCGTCCGCGCCTGATCCCGGTTCCGGGCCGCGAACAGGATTTCCCGTTTCGGTTGAGGCTTTGCCTCGAGAGCGCCGACCAGCTCGCCCAGGGCAAGGCCCGCCGCCAGCGCAGTCTTTGCATTGCCGCGACCGATTGACAAAACCCCGACCATCACGCCGGGGGCGAGAGAGCCGCGCACGAACTGCCGCTGGAACTCGGCCAGCTTGAGGCGCTTCCCGGCGGTGCGCCCCTCGGGCACATGCAGCAGGCCCAGAAAAGCCAGCGCACGGTCAGCCGGATTTTTTCCCGGATTTTTTTCAGGAGAGAGAAAGGAACATCCAGACCGCCGGTCCCTTGGCCGCCCGACTTGGGGGCATTGGGACCAGATCGCAGGGCATCAGCCGCCTTTGCCTCGGCAGATCCGGGCATCAGGCCATCATGTCGGGGTCGCCCCCTCGGGCGGTTCACTCGGCCGCAGGCGGTGGCAGGCATAGCCGCACCCCACGATACCGGGCCACGATACGGGCCGCAGCCAGTGACAGGCCCACGGGGCGCTCGGTGTCCTGCGCCCGCGCATCGAACAGCATTGCCGCCTGGTCGATGATTGCCAGCTTGAGGTCGGCAGGCAGATCAGCCGCCAGCGCGGGCAGGGTGTATTCCGCAGCATGGGCCACATCACCCGCCGCAGCGGCCAGCATCAGCAGCATGTCGGGGTCGTCCTCGTCGTGATCGACGCGGGCATGGAGCTTGGCGGCGGTGAGAAGGTCGGACAGGTTCATACATTGTTCCTATCACATGATGGGGTATTATTCTACCTCATTGCGTTTGGACATAATCCGGCCACCCGCTACTGCCCCCACTACCCAGGAAGGTAGGCGACCGGGTAAGCCGGCCTCAGGAACAGCCCTGCGCTGCCGCGATCCGTATCCACGCGATGCCCCTAGTCACCGGAAGGGGCCAAGCCGTCGCCCTGAGCTTTACACTCAGCCCGGTCGTGGGAGCCGTCCCCGTTTCCGGTCCCCGGTAGAATCCGCCGCGCCGCCTTGGCTTGGCATCCCTCCGGTGGGTTTATAGTCGCGCTTCTGTGCTGGCCTAGCAGGAGCCGGTTCAGCACGGGGTGGGTTAAAAGTCCCCGGATCGTCATCGCCCGTCTTGGCTTAGGTGCCGGGCAAACCACCGATGATTTCGCTCAAGCGGTCAGAAGCTAGGGCGGGTGAAGGGATATGCCCGGATCGGCCTCCGGTCTGCTCCGATGGATTGACGCCCCCGCACCGCGCCCGAGGCACGGGGGCGGGGTTGGTCAGTCTCGGGGCGGGGCCAGAAGCAGGGTCTGGATTTCTTCCCGCTCGCGTTCTTCGCTGGCTTGATCGACACCGTATTGAATGAAGTCGATGTGCCGTTCGATTGCCTCGCGAAGAATGTCGGCAATGATGTTCGGGGGTAGCGCCTCAAGCTGGCAGGTGCCGCCGGTCCACGTCTTTGATCGGCTATCCGTAGCCTTCGGCGGCGCGGTAGGCAGATCGAATTGCCGCACCTGCGCCGAGGTCAGCGCCACCCGCTCGAATTGGACAGTGATAAGCCCGTGCCTGCGGTCGGCATCGACAAATGCGGCCACGTCCTCGGCCACGCTGTCGAAGATGGATTCGCCGCTCGGGTCGTAATCACCCAGGTGCAGAATGACGGTCGGTTTCTCGATCCGGCAAATGCGGTCGGCCAAGTCCTTCTTGGCGGTCAGGCTGTCGAAGCCACCCGAGGAATAGACCTTCACCGAATAAGGCTCGGCCACATCGTCGAGTTGAGGCAACATCCCCGCCGCCTCGCACCACACCTCGATATGGTGTTCCTGATCGGCCAGCTTGTTGCGGGTGTAGTTCTGCCCGAGACGCCGGACGTGCCGCAGGAAGGCATCCTTGTCGTCGAAATGGTCCCTGCGATAGGTGGTCACGCCATCGTCGCGGATCGCAGCGAACGGGATCAACCGCGCCCGGCGGGCATTGGCAAGGTGGTGGCAGAGGCGACCATAGGCCGCCTCCGTCTTGTCATAGCCATGCGCACCGACCAGCCGATAGAATATCTGGCGGCAGGTCAGGGGCCAGTATTGGCGGTATTCGTCCAGCACGGCCTGAGCCTGCGCCAGAAGCTCGCGCGTCTTGGCCTGGGGGTTGTAATGCTCGATGTAGCCGCGGGGCCGGGAAGTTTTCGGGCAGGCCGTAAATTCCCCGGCGCCGCTTTTACGGCCTGCCGGAATATTCACGCTGTCAGCCCTCGACCGCCCGCGAAAGGCTCATGCTGTCGAGGCCGTTGTTCAGATCGTCCGCAAGGGCATGGATCTTCTCAAGCAGAGCCACCGCAATGTCATGGTGTTCCCGGTAGTCGATCACCGCGTTCAGGGCTTCCGACAGGCAGGTGGCTTGCAGGGCTTTCGTTTGCAGGTCCGACAGGTGCTTTTTGAGAGCCGCGTTCATTGCGCCGCCCCCTCGATCAGGTCCAGCGCCTCGATCAGATAGGACCGCGCCTCTGCCAGGCTCTGTTCGGTGGGTCGGTTGCTTTCGATGGCGTCCTGAGCCAGCGAGATCAGATCAACCAGGTGATCGGCGGAATGGACTTCGCCCGTGAAATCTGCGATGATCTGCGAAGCAAGCTGGACCGCTTCGCTATTCGCCCCGTGTGCCGCGCCAACGGCAGCGGGGCTTTCCATTTCCGGCCCCATCATGCCCAGATCCCCCGCACAGAAACCGCACGGAAACCCATGAACACACCGGGAACATGGACGGTTTGATCACAAGCAAAATCGGCTGTTTTCTCAGGAAAACCGTGTGAACCACAGTCTTGGTAAGGGAGAGGTCGAGAGTTCAATCCTCTCTCACAGCACCATCCTAACCCCTTGATCTAAAAAAGACCCCTTGCCTTCAAGTGCTTGGTGCCATTTCTAGTGCCAGAACAGGTGCCAGAATTGGGTTGTGCGATGGCAGCGAAGCGGCGTCACTGGAAAGAGAAGGACGGTCGATTCTGGGCGCGGATCGCGATCCCGGTCAAGCTCCGACCGCTGTTCGGCAACAAGACCGAGCTGATCGAACCGCTGGGCGGTGACCTTCGGATAGCCGACCGAAATCACGCTGCTGCGGTCGCCCGTCTACAAGCCAAACTGGACTACGCACGGTCGACGACCACGGTAGATGCACGTCATGACGCCACGACGCTCATCTCCGACGAAACCGCCCATCCCACGCCAGACCCTGTTCTTCGGACCCTGACCGAAGCAGACACCGAGAATGCGGTCTGGGAGCAATACACCAAGACCTTGGCAGATGACGCTGCGCGACGCGCAGCCATGCCTACGCCAGAAGAAATCGAGCAGGAGCGCGAGAAAGTCTTCGAGCGCATCGAAGCGGGCGAAGTGGATGCCGACACCCGACTGACCAGCGCATTCAACGTCTATACCGACTTCGAATTGAAGGCGCGCGCCCGGACAGACGACGCAAATCTGCGATCAAGGCGCCTCGCTGCCCTGAAAAAGTCACTCGCAACCGGTGAAACGCGTTTTGTCGAAGCTGCCGTGAATGAGTTCATCCGCGAGGCTCTGTTGCACAAATCGGCTGAGGGCCGGAGTTCCCCTTTCCCCGGACAGACTTATCCTGTGACTTCCGTGATGGGCGTTCCGAGTGCGGTGAAGCCGTTCAAGACGGCGACACGCACCTGGAACTCCGCGACCTGACGGTCGAACTCGCGGGCGGAGAGGCGCTGGCCCAGCAGCTTGACGCAGTGCATCTTGGTTTCTGCGCGGCTTCGGCGGTGATACCCGCTCCATCGTCGCCAGATGGTTCTGCCGACGCGCTTCGATGTGCGCAGGATTTCGTTGCGGGCGACCGCTCCAGGGCTGTCGGGTTTCCAGGGTTTGGCGTTCTTGCGGGGCGGAATGATCGCGGCGGCGCCACGGGCCGCAATGGCGTCGTGGCATTTGCGGGTGTCGAAAGCACCATCTGCCGTGACGCTGGCGATCTCCTGGTCGGGTGGTATCTGGTCCAGAAGTTCGGG